>DXFZ01000083.1 GCA_019114175.1 Candidatus Corynebacterium gallistercoris
CCGGAGACCCAGGAGTTCATCATCAACTCCCCCACGGCCTCCAGCGAGAAGTGGTTCATCGGCAACGCTGCCCGCGATGGCCGCTGGGCCGCCGTGTTCGCCCAGCTCTTCGTGCCCGGAGATGAGGAGTCCAAGGGCGTGCACTGCCTGGTGGTGCGCATCCGCGAAGAGGATGGCTCCGCGGTGGAAGGCGTGCACTTGGGCGACCACGGCTACAAGGGTGGTCTCAAGGGCGTGGATAACGGCACCTTGAGCTTCGATAATGTCCGCGTGCCACGCGAGGCCCTGCTCAACCGCTTCGCGGACGTGGATGAAGCCGGCAACTACACCTCTGACATTGAGAACCCGAACCGCCGCTTCTTCACCATGCTGGGCGCGCTGGTCCGCGGCCGCGTCACCGTGGGTGCGGCCGCCGGTTCCGCCGCCCGCACCGCGCTGGATATCGGCGTGAGCTACGCGAACCTACGCCGTCAGTTCGCCCCCGATGACTCCCTGCCGGAGAAGCGCCTCATTGAGCACCGCTGGCACCGCCTGCGCCTCATTCCGCGCGTGGCCCGCGCCTACGGCCTGCAGTTTGCCACCAACCGCCTGATCTCCCGCGTCCATGAGCTGGACCAGCTGGGGCTGGACCCCACGGTGTTCACCAAGGATCAGCAGGCAGACCAGCGCGAGGTGGAGGCTCACGCCGCCGCGTTGAAGGCCGCGAACACCGCCCACGCCACGGACACGATCCAGGAGATGCGTGAGGCCTGCGGCGGCGCCGGCTACATGGCGGAGAACTTGCTGACCACGCTGAAGGCAGACTCGGACGTGTTCACCACGTTCGAGGGCGATAACGTGGTCATGCTGCAGCTGGCCGCCAAGGAGCTCATGACCGGCTTCGCCAAGGAGCTGGGTGGCCTCAAGCCCATGGAAATGGTGCGCTTCGGCCTGGATAACTTCGGCAACCTCCTGCGCCGCCGCACCGCTGCGGACGCGATCATCCAGAACTTCATGGACACCTTCAGCGACTCTGAAGAGACCTCCCTGTTTGACCCTGCCAACCAGATCCAGCTGTTGACCCAGCGCGAGGATCGCCTCATGCTCTCCCTGGCGCGCCGCCTGCGGGCCGCTAAGAAGATGGAGGCGGATGAGGCCGCGCAGGTTGTGGACCAGGCGCAGGATCACCTGCTGGCCGTGGCGTACGCCCACGTGGACCGCATCGTCTTTGAGGCTTTCATGGACGCGGAGTCCCGTTTGGAGTCTGACCAGGGCCGCCGCGTGCTGGAGCAGGTCCGTGACGTGTTCTTCTTGAGCTGCATCGTGGATAACGCCTCCTGGTACTTGGAGCAGAACCTCCTCTCCGGCACCCGCACCAAGGCCGCCCGCGCGGCGCTGAATGACCTGGTGGATTCCCTGGGACCGTGGTCGCAGGTGCTGGTGGATGCGTTCGGCATCCCGGATAACGTGACGCAGGTGAAGCTGATGGAGACCTACGAGGAGATGGTGCCGAAGTGGAAGTCTGATCCTTCCGCTTCTGAGGCTGCGCGTTAGAATATTTTTTATTATTCGACGCCACCCCACGCCCAACCTCCCGGAGGTTTCCCATGGATTCGCAGGGCATCCCGGCTGACCGCCCTGCGGCAGCGTCCACGCGCCCGCGCCGTTTTGGCGCCGGCGCGTGGACGCTGCTCATTTGTTTCTGCATTGTGGGGCTCAATTTCCTGCTGAGCTCCCAGCCGGTCCAGCCTGCTGCGGTGGCGTTCGGCCTGGCGCTCTCCCTGTTCCTGGCAGCCGGCGTGGCCTACCCGCTGCTGGCCACCCCGTTTTTCTTGGTTGCCTTCGGCGCGGCCACGGTCAGCTCCTTCGGCCAGATCCCCACGATCAGCCTGATGGCGCCCGCCTTCTGCGGGGTGATCGCGTACTCCGGCCGCCGGTGGCTGACCGTGGCGGTGGTGGCCTACCTGGCGGCGTGGGGCGTGGTGGACCCCACCGCCGACGTACCGGGGGTGTTCTTCCATTCCTTGGACCCAGTGGCGCTGATCATTTGGGGCTTGATGATTGGCGTGGCCACGGCCATTGGCTACTTCTTGGGCGCCAAGGACCGGCAGCGCCATGACCTGGTGGAGGAGTGGCAGCGGGACCTGCAGCACAAGCAGCGCCAGCTGGCGAACATGCTCCACGACTCGGTGGCCAGCTCCCTCACCTCCGTAGTGATGCGCTCTGAGGCGCTGAGCCTGCAGCTCGATCCGGAGTTCGGCGGGAAAGCACCCAGCACCCCGGAATTGCGGGAGACCCTGGAGTTCGTGGCCGAAGAGGGGCGCAACGCCGCCACGGATCTGCGGGAGCTGTTGGCCGCGCTCACCGCGGCGGATTGGCACGCGCCCGGCCGCCCGGCACCCGGTGTGCCGGAGGCAGTGGAGCGCGCCGTGGCGCTGCTGAAGCACCACGGGTTCTCCGTCCAGTTCCGCGAGGATACGGCCGGGGAGCTCCTCAACGCGCGCGAGTTCACGGCGGCCTTGCCCTCGGGGAGCACGCAACGGATGCTGCTGCACCGTGCCTTGTTGGAGGGGGCGACGAACATTCTGAAGTACGCCCAGCCGGGCTCCACGGTGGAGTTCGCGGTCGCGCCCGGCCGACGGGCCGTGAGCGTATTCCTGCGCAACCTCTGCCGGGAAGATGCCGCAGCCAATTCCACGCCCACCCAGGCCACGGCGGTGAACCGCCCCGCCCTCGCCTTCATGTCCTCCGGGTTGGGGTTGGAGAACCTGGAGCAGTGGGCGAAGCGTGCCAAGGGCAGGGCCGTGGCCAAGCGCGAAGGGAAAGACTTGTGGGTGCTGCGGGTGGATATTCCCCGCTGACAAACTGGGCAGGACACACTAAGCTCTTATAAGTACATAAGATTTCAAGGAGAGTGATTGACCGTGATCTTCCCCCGCACCACCCTGGCCAAGCTGACCGTGGCTACCGCAACGCTGGGAGTGATGGTGGGTGTTGGCGGTGGCGTCGCCCCCACAGCCTCCGCCGCAACCACCCAAACCGTCGCCGGCTCCACCGCGACCACCTACGATGCGCCGTACCACATCTTCAGCTGCAAGAAGAACCCACAGATGGTGTGGTGCCGCGGCTAATCGTGCCCATTCGCGTTCTGCTGGTGGATGATGACCCCAGCGTGCTCACCGCCCTGACCTACTACTTCGCCGCCGCCCAAGGCATAGAGATCGCCGGGCAGGCGGACAACGGGCGCACTGCGCTGGAGGCGCTGCGGCGGGATGACCCGCACGTGGACGTGGTGCTGGCGGACATCCACATGCCGGAGATGGGCGGGGTGGAGCTGCTGGAGAACTTGGAAACGCTCGCGCAGCCGCCCGCGTTTGTGGCGATGACCAGCATGGATACGGATGAGACGATGCTGGAGATCCTCAGCCGCGGCGGCAGCGGGTACATCATTAAGAGTTCGCGGCCGCAGAGGTTTATCGCGGCGGTGGAGGATGCTGTCAGTGGTGGTACGGCCGTGTCCTCCGAGTGCCTCTCCCGGCTCGTGGACTACATCCCCCACGGCCAGGAAGGGGCGGATGCGCAGCGGGAACGGCGCCGGTGGATGAAGGCCGGCGCCACGGCACCGGAGCCACTGAGCAACGGGGAGAAGGAAGTGCTGCGGCACCTGGTGCAGGGCCTATCCAACAAGGAGATCTGCAAGGCCACCATGTATGCGGAGTCCACGGTGAAGAAGCACGTATCCTCCCTCATGGTGAAGTTCGACGCGCACTCGCGGCTCAAGCTGGCCACGGAGGCCATCCGGGCCGGGTGGTGAGCGCCGGGTCCGCGCTGCCGTAAAGTACACATCTATGACATCCACTTCAAGCTCTTCTGACACCCTCGGTAGCCGTGGCTACCGCGCACGAGTGCAGGCCATTCCTGCGTCACATACCGGCAATTGGAAGCTCATCGGGCTGCCGCTGATCATTTCCCTCGTTGTATTCGCAGTGCTGCCAGGCATCCTGGTTCCGCTACTGAGGCTGGTGCTCCCCGGCGCCCCGGATGAGTTCGTCTCCCCTACCACCGCGGTGGCGATGTTCCTCACCGTTGTCTTGGGCGCGCTGATGATGATTAAGGTGTCCGGGCTGAGTTGGGAGGCGCTGGGCTTCACGCGCGATCGCTGGGCTCCCAGAGCTGCCCTGGGCGTGGCTCTAGGCGTTGGGCTGCTCACCCTCGTGGGACTCATCATCACCCTCGCCGGCGGTACCAGCATCACCTGGGCTTTCACCGCCAGTGCCGCGGCCCCCATCCTGGTAGCTGCGGTGTTCTTCGCCGTCCAAGGCATCTGGGAGGAGCTCATCTACCGCGCGTACCTCATGCCCCACCTCACGAAGCGTTTTCATGCGCCGGTGGCCATCATTGTGACCTCTCTGCTGTTCACCGCCGGGCATGCCGCCAACCCTGGCATGGGCTTCATCCCAGTGCTGAACCTCACCGTGTTCGGCTTCGTGTTCGCCCTGCTGTACTACCGGACCGGCAATATCTGGATCACTGGCCTGGCCCACGCCGCGTGGAACTTCAGCCAGGGTTACATCTTCGGCGCAGAGGTGTCCGGGAAGCAGGTGAAGGGTAGCTTCTTCGAATCCACGGCCTTGCCCGGCAAGGAAATCATCTCCGGCGGCAGCTTCGGCTTCGAAGGCTCCATCGTCACCACCATCGCCGGCCTTGTGCTTATTGCACTGATGGTGTGGTTCTGGCCTGCTCGGCGGCCCTCTCCATCTTCCGGCGATGGAGCGCAGCAGCCAGATGTGGACCGCCCCTCCACGTCAGATGACGGGTTGAGCATGCCGCCCACGGCGCCATAGCCAATGTTCTCCAACACGGGGAAGATCGAGAGTCCGAGTTGTTGCGGGAGATCCGTGACTCCGGCTCCCCATCAGTCCTCAACACAGAAAAAACTACGCTCAAAATCCGCTGATCTTTAAAAATCCCGGATTTTGAGCGTAGTAAACGCCATATCCCCAGAGATAAAACGAGGGATAAAACAGAGCCGCTTGCGAGAATCGAACTCGCGACCTTTTCATTACGAGTGAAACGCTCTGCCGACTGAGCTAAAGCGGCATGCGCGCTATATTAAACCACTCCACAGCACTCCCGCAAACGGCCTGCCATCGCAGCCAGCGCCACCTCCGGTTTCACGTTGAAACCCAGCGCCTCCCGGCACTCGCTCACCGCGTCGATGCAGCGCACCAGCGCCTCACCGCTATTACGGCGGGCCAGTTCACGGGACGTAGAGGCCATGTCCGGGTGCTGGAATCCACCCATGGGCGCACCCTCATCATCCACCGCCCCCACAGCCAGCAGCATCGCATCCCGGTACAGGCCAGCCACATCAATCAGCGCCAGGTCCAGGGCGTCCCGTGCGGAGCGGGTGCGGCGGTTCTTCTGCTCCTTCTCCAGCTCCTTTAGCTGGCTCGCCGCACCACGCTGCGCCTTCGCCGCGCCCTTGCCTTTCGCTCCCATTCCCAGGGACTCTTCCAGCTGCTGGCGCTCGTGGGCGTCCTTAGCCTCCAGCGCAGCGGCAGCCTCCTCCGTGGCCTTCTTCACCAGTTCAGAGGTAAACAAATACAGAGAACCCTGCTCATACACCTTCTGCGGCAGGCGCAAAGCCACGCCGCGCTTGTCCCTTGCCTTCTCCTCCTTCGCAAGATGCCGCGCTCTTCCGATGTGGCCGCCCGAGACTGAAGCAGCCCACTGAGCTTGGGCGTCGGTGAGGCGCAGGGTGGCGTCGCCCAATAAAACATCCTTCACCGCTTGCGGCGAGGGAGTAGGAATGTACACGTGGCGGCAGCGGGACCGCAGCGTGATGGAGATATCGTGCGGATCGGTGGACGGTGCGCACAGGATGAACACGGTGCGCGCCGGCGGCTCCTCAACGGACTTCAGCAGCGCGTTCGCGGCACCATCGGAGAGGCGATCCGCGTCCTCCACAACCACCACGCGCCAGCGCCCCACCGTGGACATGTTCGCGGCCTCCCGGACCACGGTGCGGACCTCATCCACGCTCAAGACCACGCCGGAGGTGGAAACCCACAGGATGTCCGGGTGAGTGCCCGCGGCGGTGGACGTGCAGGCCTCGCACGTGCCGCACCCACCGTGCGGGCAAACAAGGGCCGTGGCAAAGACCTTGGCGGCAATGGAGCGGCCGGAACCGGGTGGGCCGGTGAACAGCCAGGAGTGCGTCATGGCGTGCGGGTCCCGAATGGCGCGGGCGAGGGCGGTGCGGACGGGGGCGGCGGTGATGCGGCCGAAAATCGGGGGTGCGAGTGGCGGCGTGGCAGCGGTAGTGGGCGAGGCGGCGGATTCAGTCACAGCACCCCAGTGTATTCGATAGTCTTATAACCATGACTCAATTGCTGCGCTACATCCGTTGGGCCAGGGGCACCTCCTGGCCTCTGTACGCAGCTACCGTGCTGGCCACGAACGTCATCGGCGCACTCGCCGTGGCCACATTCTTAAGGCTGCTGGTACCGATCCCGGAAGCCAAGGAGCTCACCAGTTTCGATACCACTACAGCGACCCTCTACGCGGCGTACTTTGCCTTTGCCGTACTAGCGGGCATTACGATGACGCTCTACTTCTTCGCTCCCGTCCTGCGATGGCAACGCAATCCGCAGGCCTATGATCCGAATATGATTCGTGACTTGGTTCTGCGCATTCCGTTGTTGCAGACAATTACTGGGGCCGTGTTGTGGATCATTGGCGTGGTTATTTTCACGTTGGTGGCGCTGCAGTATTCTACTCGGTGGGGAGTGACCGTGGCGGTGTGCGCGGTGCTGGGCGGCCTCATGGTGGGGTTGATGACGTACATGGAAGCCGAGCGGCTGGTGCGACCCGTGGCGGCGCGTGCTTTGGCGAAGGGGGCACCGGAGCAATCGCGTTTATCCCCACTGTCTCACCGGTTGATTACAACCTGGGCCTTGACTTCTGCGGTGCCGGTTCTAGGGATGTTGCTGCTAATGATTGCGGTGTTCATTGGTTATTTCCCGGGCGACGCCCACAGCATCATCCCTTCTCTACTAGCCCTAGGGGTCACCACACTGATCACTGGCTATTCGGGCACTGTGCTTTTTTCCATGGCGGTGGCGGATCCGATCCGCGAACTACAATATGCGATCAACCGGGTACGGCGTGGGCAAGTCAACACGGATGTGCGGATCTATGATTCCTCAGAGATTGGCGTACTACAGGCCGGGTTCAATGAGATGATGCGCGGCCTGCGAGAGCGCCAGCAGGTTAGCGACCTATTCGGGCGATACGTGGGCACGGAGGTTGCCCGGCGGGCGTTGGAAGAGCAACCAGAGTTGGGCGGAGAGTCCCGCAATGTTGCTGTTTTGTTCGTAGATGTGATTGGGTCCACTGGCTTTGCCGCAGAGAAAGAACCAGAATACGTAGTAAATGCATTGAATGAATTCTTTGACCGTGTCGTTGAAGTAGTACACGCCAATAAGGGGATCATTAATAAGTTTGAGGGAGATGCAGCCTTGGCTGTATTCGGAGCCCCGCTACCTTTAGACGATGTGGCTGGGCACGCGCTTGCCGCAGCGCGGGAGCTGAAAGCCAAACTCCAGGGCTTGGAGTTTGTTGCCGGTATCGGAGTAGCTGCAGGATCCGTAGTCGCGGGACACATCGGCGCAAAGGATCGTTTCGAGTACACGGTCATCGGAGATGCGGTGAACCAAGCTGCACGGTTGACGGACTTGGCGAAGCAAACTCCAGGTCAAGTATTGACTAGTGCGGCAACTCTACAAGCAGCAAATGAAGCGGAGCAACAGCGGTGGACAATGATGAAGTCCGTGGAGCTACGCGGCCGGCGAGAAATGACACAGCTGGCGCGACCGATCCGGCCTACGCTGGCGGATCGAACCGGGTGAGACTGAAACAAGTATGTAGTAGATACTGCTCAATGTTCTCGGTATGGGGCACCAACCTCGCCCTGCCTTAGCTCAAGGCACTACCGAGAATGCTCCTGTACGGCTCAGCTTCTCGCCTTCGCCCCCTTTAATGCACTAAGATCGCCGTTAGATTAATAAAACTGCCTAGCGGGTCAACACACCAGCCAACCCGAAAGGAACCTGCCCATTGAGCAACCGAACGGCACCACAGCCTCTAGTCGCCCGCGCTCTATCACGCCTAGCTAAAGCGCTAAGCAGCCCGTTACTCCCCGAGGACTATGCCAGCCTCTTCAATCCTCTTCGCGGCCGGGAGCTGCGCGGGCGCATCACCAACATAGAATATTTTGAGGAGTTCATCGAACTCACACTTCTCCCAGGCCCGAGCCTTACACCGTTCTTCCACGCAGGACAATTTATTGGACTAGGTGTGCGTATCGATGGCCGCTGGAAATGGCGCTGCTACTCCATCACAAATGCACCTGCCGACAAGGCCACAAACACTAGCAAAACCCGTGCTATCACCCTTGGCATTACCCCGGTACCTAATGGCGCGGTCTCCACGCATGTCACAACCCGCCTGCACCAGGGAGACATCATTCGCATGACCGCGCCAGGAGGCGACTTTTACCTACCCCAACCCTTCCCGAAAAAACTGTTATTCGTCACCGCTGGGGCTGGAATCACACCTATCATGTCCATGTTGCGTTGGCTTCGCCAAGAGACCACCCCGAGTTCCTTCCCTGATGTCATTCACATTCATAGCGAACGCAGCGGCCGGATCCCCGGGCCATACGCCAGTGAAATTACAGCACTGACCAAGACACATCCCACCTACACCCTTAGATTGTGGAATTCAGCCGAGCAGGGTCGGCTGTCAATGAGTCAACTGCCTACTATGATCCCAGACGTTCAGCAGCGGCAGACGTACGGTTGCGGCCCGCAGGGGCTCCTCGATGAATTGTGTCAAACACTGCCACAAGCGCACGTGGAACGCTTCTCCTCCACCCCAACTTCGGATGAAGAGCTCGCCCAACGCGGTGGCACCATCACCTTCCCGGATCTAGAAAGACAGACTCAATGCGATGGTTCCACCACTATCCTAGAAGCTGCGGAAGCCGCCGGAGTGTCACTCACCCACGGCTGCCGGATGGGAATCTGCCACACCTGTGTCGCAACCATCACTGAAGGAGAAGCGGTGGATACCCGCACGGGTTCGGTGTTCTATACCGGAGAGCGTTTGCGGACCTGTTGCTCCGTGCCGCATGGTGACGTATCTATCACTCAGAACTAAACACCCAAACACCCTCCACTAGATCATTAAGGAGTAGCACCATGGCTATTCGCGATATTAACGCCTATGCCCACCTCAGCCCAGAAGATGTTGAAGAAATTGGGCGCCGATTCACTGAAATAGAAAAACAGCATAGGGAGACCTTGGGAGAAAAGGATGCTTCCTACATACGCAATCTCATTCGATCTCAACGTGGACTGGATCTACTCTCTCGCCTTGCCATGATCCTAGCCCCGGGACTAACCGTCCCCTCCGCCGCCACCTTGGGCCTGGCAAAGATTTTGGAGAATCTGGAGATCGGCCACAACGTCATGCACGGCCAGTGGGACTGGATGAATGACCCAGAGATCCACTCCTCCACCTGGGAATGGGACAATACGGGTACCGCCAAGGGTTGGAAACACTCACACAATTACAGCCACCACACCTTCACCAACATCATTGGCATGGATAACGACATCGGCTATGGTGTCATCCGCATCACCAGAGATCGCCAGTGGAAGCCGACAACACTATTCCAGCCGGTTACCAATGTGGTACTGGCCAGCCTGTTTGAATACGCGGTGGCCTTCTACGATGTGGAACTGGGCAGGTTTTTCGCAGGCCGACAGACGTGGGAAGAGACGAAGCCCGCACTATTAGAAACGCTGGCGAAGGTGCGCAAACAGGTCACGAAGGATTTTGTTGCTTTCCCAGCAATTGCCGCTGCCATCGGCTTTGCTTTCCCAGGTTCCCGTAGCCGCAAAGCTGGAGCCATTCACCGCGCCAAGCGTGCCGCTCAGGGGGCGTTGCTAGCCAATTTGGCGCGCAACTTGTGGGCTTACGCCGTGATCTTCTGCGGTCACTTCCCGGACGACGTGGAAACCTTCACGAAACGCACGCTGGACGAAGAATCTAAGGCTGAATGGTACCTGCGCCAGATGCTCGGCTCAGCGAATTTCAGGGGTGGAAAGGTGCTGACCATTCTGTCTGGCAACCTGAACTACCAGATCGAGCACCACCTCTTCCCTGACATGCCTTCCAATCGCCTGTCTGCCATCGGCAAAGAGGTTGAAAAAATTGCCCAGGAATTCGGCCTTCCCTACAACACCGCCAGCTTCCCAAAGCAGTTCCTTGAGGTGCAGCGGACTATTTTGAAGCTCACGCTACCAAACTCCATGCTGCGAGCTAAGAAGTACAACGCACCAGAAGTCCGCGCGGACGAGGCCTTCCAAAAATACCCGGAGGTAGCCGCGGCTGTGGGGCCACGCCAACTAAAAAAGGGTCTGGCAATGTTGAAGGAATTGCGGCCAAAGTTCCTCGCTTAGGTTTTGGCCTCTAGATTTTGGCTAGATCAGAGGAGAGACAGTCTTGCTTCATCTGGCCACTTCTATCTCTCTTCGGAGGCCCCCGCGGCCCAGTCCATGCCGGCCCCCAGCGCTGCGAACCTTTCCACGCACTCTTCCAACCGCTTCGCTACGCGCCGCTTTCGTTCGCTCCCCTCCTTGCCGCGGCTTCCAAACTTGGAAACCTTGGGGAGTATTGCTGGGAGTCGCGTGCCGTTGTACAGCACCTCACGGTCGAGAAACGCCTTGGGCATCAGGTCGTAGGCTTTTGCTTTGTTGAGCTTCTCCTCGCTGATGATGGTATCCAGCTCAGCTCGCATGCGTTCGCGGACGAAACCCTGCCACTCATCATCCACGTTCCCACTGGGTGATACGCGGTCAACGAAGTCTTCAACGAGGTCTCTCTTGTTCCTGAGGTTCGGGCTGGAGGCCAGTGCCCTGGAGATTTGCCCTCTAATCTCTTTGTCTTCACCATCCCCGTATTGCTTCCGGTACTTGTCCACGAGCATGAGGATGTACTCCACGGTGATGCCTACCTGTTTGACCAGCTCAATCTTGAAGCACCCTGGGATTGTGGCGATTGCGGGTGAAGCGTGGGGGCGTCGCCCCCAAAGAAGAAAACTGAAGCTACTTCTGCTCGGTCATCTTCTTTTCAGTGTCCTTTAAGACCTCGTTGAGCTCCGGGCCGGACATGCGCACTGGCACGGCGGTGCCGTTGGTCTCTTCCTGCAGGCCCTTCTGGACGGGCTCAGAGTGCCACAGCTCCACCAGCTCCTGCAGCTTCGGGTCGTCCTTGCGCTCCTGGGTGGTCACGAAGCCGTTGATGTACGGCTTGGACTCCGGGGAGTTCGGGTCATCGTGGAAGATGACGGACTTCGGGTCAATGCCCGCGCGGGTCAGGAAGGTGTTGTTGATGACCGCGGGGGTGCCGTCCAGGTAGCTGGTGGCAGTCTGGGCGGCATCGACGGGGACGACCTTCACCTTGGACTTGGACTCGTCAATATCGGCCGGGTCCGGGACCAAGATGCCCTCTTCCTTGAGGGTCAGCAGTCCAGCCTGGGCCAGCACATTGATGGCTCGGCCCTGGTTGGTGACGTCATTAGGAATGGCTACCTCGCCGGCTTCTTCCACGGACTTCAGGTCATCGTGATCCTTGTAGTAGATGCCCAAGGTGTAGATCTGGGTGGCGCCGATCGGCACCAAGTCAGAACCGGAACCGGTGTTCTGCTGCGCCAGGAACAGCATGTGCTGGAAGTTGTTCACATCAATGGAGCCATCGATGAGGGCCTGGTTAGGGGTGTTGTAATCGGAGAACGCCACGACCTCTACGGGGAAGTCCAGGTTCTTCACCTCTTCCTTGAAGGCCTCCCACTGCTTCTGCTCTGGGTCGGTGGCGCCGATCTTGATGACGTTCTCATCGTCGCCGCCAGCGCAGGCAGCCAGGGAAAGAGTGGTGGCAGCGGCCATCACGGCGGCGAGGGACTTCTTGCGGAAGCTCATGGGGTTCGTACTCCTTTTATATAGACTAAGCGGTTCACTGTGTGATCTAAGATACTCAGTGAACCGCTTTGTCTACAAACCGTATGAAGGGGTAGCGGCGAAGGTTACCCCCACAGGATCGAAGACAGCAAAGTTTAAAGTTTCACAGTTTTAAGCATTAAAGTTTCTAAGTTTTAAACTTTGGATTAAACTTTTAAACTTTCACGCTACCGCCTTCTCCCCTAGGACCGGGAAGAGGCCTTCTTCGCCGCCTTGGACGTACCCTTGCGCACCGTCCGCTTAGTGGTGGACTTCTTCGTAGCCTTGGAGGCCTTGCGCTTGGTGGCCTTCTTGCCAGCTTTCTTGGACGTCTTCGGCCCCTCAGCGGCCTCCTTCGCACGCCGCTCAGAAAGCAGCTCGTTGGCGCGGGCGTCCGTCATCGTCTCCGGGGTATCGCCCTTGCGCAGGGAGGCATTGGTGGTGCCATCGGTCACGTACGCACCGAAGCGGCCCTCCTTGACGCTCATCGGCTTGCCGGACACGTCATTGTCACCCAGCTGCTTCAGCGGCGGCTGCGCAGCCGCGCGGCCGCGCCGCTTCGGCTCCGCGTAAATCCGGCGCGCCTCATCCAGCGTGATGGAGAAGATCTGCTCCTCATTCGCCAAACTGCGGGAATCATTGCCCTTCTTCAGGTACGGCCCATAGCGGCCGTTCTGTGCAGTGATGACCTCGCCATCCGCCGGATCCACGCCCACCTCACGCGGCAGGCTCATCAGCTTCAGCGCCTCCTCCAGCGTCACCGTGGCGGGCTCCATGCCGCTGAACAGGCTGGCGGTCTTCGGTTTCAAGGTAGATTCCACGATCTCCTTGACGCGCTTGGCCTTCTGGTTCAGCGCAGTCTTCGTCTCACGGCTCAGCGGCTTCTTGCCCTCCGCCTCACGCTCCCGGTCCTGCTCATCACGCTCGGCCTCCCACTGCTTTTCCGCCTTCGCGGCCACAGTGGCTTCCTCATCCTCACCCAGCAACTCCGTCACATAGGGGCCAAAACGGCCCTCACGTGCCACGATGGTGCGCCCGGAATCCGGGTTCACGCCCAGCTCACGGCCCGTCTGCGGGGTGGCGAAGAGCTTCTCCGCAACCTCGAGGGTCAGCTCATCCGGTGTCATGGACTCCGGCAGGTTCGCACGCTGCACCTCCGGCTCACCGTCCGCGGTGGCAGCAGGATTCACACGCTCCAAATACGGACCGTAACGGCCTACGCGAACGACAATCGGCACCCCGTTGGCGTCGCTAAATAAACGAAGCGAATTCACCTCACGGGCATCGATGTGCTCAAGATTGTCACCCACGATGGACTTCAGACCACCCTGCCGCGGAATGGCTGCAGACGCGGACTCCTCCCGGGTGCTATCCCCGAAGTAGAAGCCCTTCAACCAGTGCTCGCGGTCCTCTTGACCAGCAGCAATGGCGTCCAGCTCATCCTCCATCGCGGAGGTGAAATCATAATCCACCAGGGAACCGAAGTTCTGCTCCAGCAGCCCCACCACCGCGAACGCCACCCAGGAAGGCACCAGCGCATTACCGCGCGGCAGCACGTACCCGCGGTCCTGAATGGTGCGGATGATGGAGGCATAGGTGGACGGGCGGCCAATGCCGAGCTCCTCCATCTTCTTCACCAAACTCGCCTCCGTGTAGCGGGCGGGCGGGTTGGTGGAGTGGCCATCGGCGGAAACGTCCTTGGCGGTCAGATCATCACCATCCGCCAGCTGCGGCAAGCGCTTCTCCGCGTTATCGGCCACGTTGCGGCCATCGGCAGTCTGGGAGACCTCCACGTAGGCCTTGAGGAAGCCGGGGAAGGTGATGGTGCGGCCGGTGGCGGTGAACTCGGCGTGTTCGCCGGTGGTTGCCTGACCGGCCACGGTGACCTTCATGCTCATACCCTTGGCATCGGCCATTTGGGAGGCGACGGTACGCTGCCAGATCAGCTCATACAGCTTGTATTCTTCGGCATCGAGCTGTCCGCTGAGCTGGCCAGGGGTAGCGAAGGTCTCGCCGGCGGGGCGGATCGCCTCGTGCGCCTCCTGAGAGTTCTTCACCTTGCGGGAGTACTGCCGCGGGGCGTCCGCCACGTACTGCGCGCCGTACAGCTCCCGCGCCTGGGTACGGGCGGCATCGATGCCGGACTTGCTCAGCGTGGTGGAGTCCGTACGCATATAAGTGATGTGGCCGTTTTCGTACAACCGCTGCGCGATGCGCATGGTGCGCTCAGAGGTGAACCGCAGCTTGCGGCCGGCCTCCTGCTGCAGCGTGGAGGTCATAAACGGCGGGTACGGACGGCGCGTGTAAGGCTTGTCCTCCACGGCCGTGACTTCCATCGCCGCGTTGTCCAAGCCCTTGGCCAGGGCCTGGGCGGTGTCCTTGGTGAGCACCGTGACCGCGTTGGCGCCAGAGGCGGAGGCTTTGAGCTTGCCATCATCGCCGAAGTCCCGCCCCTGGGCCACGCGCCTGCCATCCACTGTGGCGAGCTTCGCCTCAAAGGTGGTGGGGTTGGCGGCATCCGCGGCATGACCAGAGGCGGCGCCGCCGGCCAGCTGCATCTGGGCGGTCAGGTCCCAGTACTCGGCGGAGACGAACGCCATGCGCTCGCGCTCCCGCTCCACGATCACGCGGGTGGCCACGGATTGCACGCGGCCTGCGGATAGGCGCGGCATGACCTTCTTCCACAGCACCGGGGAGACCTCATAGCCGTACAGGCGGTCCAGCACGCGGCGCGCCTCCTGCGCGTCCACCAAGTCCTGGTCAAGCTCACGGGTCTGCTGCGCGGCCTCGAGGATGGCGGGCTTGGTGATCTCATGGAACACCATGCGGCGCACCGGTACCTTGGGCTTGAGCACCTCAAGCAGGTGCCACGCAATGGCCTCACCCTCACGGTCGGGGTCTGTGGCCAGGTAGAGCTCATCAACCTGCTTGAGCTTGGCCTTGAGGTCACTGACCTTCTTCTTCTTTTCCGGGCTGACCACATACAACGGCTCGAAGCCCTTATCCACGTTCACGCCCAACCGCGCCCACGGTTCCTTCTTGTACTTTGCGGGCACGTCTGCCGCACCGCGCGGCAGATCGCGGATGTGGCCCACGGAGGCCTCCACAATGTAGTCGGAGCCCAGGTAGGGCGCGATCTTCTGAGCCTTGGTACCGGACTCAACGATCACCAGACGCTTTAAGCCGTCACTAGCCATCGGGCGTGCTCACTTCTTCCTGTCGCAACGTGATAAAGATAGGGTTTTCCCTTGTATACCTTATATAAGGGTGCAAGACTAATGCCCCCGGCCTAACTACTGTCACCGCGGGGGTGTCAGGGGTTAGGCACGGGGGCGCTAGCAGTTGTGCGTGGTGGTGTGCTAGTTAGATAGCTTCCACATTCTGAGCCTGGGGGCCCTTAGCGCCCTCACCAATCTCAAACTCAACCTTCTGATTCTCTTCCAAGGTACGGAAGCCGTTGCCCTGGATCTCAGAGTAGTGAACGAAAACGTCTGCAGATCCATCCTCAGGAGCGATGAAGCCGAAGCCCTTTTCAGCGTTGAACCACTTGACGGTTCCTTGTGCCATGTTAAAACCTAACTATTGTGTATCGATCAGTACCGCATGCTGTGTGCTGTGGTGAGTGCGCTTCCCGTGACCTTCACGCCCGCCCCCTTTTGGTGGGCACGGATGACGATGTAAAGAAGTTGCCCACAGTAACATGAGATACCACCGCCCAGCGTACGAACCTGCCGGACGGATTTTGGTTGAAAAACTTCAGCCTGCACCCCAGTGTGCCACGGATGGTGGAGTTTGGATACCCCAGCGCACAAATTTCTTTCCCACACCCCTAACCCACCCCCGTACGGGGCCAGAAGCTAGGACATGACTGACACCACTTCCGCCACTTCCCCAAGCTTTGGTCAAGAGATCCTGGATTCCGTCACCCCCTTCTTCCCCCGCTCCACCGTCACACACGTGCGCCACATCCCCGCCACAGCCTCCCAGCCAGCGCCCTGGCCACAGTGGGCCACCGAATCAGCCCCGAAGCTCATCAGCTACCTGCAGGACTCCGGCATCACCCAGCCCTACAGCCACCAAGCCACCACCGCCCAGGCAGGGTGGGATGGCCAGGACGTCATCTGCGCCACTGGCACCGCCAGCGGTAAATCCCTGGGTTACCAGCTGCCCATCTTGTGCACACTTGCCACGGACCCCACAGCCACCGCCCTCTACTTAAGCCCCACCAAGGCCCTGGCCCAAGACCAAAAAGCTAGCCTCAGCCGCATGTGCGCCGCCGCCCTACCCAGCGTCATGTGCGCCAGCTATGACGCTGACACGCAGCCGGAAACCCGCCGCACCATCCGGGAACAAGCCCGCATCATCATCACCAACCCGGACATGCTGCACGCCAGCATCCTCTCCAACCCGGAGAAGTGGACGCGCCTGCTAAAGACCCTGCGCTTCATCGTGGTGGACGAATGCCACGTCTACCGCGGTGTCTTCGGAGCCCACGTGTCACTGGTTTTGCGGCGCCTCCTGCGCCTCATCCCGCACCGCGTCACTGTGCTGCTGGCCTCCGCCACCAGCGTGGATCCCGCGGCCCACGCTCGCAGGCTCACCGGCCGGGAGAACATCCTGGCCGTCACCGAGGATGGCGCCCCCACCGGCGAACGCACCATCGCACTATGGGAGCCGGGCTTCCTACCGGACGAGCACCGCGGGGACAACGGCGCACCCGTCCGCCGCGCCGCCAACTCAGAAGCCGCGGACATCATGGGCCACATCATCGCTCAAGGCGCGCGCACCCTCACCTTCGTCCGCTCCCGGCGCGGGGCCGAGGCCGTGGCCATGAACACGGCGGAGAAGCTCTCCACACTGGGGCGCAGCCAGGATGCCGTGCACATCGCCGCCTACCGTGCCGGCTACACCCCGGAGGACCGCCGCCGGTTGGAAACGCAGCTGGATAACGGCGAGCTGCTGGGCGTGGCGGCCACCAATGCGCTAGAGCTAGGTATTGATGTTGGCGGCCTGGACGCGGTGGTGACCAGCGGCTTCCCAGGGACCATCGCCAGCTTTCGCCAGCAAGCCGGCCGCGCAGGCCGCCGCGGCCAGGGGGCACTCGTGGTGCTGGTCGGCGCAGATGACCCCATGGACACGTTCCTCATCCACCACCCCGAGGCGCTACTGGACAAACCCGTGGAAAATACCGTCTTTGACCCGGCCAACCCCTACGTGCTGGCCGATCACCTGGTGTGCGCCGCCGCAGAACGGCCCCTCACTGACGCCGAGATTGAGGCGTGGGGCGGCACACGCGTGGCCGAGTACCTCATCGGCAAGGGCCTGCTCAAGCGTCGCCCCCGTGGGGTCTTCGCAGACGTGCGGCGGGCCGGTGAGATACGGGGGGCGATGGGGCTGAGGGGGGCGTCGCACCAAAAAATTGCCATTGTGGAGCGGGAGACCGGCCGCATGCTCGGCACGGTGGATGCGGCGCGGGCAGCCAGCGACGTGCACACGGGTGCCGTGTACCTCCACCAAGGCGAGACCTACCTGGTGGAGCTGCTGGACTGGGAGGAGGCCGTAGCGTGGGTGCGCGTGGCCCAGCCGGAGTACACTACCGCAGCGGTGCGGACCACGAACATTGAACTGCTGCGGACGCGTTCTGCTCGCGAGGTACGCGATGGAGTGTGGCTGGCGGATGTGGACGTGAAGGTCACCCACCAGGTCACGGGGTTTAAGAAGCGCCGCCCGAGTGGGGAGGTACTGGAGCAGGTGCCGCTGGACGTACCGCCAGATGAGCTGCGCACGCGTGCGGTGGCGTACACGGTGGATCCTATGATCTTGGGTGAGCTGGGGTTACCGGAGCCGCTGTGGCCTGGGACTTTGCACGCGGCGGAGCATGCGGCGATTGGCCTGCTGCCGCTGCTGGCCACGTGTGACCGGTGGGACATCGGTGGGGTCTCCACGGTGCTGCACGCAGACACGGGCCTGCCCTGGGTCTTTGTTTACGATGGCTACGCGGGCGGGTCAGGGTTCGCGGAGCAGGGGTTTGCTCGTTTTGGTGATTGGATGAGGACGACGGCATCCGCCGTAGCCTCCTGCACTTGCCAGAGTGGTTGCCCCTCCTGTGTGCAGTCCCCCAAGTGCGGCAACGGCAATGAGCCCTTGTTCAAGGAGGGTGCGCTGGCGCTGCTGCGCTACCTCGCGGGAGATTAACGGCTGTGGAGGAGATGCCGCAGGGTCATCGACGCTGTTGAGATCAGCATGCTCATTGCGCCGACAAGGAGTGCTGCAGCGATGTATTCATCGAGCAGAAGCGTGAGACCATACAATATGAATCCCACGAGTGTCATTAACCCCGCTGTGCGGAATGTTTTCTTTTCGTTGTTTGAAAGCCCAAGAAATATCAGGGATATAAACGGGGCGACGAGAGCTGGAAGCAGTACGAATGACGAAACAAAGGCGCTTAAGAAGACCGGACCATTGCCAAAATATAGCACTGCCGTGAGCCCGATTGTCGCTAATAGAACACACAGCTCAAGAACCGGAGTTTTTTCAAATATAGTCATAGAAGTGGGCCCCTTTGACTGCTGAGTACATACCTTGAGAAACCATTCTACAATTAAACCTTTCAGATCGCTCAGATACATACACTTTGTCACATACATACAAGAGCTCATCACGAAATTTCTTGTCGCAGTACGCACGACTTCTTGTGCCTCGATTCACAGCCTCATAGCACATGTCATGATTGGCGCAGGGCCCCTGAAATCGGCAGCCCTCTGAGAGCCAGTTAACTCGGGAATGTAATAGTCTGAAGAAAAACTACAGTAATCATTAAGGTTATCTCCTAAACCATGCCAATTCGGCTCATAACGATAAAATGACGCAACTGGGATGACTGTAACAAGTTTATATGAACCTACCTCCGCGGGACCCTCCAGTGCCGCCGTCTTGTTTAAACTTTCGATTTCGACCTCTGAAACAAATTGCCCCGGGAAAAGTTTATAAATTTTCTCATTTATCGGCTTACCATTCGGCAGGCGCACATATGAGCTCCCCAACCATTCTGTAATGTTAATATTCTTCTTAGAGAATTCCTGTTCGAAAAATTCCCCCTTAAATCCGCCTTCTCCTGAAGGGTATCCAAACTCACTCTTCTCATATCCAGCGGAAGCCCAGATAAGTTGAAAGATACCTGTCACCGGCCATGCGTCTGTTTGCGATGTCCAATACATCATCCCACCCGTAAACCGACTAAACCGACCACGCCCATCAGGCGTCCCAGCCTCATCACCAACGGATACCCCAACACACCACCAGGACCACCAAACTCTAACCAGCGCTCCAGAATCCGGCCCCGCACACTACCTAAACCAGCCAACGAACCATAA
>DXFZ01000084.1 GCA_019114175.1 Candidatus Corynebacterium gallistercoris
GGATGATCTTTTAACCTCGAGTGTCTTGGTGGCGACATGTCCGGTCGTCGTTGCTCCTGCGATGCACACCGAGATGTGGCTTAACCCAGCCACGCAGGCCAACGTGGCCACGCTGCGCTCGCGTGGCATTACCGTGCTGGAGCCGGCCCACGGGAGGCTGACGGGCGTTGATACCGGCCCGGGGCGTCTGCCGGAACCGGATCACATCGGCGAACTCGCCGTGGGGGTTGCGGAGCGTCCGCGCTTGTTTACCCACAATCTCAGTGGCCAGCGGGTGCTCATCAGTGCCGGGGGAACCCACGAACCGCTTGATCCCGTTCGCTACCTGGGGAATGCGTCTTCTGGTCGTCAGGGGTTTGCTTTGGCTGATGTGGCCGCACAACGAGGTGCGAACGTCACGCTTGTCGCGGGCTTTACCGAGGATCTTCCCGTGCCTTCCGGGGCGCGGGTGATAAGGGTGAAGACAGCCCGTGAGATGAAGGAGGTCATGGACGAGCAGGCCCGCCAGGCGGACGTCGTCATCATGGCTGCCGCTGTGGCTGATTATCGCCCGGCCGACGTTGCGGCGACCAAGCTCAAAAAGGGCGGGGAGTCTCAATTAGACCGGTTGGCGCTGGAAGAAAACCCGGATATCCTTGCTGGCTTAGTCCGCCAGCGGAAGGAGGGGAGCCTGGCGGAGGAGACCGTGCTGGTGGGCTTTGCGGCGGAGACCGGGGATGAGAGCGCTAGCCCACTGGATCACGCGCGTGTGAAGTTGCTCAAAAAGGGTTGTGATGCGCTCGTCGCTAACGCGGTTGGCGAGAATAAGGTATTTGGGAAAAAGACCAGCTCGGCGTGGGTTCTCATGCCGGAGGAAAGCACAGGCGATGGTGAAAGTGCCCGTGAGGCCGAGGTGGTAGCGGAGATCCCGGAGGCCTCGAAGCTTCTTGTGGCGGCTAGCATTTGGGATAGCATCGCGTCCGAATTGTTGGGGGTGTAGATTCTAAGCGGCGAGGTTCCCTAGCTTTTATAGACCGCTTAGTCTATAGTGATGTATCAAAGATACGGCAAGGATAAAGGAAAAGAAGTTGTCTCTACGTCTATTCACCAGTGAGTCCGTCACTGAGGGGCACCCAGATAAGATCTGTGACGCTATCTCCGACCGGATTTTGGATGCCTTGCTGGACAAAGACCCGGAGGCTCGCGTGGCCGTCGAGACCGTGGTCACCACCGGCTTGGTCCACGTCGTGGGTGAAATCCGCACCTCTGGTTACGTAGAGATCCGCCAAATCGTCCGCGAAACTTTGCTGGATATTGGGTTCAACAGCTCTGACATGGGCTTTGATGGCAAGAGCTGCGGCGTCACGGTCGCAGTGGGGGACCAATCCCAGGAAATCGCTTCCGGTGTGGATGGCTCCATCGAGCTCCGCGAGGCCACTGAGGACGAGGTCGATGAGGAATCCCGGCAAGGGGCTGGCGACCAGGGCCTGATGTTTGGCTACGCTACAGACGAGACTCCTGAATTCATGCCGCTGCCCATCGCGCTGGCCCACCGCCTGGCCCGCCGCTTGACCGAGGTCCGCAAGTCCAACACTGTCCCTCATCTGCGGCCGGACGGGAAGACTCAGGTGACCTTCGCTTATGACGCAGAGGGGCTGCCAGTGCACCTGGACACCGTCGTGGTGTCCACCCAGCATGAGCCCAAGGTGAGCCAGGAATGGCTACACGATCAGATCAAGGAGCATGTGGTCGATTTTTGCCTGAATGAAGCAGGCCTGGAGCACTTGGTTCCGGAGGCTGGCTATGAGCTGCTGGTGAACCCTTCTGGTTCCTTTGTCGTCGGCGGACCCATGGGTGATGCGGGTCTGACGGGCCGCAAGATCATCGTTGATACCTATGGCGGTATGGCCCGGCATGGCGGCGGTGCTTTCTCCGGGAAGGATCCCAGCAAGGTAGACCGTTCTGCTGCGTATGCGATGCGCTGGGTAGCAAAGAACATTGTTGCTGCGGGCTTGGCCAAGCGTGCCGAGGTGCAGGTGGCATATGCCATCGGCCGCGCGAACCCGGTGGGGCTCTACGTTGAGACCTTCGGTACAGAGACTGTGGACGTAGAAAAGATTCAGCAGGCGGTGACCCAGGTATTTGACCTGCGCCCGGCCGCCATCTTGAGGGAGTTGTCCCTCAAGCGTCCGATCTACTCCGCTACCAGTGCCTATGGCCACTTCGGGCGCACCGATGTGGATCTGCCTTGGGAACGTACTGACCGTGCAGAAGCGCTCAAGGATGCCGTAAAATCCGCGTAGGTGAATACGTTTCAACAGCCGATAGCGCGGGTGCTGCCCTTGTTGGGCATCGCCCATCTTGACAGGCTGTTTGATTATTCGGTGCCGGCCAAGTGGGAGGGGCAGGCCAAGGCCGGCGTTAAAGTTCGGGTTCGGTTCGGCGGCCGGCTCGTCGATGGGATCATCATCGAGCGCAGGCGCCGGACAGATCATCCGGGGGACGTCAAACCGATTGAGCGCGTTATCAGTCCGGTTGTCGTCATGCCGGAGCGCCTCTGGCAGCTGGTGAATGCTCTGGCCGATCGCTATGCCGGCGTGCGTTCAGATATTGTGCGCAGCGCCATTCCCAGCCGCCACGCGTCGGCGGAAAAAGCTGGACTATTCGGAGGCGGAAAGGATTGGCCGGATCTGTACGGGGCGCTGACTCCCGTAGAAGATGTGGCTCGCGACGCTTGGGGCGGCGCGCAGACAGCCTTGGAGCCCTATGTCCACGGTGGCGCATTTCTCTCCGCCGTTGCTGCAGGCAAGGCCGCCCGCGCGTCCCTTTTGGCGGCACCTGGGCATGACTATGAGGCCATCGTGGCCGCAGTGGCTGCTGCGTGCGCGTGGAACCCAGCCGAAACCGGTGGCGGAGTGCTGATCATCGTACCACATCAGCGCCATGTGGACCGGCTCCATGCTCAGTTGTCTGCCTTCGTCAGCTCTCAGCAAATCGTGACGCTCACAGCCTCCGTGGGACCCAGCGCGCGCTACCGGCGTTACATGGCCATCGTGCAAGGCCAGGCGCGCATTGTCATCGGCACCCGTTCTGCCGCGACCGCGCCAGTGCACAACCTGCGCCTCGTCTGCATCGTCGGCGAATCCGATGACAACCTCGTGGATCCACGGACGCCCTATATGCACGCCAGAGACGTGGCAATCATGCACGCGGAGCAGCACGGAGCGGCAGTCCTCATCGCCGGCGTCCACCGTTCTGCAGAAGTCCACAAGCTCGTTTCCGGCGGAGGGTTCCACGACCTTCTGCCCGCCCGTGACGTGCTCCGCTCCCGGTTACCGTGGCTGCGCGGTCTGGGGGAAACTGATGCTCAAATGGAAAGGGAAATCCACAACCCAGGTGCTCGCATCCCCTCCATTGGTTTTGAGGCACTGCGGGCGGCGATTGACAACAACCGGCCTTGCCTCATCCACGTGCCTCGGCGCGGATATGCGCCAGCCTTGGCCTGTTCCTCCTGCCGCGCTCCCGCGCGCTGCCGCCGGTGCAATGGTCCCCTGGAACTGCATGAAGGTCACCAGGCGCAACCGCCACAATGCCGCTGGTGCGGGACCCTCGCCGGAAATTTCCGCTGCTCGGAATGCGGCAACAGGGGCTTGCGGATGTCCGTGATTGGCCAAGACCGCACGGCCGAAGAATTGGGAAGGGCCTTTCCTGGTGTCCCGGTCATCACCTCGGGAGGCTCCCGGGTGGTAGACGAGGTTCCGAACAAGGCCGGCATCGTCGTCGCCACCCCCGGTGCCGAACCGCGGGTGCAGGATGGTCTGTACGCTGCGTGCGTCATCGTGGATCCCTGGATACCCCTCCATCGCCAAGACCTCCGGGCGGCGGAAACCGCGCTGCGGCACTGGTTGGAAGCCGCGGCACTGGTGGACAGTCATGCGGAGGGCGGAAGGTGCATCGTCGCGGCCTCGGCCGGGCTGGAGATTGTGCAGCGTCTCATCCGCTGGGATCCCGTGGGCGCAGCCGCCCGCGAATTGGCGGTGCGCAGGGAGGCGAGCTTTCCGCCGGCCGTCGCCGTCGCCGCGATTGACGGTACCCGGGCAGGCATAGAGCAATTGCAAGAGGCATGGGAGATGCCACCCGGCACTGAGTTGTTGGGCCCAGTCGACCTTCCCCAGGGCATTCGCCCACCAGCCGGCATGGACAAGGCTGGGCCGCAGGAGGTGCCGCAGCGCCTCATCGTTCGCCTTGCGGATGCCCACGCCTTGGGGGCCTCCCTGCGGCAGGCGCAGTCTGTCCGCTCCACGGCGAAGACTCTCCACCCCCTCCGGGTGGTCATCGATCCGGTGCGTATCGGCTAATCTGTTGAGCATGACTGTCCTACCCATGCGCTATTTCGGTGACCCCGTGCTGCTTACCACAGCTGACCCCATTTCTGCCAACGATGTGGGAAGTGACACCCTGCGCACGCTGGTCAGAGACATGGTGGACACCATGAATCACTACGGTGGGGTGGGCCTCGCGGCCAACCAGGTCGGCATTACTCGCCGCGTCTTCGTGTTCGATTGCGAAGGGGATGCCGGCCACGTCATCAACCCCACCTGGGAGGCGATCGGGGAGGACGTGCAGACCGGCCAGGAAGGCTGCCTGTCTATCCCCGATGTCCGCGGGGAAGTCACCCGCGCACACCGCGTCCGGCTCCGCGGAACCACTGTGGATGGGGAGCCGATCGACCGCGAGGTGGAGGGCCTTCTGGCCCGCTGTGTTCAGCATGAAACCGATCACCTCAATGGGGTGCTCTTCTTCCGCCACCTCGCACCGGAACAGCGCAAGGCCGCCATGCAACAGATCAGGAGCTCCGAATGGTTCAACCAGTAAAGATCCTCTTCGCAGGTACCCCCGCCCCCGCAGCGCAGGCTCTCCGTGCCTTGCTGGCCGATGATCGGCTGGAGGTCGTGGCCGTGATCACCCAGCCGGATGCGGCGAAGGGACGCGGCCGCACGCTCCACCCGTCGCCCGTCGCGGAAGTCGCTCGAGAGCACGGTCTGGACACCCACAAGTGGCCCAGCCTGAAGCAGGACGCAGACTCCGGTGCGGAGGTTCGGGAGCAGTTCCGCAGCTATGCGGACGCAGGAGTCCAGGCTATCGCCGTGGTGGCCTACGGAAACCTCATCCCCGCGGATCTGTTGGGCGTGGTGCCCCAGGGCTGGATCAACTTGCACTACTCCCTGTTGCCGCGGTGGCGGGGTGCCGCGCCGGTGCAGGCAGCCATCGCCGCCGGTGATGCCATCACTGGCACTTCCACATTCCGGATCGGACAAGGCTTGGATACTGGGCCGGTGATCGCGACCGCTACCCGCCCCATCACGGACACTGATACCACCGCCGATCTTCTGGAGGCCTTGACCGATCTCGGCGGCCCCTTGTTGGCCGATTCCCTGGTGGACTTAGCTCACGGTACGGCCGAATTGTCCCCTCAGGATGACGCTGCGGCCACCCACGCGCCCAAGATCGCGTCTGCCGATGCGGAGATTGATTGGCGGGCTCCCGCGGAGGTCATCCAGCGCCGCGCCCGCGCGCATTCCCCGGCGCCTGGGGCGTGGTCCATGCTGGAAGGAAAGCGCTTCAAACTGGGCCTCATGCGGGTCGTTGACAAGGAAGATTCTGGGGGCGACGCCACCCCGGCCATCCCCGGCACCCTCTATTCCTGGGATGGGAGCGTCTTCGTCACCACGGGGACAACGCCGGTGGAAGTCCTTCAGGTTCAGCCACCGGGGAAGAAGATGATGGCCGCCACCGATTGGGCGCGTGGCCAGCAGCAGCTGGTGGCATCCCAGCCCACGTTCACTTCAACAACTCAAGAAGGGTAGGCGAGTTTCCGCACCATGGGTGGTTTCCGATCCCGCGCCGCGTCCAACCGTGACAACTCCTCCGGCAGCCAGCCGGCACGCTCCGGCATGTCCAAGGGCTACCAGCAGCGCCGCAGCGCAGACAAGAAGATGAAGGCCAAGTCCCACGGCAGTGGGGACAGGGTGCGCGACGTTGCCTTTACGGCGCTACAGGCTGTGACGGTGGAAGAAGCGTTCGGCAACATTGTCTTGCCGCAGCTGCTGAAGGAGCACAAGTTGTCCGGCAGGGACGCCGCGTTCGCCACGGAACTGACCTACGGCACGCTGCGCGCTGCTGGATTGCTGGACGCGGTGATTGAGAAGGCGTCCGGCCGCCCGGTCGGCAAGATCGATTCCATCGTGCTGGATATCCTGCGCCTGGGCACCTACCAGATCCTGCGCACGCGCGTGGATGACCACGCGGCGGTGCACACCTCCGTGGAGCTGGCCAAGGCCCATGGGGCCGCGCCGGCCAAGGGCTTCGTCAACGGTGTGTTGCGGACGATCACGAGGAGCACCCCCGAGCAGTGGCTGGACAGGGTCGCCGGAGGAGAGGGCCTCGCTGACCTGGCATTGCGCCACGCTCACCCGGAGTGGATCGCCGAGGTGTTTAACGATGCGCTGAGTGGGGCGGGGGAGACGGGGGTGGCGTCGCAGCTAGAAGAAGCACTGCGAGCCGATGACGAACGCCCACGAGTGCACCTCGCCGCCCGGCCAGGCCAGATGAGCGCAGAGGAGTTGGCGCTGGTCACAGGGGGAGATGAGGGGCGATACTCCCCGTATGCCGTGTACGTGGATCACGGTGCTCCGGGAGACTTGGAGCCCGTGCGTGATGGGCTGGCGACAGTCCAGGACGAGGGCAGCCAGCTCATCGCCCTGGCAGTGACGCGCGCGCCGCTTGAGCGCGAGGATCAGGGCAGGTGGCTGGATCTCTGCGCTGGCCCTGGCGGCAAGACCGGCTTCATGGCGGCGTGGGCGATGGGTGAGCAAGCGCGGGTGGATGCGGTGGAGCTCGCGCCGCACCGTGCGGAGTTGGTGCGCAAGTCCGTGCGGGATCTGCCGGTGGATGTTCATGTGGGCGACGGCCGTTACCCGGCCAGCATCGACACGTTAGATATACCGTCCGGTGGCTTTGATCGGGTTCTCGTGGACGCACCGTGTACTGGCTTGGGTGCGCTCCGCCGCCGCCCGGAGGCCCGATGGCGCAAGTCCCCGGAGGACGTGGCACCCCTGGTGACGCTGCAAAAGGAACTGCTCCGCGCAGCGCTGGCCGCTACTGCCGAGGGCGGGGTGACCGTCTATTCGACGTGCTCGCCGCATCCACAGGAGACGAGTGCCGTGGTGCGCGCCATCGCTGCGGAGACGGGTGCGGAGATCCTGGACACCGCCAGCCTTGTGCCCGAGGTCGATGGGCTGGAGCCCGGACCATTCGTGCAGCTTTGGCCACACAAGCATGGCACGGACGCGATGTTCTTCGCGGCACTGCGCCCCGCACGCAAAGATTCGGCCGGCCGGCGAGCGGATGCAGAGACGGAAGTAGAGTAGAGGCCATGACACAGCAGACACTCATTGCGCCGTCCATCCTGGCTGCAGACTTCGCGGATCTAGCAGCAAGCGCCGGGCGCGCGCACAACGCGGACTGGTTGCACATTGACGTGATGGACGGGCACTTTGTCCCCAACCTCTCCTTCGGCCTGCCGGTCGCGAAATCCCTGGTGCCGCACACCGATAAGCACCTCGACGTGCACCTCATGATCGAAGACCCTGCGCGGTGGGCCCCGGATTACGCGACGGACTTTGACTCCGTGACCTTCCACCTGGAGGCCGTGGATGACGTGCGCAGCGCCGTGGAGTTGGCTGCGACGCTCCGGGAAGCCGGGACCAAGGCCGGGGTTTCCATCAAGCCCAACACGCCGGTGGAGCCACTGCTGGATCACCTGGCAGCGTTTGACCTGGTTCTGGTCATGAGCGTGGAACCGGGCTTTGGTGGCCAGGCATTCATGCCAGAAGTTCTGGATAAGGTGCGCGCCTTGCGCGCCGCGATTGATGCCCAGGGCGTGGACACGCTCATCGAAATCGATGGTGGCATCGGCGTGGAGACTGCAGTCCCTTCCGCCGAGGCGGGGGTGGATGTCTACGTTGCCGGTTCCAGCGTCTACGGGGCTGCGGACCCCGCGGCGGCGGTGGACGCCATCCGCGCGGCTGCCGAGGGCGCTGCGGCGGGCAGCAAGTAGTCCAACAGTAGAGGCCCAGAGCAATTAATCCGCTTGATGAATTTGCCCGTGCCGGCGAGTTGGGATGGATGGCAGCTGGCTCCACCTCCCCTAATCCGCCGGTTGGTGCCGTGATCGTCTCTCCGTCCGGGGAGGTGGTGGGGGAAGGCTACACCCAGCCTGCTGGTGGGGCGCACGCGGAGGTCATGGCGCTGAAGGATGCTGGATCGGCGGCCCGTGGTGGCCGGGCGATCGTTACCCTGGAGCCGTGCAACCACCAGGGACGCACGGGGCCGTGCAGCCAGGCACTTCTTGCAGCGGGCGTGTCTCGGGTGGATTTCCTCTTCGCGGACCCCTCACCAGTTGCTTGCGGTGGCGCGGAGACGCTGAGGAATGCTGGAGTGGACGTGCACGGTCCTTTTCTTCCGTCTCCCAGCCATGTGAAGCCGTGGACACCGCTCTTTTCGGTCGAACCGTGGTTGAGATCGATGGCGCTGGGCCGGCCGCACGTCACAGTGAAGGTCGCCTCCACGGCGGATGGCCGCATTGCGGCGCGCGATGGTTCCAGCCAGTGGATCACTGGCGCCGCCGCGCGCCGCGTGGTGCACGTAGACCGGAGCCGCAGGGATGCGATCGTGGTGGGCACGGGCACGGCCATCGCAGATAACCCCTCTTTGACTGCGCGACGCGAGGATGGTTCCTTGCTGCCCAACCAGCCGCTGCGGGTGCTGATGGGCGAGCGAGGTCTGCCCGCCGATACTGCGCTCTTCACCGGCGATGCCCCCGCGATGCATGTGCGCTCCCGGGATCCCCATGCTGTGTTGGCGCAGTTATCGGAGCATGGCGTGGTGGATGTGCTGATCGAAGGTGGCGCTGGGGTCATCGGCTCGTTCATTCACGCAGGACTGGTGGATGCCGTGCAGCTGTACATGGCCCCGGCGCTGTTGGGTGGTGGCAGCGCGTGGATTGACAGCCCCCAGCTGGGAGGCTCGATGGACGACATTCGCCGCTTCACGCCCCGGGAGTTGACAACGGCGGGGGATGACGTCATCTGGAGACTCACGGCACCCATATAGCCGAGGCTGCACGTGGGTGACCTAGACTTCAATTATCAATTTATTGCTTTCCCCCACTACGGGGAAGGGCTCTGACGGAAGGCGTAGGAGTGTTCACCGGAATCATCGAAGAAGTTGGCCGTATCGATTCTGTTTTTCACGACGGCGATTCCATCCGCCTGCGCGTTCGGGCTGAGACCGTCGTATCAGATGCCCGGCATGGCGATTCCATCGCGGTGAATGGCGTGTGCCTCACAGTGGTCGATCACGGGGAAAAGTACTTCACGGCCGACGTGATGCAGGTGACCCTCGACTACACCACCCTGGGTGCCGTACGCCAGGGTGACCCGGTGAATCTGGAGAGGGCCATGGCGGCACACGGTAGGTTCGGCGGCCACATCGTCCAGGGGCACGTGGATGGTGCAGCGGAACTAATGGAACGCCGCGCGTCCGAGAATTGGGAGGTATTCCGGTTCCGGATGTGCGATGAGCGTCTGCGGAAGTACATTGCCCCGAAGGGCTCCGTTGCGGTCAATGGCACCTCGTTGACGGTCGCGGAAATCGGGCCGAGCGCCGAGTGGTTTGAGGTGTCGTTGATTCCCACGACGTTGCAGGACACGATGTTGGGGAGCCTGGAATTGGGGTCGCGAGTCAATATTGAATGCGACGTCTTGGCGAAGTACGCGGAGGCGCTGCTCAACCACGGTAATGATCCAGGCGCTTCGTCCCACGATGGCTATGGTGTGAAAGAGGACTAGTGAATTTGGAGGACACGTTGGATCACGAGGATCAGATCCGGCTCGATAGCGTAGACCGTGCCGTTGCGGACATCGCCGCAGGCAAAGCGGTAGTCGTGGTGGATGACGAGGATCGCGAGAATGAAGGTGACCTGATCTTCGCCGCGGAACTGGCCACGCCGGAGCTCCTTGCCTTCATGGTTCGCTATAGCTCCGGCTACGTGTGCGTCGGCATGGAAGCTGCTGATTGCGACCGGCTGGGGCTGCCGCCCATGATGGCGCGCAACGAAGATGTCCGCGGAACCGCCTACACCGTCACTATCGACGCGGCAGAGGGAGTGGATACCGGCATCAGTGCTACCGATCGTGCGCACACCATCCGCCTGCTCGCAGATCCGGCCTCCACGGCACAGACTTTTAACCGCCCCGGCCACGTTGTTCCTCTGCGCGCCCGCCCAGGCGGTGTCCTCGTCCGCCAAGGGCATACCGAAGCCTCCGTTGATTTGGCAAAGGCGGCGGGGCTTGCCCCAGCCGGAGTTCTGTGTGAGGTCGTCAGTGAAGACAACCCCACCGGCATGGCCAGGCTGCCAGAATTGCGCCGCTTCGCTGATCGGCACGGACTTGCGCTCATCTCTATCGAACAATTGGTGGAGTGGCGTCGCAACAATACACCCAGCGTCCGCAAGGTTGTGGAAACTCGCCTGCCCACCGCCCACGGCCAATTCACGGCGGTGGGATACACCAATTACATCGATGGGGTGGAACACGTCGCATTGGTGTGTGGTGATGTTGCAGGCCAGCAGGATGTCCCGGTCCGGGTTCATTCGGAGTGCCTGACAGGCGATGTGTTCGGTTCGCTGCGCTGCGATTGTGGCGAGCAACTCCACGCCGCCATGGACCTCATCAGCCGTCATGGCTCCGGTGTGCTGATCTATCTGCGCGGTCAGGAGGGCCGGGGCATTGGCCTCATGCCCAAGCTGCAGGCCTATGTGTTGCAAGACGAGGGCCTTGACACGGTTGATGCCAACATCGAACAAGGGCTGCCCGTCGACACGCGGGAATACAGCGCGGCCGCGCACATCCTGAAGGACCTGGGAGTGGAGTCAGTGAGCCTCATCTCCAACAATCCGGCCAAGATTGACAGTGTCCAGCGGTACGGCATTGATGTGACCGCGCGGATCCCAGTTGAGCTGACACCGAACCCGGAAAACATCACCTACCTGCGCACCAAGCGTGACCGGATGGGTCACCAGCTAGACTCCTTGCGCTAGGACCAGCGCGTAGGTTTCCACCCCAGAGACGACCCCAACGAGAATTCGGAGTACAACACCATGGCACAACACACAGGCCCAGATATGACCTTGAGCTCCACCGCAGGGGCTGGTATGCGCGTGGCCGTCATCAGCGCACGCTGGAATGCGGAGATCACGGACCAGCTCCACGAGCGTGCCATCGCCACAGCCACCGCATCAGGTGCCAAGGTGGAACAGTGGCGGGTAGCCGGTGCGCTGGAACTGCCCGTCGCCGTCGCGGCCGCGTGCAAGAAATTTGATGCGGTCATCGCCACAGGATGCGTTATCGAGGGGGAGACGGAGCACTTCCGCGTGGTCTGCGACGCAGTCACCTACGGCTTGACCCGCATTGCATTGGATCACGGGACACCTGTGGGCAACGGGGTTCTCACTGTGTCCAACCAGGCCCAAGCCATCGATCGTGCCGGCGGCCCTGGCGCCAAGGAGGACAAGGGGGCAGACTCGGCCATCGCCGCCATCCAGGCCGCCCAGGTCCTCAAGGAGATCTCAGAGCTTTAGGGCACACCCCGGCTACGGAGTAGAGTTAAGCGCGTGAGGAAATCCGAAACTCAGGTTGGTGACAGCGTGGTAGCGAAGGACGCAGTGAGTGCAGAACAAGCGTGGGAGTTAGAGATTCGCTCTCCCTTCCTGAAGCGGCTGGCATGGATCTTGGTCGCGGTCATCATGGCTGTCCATGTCTTCATGGCGGCCGTCGTGGTGGTCGGTGACACCGGCGTGACCGTCACCCGCACTGATCAGCTCGGCTTCATCGGCATCGGCATCGTCTTTTCCGTCGTGGCCCTGTCCTTGCTGCGCCCCCGGGTGCTGGTCAACAGTGAGGGAGTGGAAGTCCGCAACATCGTCAATGGCCAGTTCTATCAATGGGACCTCATCCACGGCCTCTCCTTCCCAGAGGAGGCTAAGTGGGCGCGCCTCGAACTGCCGGACTTCGAATTTGTTCCGATGATGGCCATGAACATCTATGATCGCCACTCCATCGCCCAGTCTGTGGAGGCCTTCCGACGCTTGGAAGACCGCTACATGCCCGTAGATGACTAGTGTTTCCTACCGCCCCGCTCCCGGGTCCATCCCCACGGAGCCGGGCGTGTACACATTCCGCGATGCCCATGACCGGGTCATCTACGTAGGCAAGGCCAAGAATCTCAGGGCTCGCCTGTCCAATTACTTCCAAGACCTCAGGCAGCTCCACCCTCGCACGCGGGCGATGGTGCAGTCCGCCTCCCAGGTTCGGTGGACCGTCGTGTCCAGCGAGGTTGAGGCACTCAACCTGGAATACACCTGGATTAAGCGGTTCAACCCTCGCTTCAACGTGATGTATCGGGATGATAAGACCTACCCGATGCTTGCCATCTCCACCAAGGAGAAGTTCCCCCGCGCCTTCATGTACCGCGGACCGCGCAAGAAGGGTGTGCGCTATTTCGGCCCCTACCCAAAGGCCTGGGCCATCAGGGAAACCCTCGAATCCCTCACCCGGGTGTTCCCCATTCGCACGTGTTCCACCGGGGTGTTCAAGCGCCACGCTGCGCTGGACCGGCCCTGCCTGCTTGGCTATATCGACCGATGCTCGGCACCCTGTGTCGGCAAGATTTCGGAAGAAGACCATCGCGAGCTGGTCGATGAATTCTCCCGGTTCCTCGCCGGCAACTCTGACGGGGTGCTGCGACAAGTGCGCGCGGACATGGAGGCGGCAGCCGAGGACTTGGACTTCGAGCGCGCCGCAAGTTTGCGCGACCAGCTACAAGCCATGACCAAAACGATGGAGCGCCAGGCAGTCGTCTTTTCAGACAAGACTGACGCGGACCTCATCTCTATCTGCTCCGACGACCTCGAGGCCGCCGTGCAGATTTTCCACGTCCGCGGAGGGCGCATCCACGGCCAACGCGGTTGGGTTGTGGAGAAAGATAGCGCGGACGATGCCACGCTCATGCGGGATTTCATCACCCAGTTTTATGGCGAAGAATCTGAACTCGCCCGCGCCACCGAGACCGCCGTTGCCGGTGCAGCCAGCGGAGACGTGGACGCGGATCTGGCACGCGCCATCAACCCGGCCGCCGCTGCGGAACTGGGGGATCTCGTGGGAGACGTGCAGGTAACTCCCGTGCCCAGGGAAGTCCTCGTAAACACCGTCCCGGAGGACATCGAAGGGATGGGAGAATGGCTGACTGCCTTGCGTGGTTCAGCGGTGAGCATCCGCCGACCCCAGCGCGGGGACAAGCGCGCCCTCATGGAAACTGCCACCACCAACGCGAAGCAGGCACTGGCGCAACACAAGCTGAAGCGCGCGGGGGACTTAACTACACGTTCCGCTGCGTTGCAAGAGCTCCAGGATGCGCTGTGGATGGATGACTCCCCGCTGCGCATCGAGTGCACGGACATTTCCCATATCCAGGGCACCGACGTGGTGGCCTCGCTGGTGGTGTTCGAAGATGGCTTGCCGAAGAAGTCAGATTACCGCCGCTACAAGATCAAGGACGCTGCCGGTGATGGCCACTCTGATGATGTGGCATCCATAGCGGAGGTAGTGCGCCGTCGCTTCAAAAGATTCCAAGAGGACAACACGGCAGTGCCGATGGGTGACGAGGGCGGGGACGTCCTCGAGGGCGAAGATGAGCTGGCGGCAGAGGACAACGAGCAGCCTGCGCGGCGCTTCGCCTACCCCCCGCAGTTGTTCATCGTCGATGGTGGGCAACCCCAGGTCAACGCGGCGCAGCAAGTGCTGGACGACTTGGGCGTGACAAATGTGACGCTCGTGGGGATCGCCAAGCGACTCGAAGAGCTGTGGGTGCCGGGGGAGGAGTACCCGGTGATTGTGCCGCGCAACTCCCAGGCGCTGTATCTGGTGCAGTACATCCGAGATGAAGCGCACCGCTTCGCCATCAATTTTCACCGGCAACAACGCAGCTCCCGGATGCGCCGCAGTCGCCTCGATGACATCAAGGGGTTGGGGCCGAAGCGCCGCCAGCAACTCGTCAAAGCGTTTGGCTCGGTGGCGAAAATCAAGGAGGCTAGCGTGGAGGACATTGCTGCGCTCGATGGGTTCGGCCCATCCCTGGCCAAGCTTATTTATGACTCTCTCCACGGGGAATAGGGGATGACGTAAAATCAGGGCCATGAGCGCCACTGACATCCCCGAGAATTTCCCCGCCGAGGGGCGGGACCCCTCACTCATCCTCATCACCGGCATGTCCGGTGCGGGCCGGCGGGCAACAGCGGCGGCGCTGGAGGAACTGGGGTGGTATGTGGCCGATAACCTGCCGCCAGAGCTCATCATGCGGATGGTGGAGCTGAGCTTTGAAGACGAATCGCCCATCGAAAAGCTCGCGATTGTCACGGACGTGCGCTCGCGAGACTTTGCCGGCGATCTGTCCGACGTGCTGGACCAGCTGCGCGAACGGGGCCGGTGCGCCACGGTCCTCTTCCTTGACGCGACGGATGAGGAACTCATCACGAGGTTTGATACCGTCCGGCGGACACACCCCTTGCAGGGCGATGGCACTCTCCAAGAAGGCATCGACCGGGAGCGCAGGATGCTGGAGCGGATCAAGGAACGCTCCAACATTGTCCTTGATACGACCCAAAAGAGCGTGCATGACCTGCGGCGGCAGCTGGAGGAGTTCTTTGCCGGGGAAGACCACCATGGCGTGCGTGTGAACCTCATGAGCTTCGGTCTCAAACACGGCCCGCCGAAGGACATGGACATGCTTTTGGACGCGCGTTTTCTGCCGAACCCCTACTGGGTGCCTGAGCTGCGGCCCTCCCGGGGCATCGATGCCCCCGTGGCTGACTACGTGCTCCAGCAGGATGGAGCGGAGGATTTCCTCCGCAGCGCGCAAGAGCTGATTTCCGCGATACTGCCTGGCTACCGCCGGGAAGGAAAGGCATTCGTGTCTATCGCCATTGGCTGCACCGGTGGGCATCACCGCAGCGTCGCAGTGGTGGAGGAACTTGGCAAGCGGTTGGCCAACAGTCATTTCACCGTCAAGGTCACTCACCGGGATGTGGAGCGTTAAAGCAATCATGACTCAGGAAATTGGGCACATCGCCTGTCTGGGCGGTGGGCATGGGCTGTTCAACACCCTGCGTTCCGCAAGGGAAATTGGTGAGCACGTATCCGCCATCGTCACCGTTGCCGATGATGGCGGCAGCTCCGGGCGCATCCGCCGCGAACTGGGAACTCTACCGCCAGGGGACCTTCGCATGGCTCTGGCCGCGCTGGCCCGCGATAACGAGCGTGGCCACATGTGGGAAGAAGCGCTGCAGCACCGCTTTGGCGGGAACGGGGCTCTCAAGGGCCATGCGCTGGGTAACTTCCTCATCACCGGGCTGGCCCAGGTCATGGGGAGCGAACTTGCCGCGCTGGATGAAATTGCGCGCCTGCTGTGCGTACGTGGCCGCGTGATCCCCATGAGCCCAGAGCCTCTGGACTTGGAGGCCGAGGTGCTGGGGCTGGAGCAAGACCCGCGGGAGGTCGTGGCGGTCCGAGGCCAGGTGGCCGTGGCCTCCACGTTTGGCGAGGTACGCCGCGTGCGCCTGATTCCGGATCGCCCCGAGGCGTCACCCGAAGCGGTGGAGGCCATCATGCAGGCTGATCTGGTGACCATGGGGCCGGGCAGTTGGTTCTCCAGCGTCATCCCCCATATTCTCGTCCCCGGGATTGTGGATGCGCTAAACACGACAAAGGCACCCAAGGCCCTCATCCTCAACCTGGTTCCGGAGCCGGGGGAGACGGAGGGGCTGAGCCTAGAGCACCACATTCACATGTTCCGGCAGCATTGCCAGGACCTCAACATTGACGCCGTGCTAGTGGATGCGTCCACCATGCCGCGGGCAAGTACCCGGCGCTATCTGGAACGGGCAGTGCAACAACTCGGTGCCACCGTGGTCTACCGGGATGTGCGCGAGGATGACAACCGGGGGCGCTGGACAGACCGCCATAACCCGGCCAAGCTCGCCCAAGCGCTGCTGGACATAGCCAAGCACAACGACGAAACGGACTCCAACGCAGGAAGGGACCACTGAGTGGCATTAACGAGTGATGTGAAGGCGGAGCTCAATCAGGTGGTTGTGACCCGCCTGGATGAAAGAACCGCCGAATTGGCTAGCCTCCTGCGCTACACAGCAGGTCTCCACTTGGTTGCCGGGAAGATCGTCATTGAGTCCGAGGTGGATTCGGAGACCACGGCGCAGCGGATGATGGATGCTGTGGAGGACATGTATGGCCACAGCGCAGAACTGCAAATCATTGGTGCCAACAACCTCCGCCGCTCACCGCGCTACATCGTGCGGTGGGAGGAGGGCGGTCTGGAGATTGCCCGCCGCACAGAGCTGATCGACCGGGCCGGTCGTCCGGTCCGCGGGTTGCCCCGCTTTATCATCGGCGGCACCCGCGAGCAGTGCGTGGCCGCGTGGCGGGGCGCATTCTTGGCTCACGGGCACCTGACCGATCCTGGCCGCTCGTCGGCCTTGGAGGTCAGCACGCCGTCCAATGAGGCGGCGCTCGCGCTGGTTGGTGCGGCCCGGCGTATCGATGTTCCCGCGCGCACCAAGGAGGCCCGCGGTGCGCATAGGGTTCTTATTCGCGACGGCGAAGCGATCAGCCGGCTACTTGAGCTCATCGGTGCGACGGATACCCGCGAGGAGTGGGAAAAGCAGCGCCAATTCCGCGAGAATCGCGCCAAAGCCAACCGCCTGGCCAACTTTGACGATGCGAACCTGCGCAGGAGCGCGCGTGCTGCGGCGGCCGCCGCAGTGAGGGTGAAGCGCGCTCTCGAAATTCTGGGCGAGGATGTGCCACCGCACCTGGCGGAAGCCGGTCAATTGCGGGTGCAGCATAAGGAGGCGAGTTTGGAAGAGCTCGGCCGCCTGGCCGAACCTGCTATGACGAAAGACGCGGTCGCCGGGCGCATTCGCCGGCTGCTCTCCATGGCGGACAAGCGGGCAGAAGAGCTGGGAATTGACGATACCCAGGCAGCCGTGACCGAGGAAATGATTGACGACTTGGAGTAGAAGAAACTCCCTGCACGTACTGGCGGGCCGGAGTAGGCTGGGGAAGCGTAAACCTTCCTATATCTTTTGAGGAGTCAATTGTGACTATCCGAGTTGGCATCAATGGCTTTGGCCGCATTGGCCGCAACTTCTTCCGCGCCATTAAAGAGCGCGGGGCGGACATCGAGGTGGTTGGTATCAACGACCTCACGGACAACAAGACCCTCTCCGTTTTGCTGCAGAATGACTCCGTCATGGGTCGCCTGGATGCCAAGGTTGAGTATGACGATGAGTCCATCACTGTCGATGGCAAGCGCATCGCCGTTTCTGCCGAGCGTGACCCGAAGAATCTGAAGTGGGGCGAGCTGGGAGCCGACATCGTCATCGAGTCCACCGGCTTCTTCACAGACGCCAACGATGCGCGTGCCCACCTGGATGCCGGCGCGAAGAAGGTCATTATCTCCGCCCCCGGCAAGAACGAAGACGCAACGTTCGTCATGGGTGTGAACCACACCGAGTATGACGCTGAGAAGCACAACATCATCTCTAACGCGTCCTGCACTACCAACTGCCTGGCGCCACTGGCCAAGGTATTGGACGATGAGTTTGGCATTGTTCGTGGCCTGATGACCACCGTGCACGCCTACACCGGTGACCAGCGCCTGCACGATGCCCCACACAAGGACCTGCGCCGCGCCCGCGCCGCCGCCGTCAACCTGGTGCCTACCTCTACCGGTGCCGCAAAGGCCGTGTCCTTGGTGCTGCCGCACCTCAAGGGCAAGCTGGATGGCTACGCGGTCCGCGTGCCAGTGATCACCGGTTCCATGACCGACCTGACCTTCGAGGCTGAGAAGCCCGTCACCGTAGAATCCGTAAACGCCGCGTTGAAGAAGGCCGCGGAAGGAGAGCTCAAGGGCATCGCCTCCTACTCTGACGATGCGCCGCTGGTCTCCACTGACATCGTGGGCGATCCGCACTCTTCCATCTTTGACTCCGGGCTGACCAAGGTCATCGACAACCAGGTCAAGGTTGTGTCTTGGTACGACAACGAGTGGGGTTACTCCTGCCGCCTCGTTGACCTGACCGCTTACGTCGGCGAGCAGCTCTAATCTGAAGCGCTCACGAATAAGCCTCAGTACTTCACTGCGGGTACCTGCCGGGTGGTGGACGTGGGGATAACCCCATCGCTCACCACCCGGCCTTTTCCATTCCCACCCCCGGGCGCTGCCCCCATGCCGCGACGGTAAGACTAAGATGAACGGGGAGAACTTTTGTTTACACGAGCTTCAACGTTTGTAAAGGACAACGCATGACCGTAAAAACTGTCCAGGACCTCATCAACGAAGGTGTGGAGGGCCGCCACGTACTCGTACGCGCAGACCTCAACGTTCCGCTCAGTGATGGCACCATCACTGACCCCGGCCGTATCAATGCTTCTGTGCCCACCCTGCAGGCTCTGCTTGAGGCCGGAGCTCGCGTCATCGTCTCCGCCCACCTGGGCCGCCCCAAGGGCGAGTTCAAGGAGGAGTTCTCCCTGGCTCCAGTCGCCGAAGCTCTCTCGGAAAGGCTCGACCAGTGGGTTCCTCTGGCGAGTGACGTGACGGGCGAGGACGCTCATGAGCGCGCCAACGGCCTCAATGACGGGGACATCCTGTTGCTGGAAAACGTTCGTTTCGACGCCCGCGAAACCTCCAAGGATGACGCTGAGCGGGCCGAGTTTGCCGCCGAGCTCGCTGCACTGACCGGGGACAACGGGGCCTTTGTATCCGATGGCTTCGGCGTTGTTCACCGTAAGCAGGCTAGTGTCTTCGACGTGGCCAAGAAGCTTCCGCACTATGCCGGCGGCCTCGTTGAGACCGAGTTGAAGGTGCTGGAAAAGATCACGGAATCTCCTGAGCAGCCGTACGCCGTGGTGCTGGGTGGATCCAAGGTCTCCGACAAGCTGGGAGTCATCGAAGCACTGGCACCCAAGGTCGATAACCTCATCATCGGCGGTGGCATGTGCTTCACCTTCCTCGCCGCTCAGGGCTACGAGGTCGGCGGTTCACTGCTCCAAGAAGACATGATCGATACCTGCAAGGACTTGCTCGACCGGTTTGGAGACGTCATTGTGCTTCCCCGCGACGTCGTCGTCGCCGAAAAATTCGACAAGGATGCCAACCACCGCACCGTTGACCTCAAGTCCATCCCAGCAGGCTGGATGGGCCTCGATGTGGGACCTGAGAGTGTGGAGGAATTCTCCGCGATCCTCGGCAAGTCCAAGACCATCTTCTGGAATGGCCCCATGGGCGTGTTCGAGTTCCCGAACTTTGCTGCCGGCACGAAGGGCGTGGCGGAGGCCATCATCGCTGCTACGGGCGATGGCGCGTACTCCGTGGTCGGCGGTGGGGACTCCGCCGCAGCCGTGCGCACCTTGGACCTCAACGAAGAAGGCTTCACCCACATCTCTACCGGTGGTGGCGCGTCCCTCGAATTCCTCGAGGGCAAGGAACTGCCCGGCGTGGCAGTGCTGCAAGACTAGTTCAGCGCCCGCAACCGTACACACCATTGACGACAACATGTGAAAGGCGGCTTCGGTTACCGTGGCACAACGCACTCCGTTCATCGCAGGCAATTGGAAAATGAACCTCAACCACTTGGAGGCCATCCAGGTGGTACAGAAGTTCAGCTTCGCGTTGCCGAAGGACTATTACGACAAGGTGGATGTGGCCTTCATCCCACCATTTACGGACATTCGCTCCGTTCAGACCATCGTTGATGGCGACAAGCTCCAGATCACCTATGGCGCACAGGACGTTTCCGAGCATGAGTCCGGCGCCTACACCGGTGAAGTATCCGGTGCCATGTTGGCCAAGTTGGGCTGTAGCTGGGTGGTGGTAGGCCACTCCGAGCGCCGCGAGTACCACAACGAGACCAATGAGCAGGTCGCTGCCAAGGCGCAGGCAGCCCTTCAGCACGGCATCAGCCCCATCGTCTGCGTAGGTGAGCCACTGGACGTGCGCGAGGCGGGCGAGCACGTGGACTACGTGGTCCAGCAGACCAAGGAATCCCTGGCAGGCTTGGATCGCGAAGCTCTTTCCAAGACCGTCGTGGCCTACGAGCCGGTGTGGGCGATCGGCACGGGCAAGGTGGCCTCTGCCTCTGACGCCCAGGAAGTCTGCGCGGCCATCCGGTCCCTGGTCGCAGAGCTGGCTGACGAGGATGTCGCCGCCGGCATGCGGATCCTCTATGGCGGAAGCGTCAAGACGGACTCCGTGGCAGACATCGTTTCCCAGCCGGACGTGGACGGCGGCCTAGTGGGAGGAGCCTCATTGGACGGGGAGGACTTCGCCCGCCTCGTAGCTGCCGCAGCGAGCGCGTAACTCGCCCGCTAGTCTGGGGAGCATGACTAACTCTGCTTCCCAGAATTCTGGCACGGTCTCAGGCACCGCGGTGCCTATCCTCCCGCCCGGGGATATCTCCAGCGATATCTTTCCAACAGTGCGGGACGATACGCGCTATTTGGGGGCTGTCCTGGGGGAAGTGATCCGGGAACAGGAGGGGGAGTACACCTTCAATCTCATCGAAAACGTGCGGACGGCGGCTTTCGACCTGCGCTACGGGGAGCTCAAGGTCTCCGAGCTTGCCGAACAATTTAAGTCTGTCCCGACCGATAAGGCGATACCGGTGATCCGCGCCTTCTCTCACTTTGCGCTCATGGCCAACCTTGCCGAAGACCTGCACGCGGAGCGCCAACGCGATAAGGCTGCAGACGAGGGGCAACCAGCCGAAGCGTCCACGTTGGAACACACGTGGAAGGCGCTGGAAAAGTCAGGGGTGTCCTCCGAGGACGTGGCAGGGGTCATGTCCAACGCACTCGTAGCACCAGTGCTGACCGCGCACCCCACGGAAACGCGTAGGCGCACCGTGTTCGACGTGCAGACCGACATCATGCGGATGATGCGCAGGAGGGGGCGCATCCTGGCGAACCCGACCACCGCACGGACTGAGAAGCAGTTGGCGGAGATTGACATGGTAATCCGCCGGCGCATGACCCTTCTGTGGCAAACAGCGCTGATCCGCAGCGTGCGGCCCCGCATCGAGGACGAGATCAAGGTGGGGCTGCGCTACTACGGGATTAGCTTGCTCAAGGAGATCCCCGCCATTAACCGAACGGTCAACGAACACGTGCGGGCCGCCTACGGCGAACAGATCCCGCGCACAGCAATGGTCCGCCCGGGTTCCTGGATTGGTGGGGACCATGACGGAAACCCCTATGTCACCCGCGAAACAGTGGAGCTTGCCACCACCGGCGCAGCCCGCACGGCATTTGAGTACTACCAAAAGACCCTGTACGCGTTGGAGCACGAGCTCAGCTTGTCCTCCCGCCTCACCGATATTTCACCGGAGTTGGAGGAGCTGGCTGACCGCGGGCGCAATGATGTGCCTTCCCGCTCCGATGAGCCATTCCGGCGAGCGCTGCACGGGATGCGCGGCCGGGTGGCCGCCACGGCCAAGCGTGCTTTGGGCGAGCCGGTCGTCGCCGGTGGGATCCACAAGGGGCACGCACCCTACGACTCCCCGGAAGAGCTCTTGGCCGACATCGCGGTTGTTGATGCTGCACTGCGAACGTCCATGGACGACGTCCTGGCAGATCACACTTTGGCGGATCTGCGCGTGGCTGTGGAGACCTTCGGCTTCCACTTGTCTTCCCTGGACTTGCGGCAAAACTCAGAGAGTTTCGAAAATGTCCTAGACGAGCTCTTCGCCCATGCCGCCCTACACCCCAACTACGCCGCGCTGGGGGAGCAGGAAAAGATAGAACTCCTCTGTGAGGAATTGCGCAGCCCGCGGCCGCTGGTGGATCCCCGTGCCGAGTTTTCCGAGGAGACCGAGCGTGAGTTGGGTATCTTCCGCGCAGCCGCCGCTGCCGTGGAACGCTTCGGCCCCGAGGTTGTTCCGCACTGCATCATCTCCATGGCGGAATCCGTGTCCGACATTTTGGAGCCCATGATCCTCCTTAAGGAGGTTGGTCTGATTCAGGCTGGCGGCGATGCGCTGCGGGGGAGCATCGATGTCATCCCGTTGTTCGAGACCATCGATGACCTCGCCGGTGGCGCCGCCATCATGCGTGAGTTGTGGACGCTGCCCCTGTACCAGTCCTATGTCGCCCAGCGAGGACACGTCCAGGAGGTCATGCTGGGCTACTCCGATTCCAATAAGGACGGTGGGTACTTCGCGGCCAACTGGGCGCTCTACGATGCCGAGCTGGCACTTGTTGACGCTGCCAATGACGCTGGGCTTTCTTTGCGCCTATTCCACGGCCGGGGCGGCACCGTGGGACGCGGCGGTGGCCCTTCCTATGATGCTATCTTGGCGCAGCCCAAGGGCGCAGTCCAGGGCGCGGTCCGCGTCACCGAACAGGGAGAAATCATCTCCGCCAAGTATGGGGACCCGGCCAACGCTCGCCGCAACCTGGAGGCGCTTGTGGCCGCCACGTTGGAGGCCAGCCTGCTTCCGGTGAACGAAATTGCCGAGCCGGAAGTAGCCTATGCGGCCATGCGCGAGATCTCAGACATGTCCCGCGAGGCCTACTCCGCGCTGATGCACGAGGACCCGGGGTTCATTCCTTACTTCACCTCGTCTACGCCGCTGGAAGAGATTGGCAGCCTTAACATTGGCTCCCGCCCCTCCTCACGCAAAGAAACCAAGGATATCTCCGACCTCCGGGCCATTCCGTGGGTCCTCAGCTGGTCCCAATCGCGCATCATGCTCCCCGGTTGGTTCGGTGTGGGTAGCGCGATCAGGCGCTGGCTGGCGGAGGGCACCAGCGTGTCGGGGACTCCTGAGACACGGCTGGAATACCTCCGCACGCTCCATAATCGCTGGCCTTTCTTTGACTCGGTACTGTCCAACATGGCCCAGGTTATGGCGAAGGCAGACATGCCGATCGCGGAGCTGTATTCCCAGCTGGTTGCGGATGCCTCCGATGCTCAGCGGATCTTCGCGCAGATTTCGGAAGAGTATGCGCTGACTGTGGACATGTTCCTCACCATTACCCAACGTGAATCCCTGCTGGAAGATAACCCCGAGCTCGCGCATTCTGTACGTAATCGCTTCCCCTACCTTGTTCCACTCAACCTGCTCCAGGTGGAGCTGTTGCGGCGCTACCGTTCGGGCGATGATTCAGCACAGGTGCGGTCTGGCATTCAGCTGACCATGAACGGTTTGGCCACGGCCCTGCGAAATTCCGGCTAAAGGTGGGCGTGGTGGATTGCGCCACCGCCTGTCACCCGGGTAGATTTAATCGGTAAGTTTTTTCACTCAATTAGAGAAGTTTGAGGGTAGTGCGTTGATCCTGACTCTGCAGATCATCCTGGTTATCACCAGCCTCTTGATGGGACTGTCCGTCCTGCTGCACAAGGGCAAGGGTGGCGGACTCTCCAGCCTCTTCGGCGGCAGTATGCAGTCTAACCTCTCCGGTTCCACGGTGGCGGAGAAGAACCTGGATCGGTTGACCATCACCACTGCCGTCATCTGGCTCATCGGCCTCATGGGCCTCAATCTCGTGCTGCACTACAACCTCTAGTCAGCATTCCGCGCGGCGAATCGCCGCAAGAATCACCCCCGGATTCTCCTCCATCAGGAGAGCCCCGGGGGTGATTTTTGCGTGCTTAGGTGTTAGGGTTGGCTGCCTCATCGACCCACAGCACGGTTTCCTGCTTGCCGAGTGCGCGCGCAGCCGGCCATTCATCTCCGTCCCCACCGCGGAACACTTTCCCCGCTGCCTCCTTCTTCGCCTCACCGCACACAAGCATCCACACCTGCTGAGCAGAGTTGATTGCAGACATGGTGAGGCTGATTCTCTCTGCAGGCGGCTTCGGAGAATTGCGCACGGCGACCACGCTACCTTCCGCGTGCAGGAGAGCCTCTGAGTGGGGAAATAGGGAATTGACGTGCCCCTCTGGCCCCATGCCAAGTAGATGAAGATCGAATCCACCGGGGGCAACAGAATCCACGATCTTGCGGTAGAACTCGGTGGCCTCATCGAGGGGACTGCCGCTGGGGTCTTGGCCTTCCTGCAGGGCAGGATAGCGGTAGATGTTGAGGTTCGGGATGGTGAGGTGCCGGAGCATCACGTCCACGGCCTGCTTGTCATTGCGCTCTGGATCGTTGCTTGGCAAGAAGCGCTCATCACCGAAGAAGATGTACACCCGGGACCAGTCCACGGCCGTGATCGGGAAGTCCTCGGCGGTGTGCTTGGCTGCGTGGTCAAGTGCGGCAATCTCCGCCAGCGTGGCGATTCCGGCGCCGCCGCCTGTGAGCACGACTCGCACCATGCCATCGTCGGTCACAGTGTTTCCTGTGCGCTGGAGTTCCGCGACGGTTGTGAGGAACGCTCGCGCCACCGCTGATGCCAGGGCCGCCTGATTAGGCTTGACGCGCAGTTCCACGCCGGTATCGGGATTGGTGACGGGCTGGTTGTCACGCTGTGGGTTTTTCATCGCATGGACTCCTGGACATTATATTCATCAACGTTGTAGCGGGAACTCCACCGGTCCACGCCATTATTGCCATCTCCACCATTTCCGGTGCGGTACTGGCTCCATCGGCCACCGCGGCCGGGGCGGTTGACCCTCACCAAGCCGCGTAGCGCATGCCCGAAGGCATAGTCTGGGTCCAAGTGGCGCAATTCCTCGGCAAGGCAGTCCTCCAACGGCCTGCGGCCGAGCGTGACCAGTGCTTCCTTGCCATCGACGGTGAGCTGCACCGTCTCCGCATCGACGACCTCCACGGTGATGTCACCGTTGCTGCGGTGCAGTTCGGCCTTGACGATGGGGATGGTCTTGTTTCCCTGCTCGTCCCGCGGAACGCTGCCAGTCTCGCTGGATCGACGGGTGACGGGCACCTGCAGGCGCTCCGCCAGCCAACCCGCCGCGATATCCGTCGAGGGGTCGCACTCCGGCCCGGTGATCTCTACAGATTCAATGTTTTCACAAGGAGTCTGGTCCAGCGCGGAGGCAAGGAGCCCTCGCCACAGGGTGATGCGGGCCCATGCGAGGTCCGAATCCCCTTGGGTGTACGTCATGCGACGGCGGAACAACGCATCGGTGTCGGCGTCGTATAAAGAATCTGTGATGCGGCGCGTAGCGAGAGCACCGATGGGATCCGCAGATGGGTTGCGCGGGCCATTGGTGGGCCACCAGGCGACGATAGGTGTATCCGGCAGCAGCAGCGGAGTCACCACGGAGGCTCGGTGTGCGGAGAGCTCGCCGTGCAGATGCATGACGATGATTTCGGACGCACCAGCATCGCCGCCGAGCCGAACCTCGGCGTCCAGACGGACCTCGTTGGAAGTGCGGTGCGTGACCACGACGAGGACGCGCGCTGGGTGTTCCCGCGACGCCTCGTGCGTGGCATCGATGATCCGCGGCAGGTCATCCTCATCCGTCGCCACGACGATGAACGTCAGCACGCGCCCCGTTGCGATCTCGCCGCGTTCTTCGCGCAGTTCGCGCAACCGCCGGCTGATGAGGTGGGTGGTGGTGTTCGGCAGGTCGATAATCATTCCTGTGGGTGCTCCTGTTCGGTGCGTGTGATTGTCTTGTTTTTAGGGGCGACGCCACAAGCGTCCGGTTCGTTCCAGCATCTTCGTGGCACTCTCAGGGCCCCATGTGCCGGCGGGGTAGTCTTCGGGGCGCCCATGCAGGGCCCAGTGTTCCAGAATCGGATCCAAGATTCGCCAAGACAGTTCCACCTCTTCATTGGTGGGGAACAAGCTTGCCTCGTCCAACAGCGCATCGAGGATGAGGCGCTCATAGGCCTCAGGCGATTCTTCGGTGAAGGCCTCGGAGTAGCTGAAGTCCATGTTCACGTCCCGGACTTCCATGGCCGATCCCGGCACCTTGGAACCAAACCTCATCAGCACGCCTTCATCCGGCTGGACCCGGATGACGAGCATATTGTTGCCCTGCGCATTCGTCTGGCCGGTGGCGAATGGGAGGTGCGGGGCCTCCTTGAATACCAGCGCGATCTCCGTGACGCGGCGGCCGAGGCGCTTGCCTGTGCGGAGGTAGAAGGGCACCCCAGCCCACCTGCGGGAGGAAATCTCAAAGGTGGCTGCGGCGAAGGTTTCCGTGGTGGACTCTGGATCAAAACCCTCTTCTTGCCGCAGGCCCTTTACTAACTCGGAGCCTTGCCAACCGGAGGTGTATTGCCCGCGGGCTGTGGTTTGGGCGAAGGGGCCGACGGGGCGAGTCGCCCGGAGGACCTTGACCTTTTCGCTCTGCAGCTCCGCGGGGTTGAAGTCCACCGGTTCTTCCATCGCGATGAGCGCGAGCAGCTGGAGGAGGTGGTTTTGAATGACGTCCCGGGCAGCGCCGATGCCGTCATAGTAGCCCGCACGCCCACCGAGGCCGATGTCCTCGGCCATGGTGATCTGGACGTGGTCGATGTAGTGGGAGTTAAACAGCGGGTCGAAGAGTTGGTTGGCGAACCGTAGCGCCAGGATATTCTGGACCGTCTCTTTGCCCAGGTAGTGGTCAATGCGGAACACGCTGGACTCGGGGAAGACCGAGTTGACGATGTCATTGAGCTCCTTGGCGGAAGCCTCATCGTGGCCGAAGGGCTTCTCAATCACCACGCGCCGCCAGCCCTTGTGAATCTCGGGCAATGACGGGTCCGGCTGCGCCAGGCCGGAACGCTCCAGCTGGTGGCAGACATCGGAAAAGTAATCCGGGGGCACGGATAGGTAGTAGGCCCAGTTGCCAGCTGTACCCCTGGTCTCATCAAGTTCGCGGGTCTTGGCGGCCAGCGCATCGAAGGCCTCATCAGTGGTGAAGTCCCCGCTGACGAAGAAGATACCTTCCGCGAGCCGGTCCCACACCGCTTGGCGCCACGGCGTGCGTGCGCTGCTCTTCACCGCAGAAAGAACCTGCTGTTCGAAATCCTCCTTGGTCCACTCCCGGCGACCATAACCGATCAGGCTGAAGCCCGGGGGAAGCAGGCCACGGTTGGCGAGGTCATACACGGCGGGGAGGAGCTTTTTGCGGGCCAAGTCACCTGTTACGCCGAAGATCACCAGTCCGCACGGGCCGGCGATTCGGGGGAGACGCTTGTCAAACTCATCACGCAGCGGGTTAACCCACGTTGCGGGATTATGCAGGGGAGAATTCACGGTGTCAGCGATTCCTTCACGGTGTTGAGTGAGTGCGGCAGCCGGTGCCGCGCCTGATTACTGAGCTTCCAGCTGGGTGGTCAATGTGGCTAGCAGGTCGCCCCACGAATCCACGAACTTCTCTACGCCTTCACGCTCCAGTACCTCCCACACGCTGGCCAAGTCAACGCCAACCTTATCGAGGTCCGCGAAGAGCTGACGAGCCTCAGCCACGGAATCCGTCACAGCGCTGCCCTTGGACTCGCCGTGATCGATGGTGGCATCCAGCGTGTCTTCAGGCATGGTGTTGACCGTGTCTGGACCTGCCAACTCAGTGACGTACATCGTGTCCGGGTAGTCCGGGTTCTTCACAGAGGTAGATGCCCACAGTGGGCGCTGAATGTTGGCGCCAGCCTGAGCCAGCTCAACCCACTCCGGATTGTTTACCAAGGACTCCTGGAAGGCTTCATAGGCCAAGCGAGCGTTGGCGATTCCCGCCTTACCCTTCAAGGAACGAGCCTCGTCAGTGCCGATGGAATCAAGGCGCTTATCAATCTCCGAATCCACGCGAGAGACGAAGAAGCTGGCCACGGAGTGGATGGACGTCAGATCGTTGCCCTTGGCTTGAGCTTCCTTAACGCCTGCGATGAAAGCGTCCATCACCTGGCGGTAGCGGGCAACAGAGAAGATCAACGTGACATTGACACCGATGCCTTCGCTCAACACCTCCGTGATGGCCGGCAGGCATTCCTCCGTGGCAGGAATCTTGATCATCAGGTTGGCACGGCCAACGCTGTGGAAAAGCTCCTTAGCCTGTTGAACGGTGGCTTCCCGATCATTAGCCAGGCGAGGGTCAACTTCCAAGGAAACCCGGCCGTCCTTACCGCCAGTGGACTCGTACACGTCCGCGAACACGTCACATGCACGGCGCACATCTTCAGCTGCCATCTCAAACACGGCAGAGTCCGCCGGCGACTTCTTTGATGCAAGCTCACTGAGCTGCTCATCGTAGGCGGTGCCTTGGGACATAGCCTTGGCAAAAATGGCGGGGTTGGTGGTCACGCCCACGACGCCCTTGGAGGTGATGAGCTCTTCCACGTTGCCGGTGTTCAAACGGTCGCGGGACAGGTCATCGAGCCAGACGGAGGTGCCTGCCTGGGCCAGGTCTGCAATGTTCTGCGGAGTACTCATAGTTGAGGGGATCCTTCCGTTGTTGGTGCGGCGAGCTTACTTACGCACAGTCTCTTTGGCAGCGGCTACAACGGCGTCAGCGGTGATGCCGAATTCCTTGTAGAGCGTCTTGTAGTCGGCGGAGGCTCCGTAGTGCTCCAGGGAGATATTGCGCCCCTCCAGGCCGGTGAACTGGAACCAGGGCATAGCGATCCCGGCTTCAACGGACACGCGGGCGCGCACGGAGGAAGGCAGTACGGACTCGATGTAGTCTGCGTCCTGCTCCTTGAACCATTCCATGCAGGGCATGGACACAACGCGGGTGCCGATACCTTCCTTCTCCAAGGTTTCAGCCGCTTCCACGGCCAGCTGTACCTCAGAACCGGTGGCGATGAGGATGACCTGCGGTTCATCAGTGGAGGATTCCACGAGGACATAAGCACCGCGCGCAACGCCCTTTGCCGCCTTGTCCTTCGTGCCCTCAAGCACCGGCACGTTCTGGCGGGTCAGCACCAAAGCCTTGGGGCCTTCCGGTGCCTTCAGAGCCTCCACCCACGCTGCGGCTGTCTCGTTGGCGTCAGCCGGGCGCAGAACGGACAGGTGGGGGATGGCGCGCAACGCAGCCAGGTGCTCGACCGGCTGGTGAGTCGGCCCATCCTCACCCAGACCGATGGAGTCATGGGTCCACACGTGGTACACGTCGGACTCCATGAGGGCCCCCAATCGGACCGCGCCGCGGGCATAGTCAGAGAACTGCAGGAACGTTGCACCGTAGGGGCGGGTTGGGCCGTGCAGGGCAATACCGTTGAGAATTGCGGCCATGCCATGCTCACGGATACCAAAGTGCAGGTTGCGGCCACCTGGCTCCGTTGTGAACTGGCGGGTAGAAATGTTCTCTGGTCCGAAGGACGGGAAGCCCTTGATGATCGTGTTCGTGGAACCGGCCAAGTCCGCGGAGCCGCCCCAGAGTTCTGGAAGGGTGGCGCCGAGTGCCTGCAGCGTCGCCTCCGAAGCCTTACGAGTTGCGATCGAGTCCCCTGCATCCCAAGTAGGAACCTCAGAGTCAAAACCTTGGGGCAACTCGCGGGAGTAGAGACGGTCAAAGAGCGCCTTCGCCTCTGGGTTGGCCTCCGCCCACGCCTCGAATCCCTTCTGCCACTCAGCGTGGGCCTGTGCTCCACGCTCACCTAGCTGGCGGGTGTGCTCAATAACCTCATCCTCAACCGGGAATGGCTCATCGGGGAACCCAAGCTCCTGCTTGATACCCGTGATCTCGTCAGCACCCAGGGCAGAGCCGTGGGAGGCACCCGTGTTCATCTTGTTGGGAGCAGGGTAGGCAATCACAGAACGCAGACGGATGAAGGTCGGCTTGTTTACTTCTTGCTGCGCCTGCTTGACAGCGTCCAGGATGCCTTCCACGTCTTCGCCGGTGACCTCGAGGGTTTGCCACCCGTAGGCCTCGTAACGCGCAACAACGTCTTCGTTGAAAGCGATCTTGGTCTCATCTTCGATGGAGATCCCGTTATCGTCCCAGAACACGATCAGGTTACCCAGCTGTTGGGTGCCCGCCAGGGAGGACGCTTCACTCGTCACGCCCTCCTGGATGTCTCCGTCAGAGGCGATGACGTAGATGAAATGATCAAAAGGAGATTCTCCGGCCGGAGTCTCCGGATCGAACAAAGCACGCTCACGGCGAGCAGCCATGGCCATGCCGACGGAAGAGGCCAGGCCCTGACCCAGTGGCCCCGTGGTGATCTCCACACCGTCGGTGTGGTGCACCTCCGGGTGGCCAGGAGTCTTGGAGCCCCAGGTGCGCAGCGCCTTAAGGTCATCCAGTTCAAGCCCGAACCCGCCCAAGTACAGCTGGATGTACTGGGTCAAAGAGGAGTGTCCGGCGGAGAGAATAAAGCGGTCCCGCCCGACCCACTGCACGTCACTGGGATCATGGCGGAGTACCCGCTGGTACAGCGTGTATGCCAGCGGGGCCAATGACATGGCGGTGCCGGGGTGCCCGGAGCCCACCTTTTCCACTGCATCTGCGGCCAGCACGCGGGCCAGGTCTACTGCCCGGGTGTCCGTTTCACTCCAGTCCTGTGGATAGTTGCGTACCGTCAAGGCTGCCAGGTCAGGGGAAAGAGTCACGTTTATTGCCTTTCTTACGCCGAACCCCAGTTCACCGGGGTCAACGCTTAAGTATTCGGGTTACGATTACCCATAGTAATGGTGTGCGTGGACATTGTGTTTCAACGGGCGGGTCGTTTTCGGCCAACAGCAGCGCCTCAGGTAGCGTAGATGGGACGTTCACGTTAGGAAGTTGGAGGCGAAGCATCCGGTGAAGACATTCGCTGAGACGGCCAAGGCATACATTGCCCTGACCAAACCTCGGGTCATCGAGTTGTTGCTGGTGGCTACCATTCCAGCCACACTGCAGGCTGCGCGCGGCGAAGTGGAGATCGGACTCATTCTGCTGACCCTCATCGGCGGCTGGATGGGCGCAGGAGCGGCCAACACCTTTAACAATGTTGTCGATCACGATATCGACCAGGTGATGCGCCGCACCCGGCGCCGGCCATTGGCCAAGGATTCGGTCACCGTGGGGCAGGCCCGAGTCTTCGCTTGGGTCCTGCTCATCGCCTCCGTACTGTGGCTGGGCATCCTGGCCAACTCATGGCTGGCGGCGGGCTTCATTGTCCTCACGAACTGGTTCTACGTCTTCGTCTACACCAAGTGGCTGAAGCGCCGCACGTGGCAAAACGTGATTTGGGGCGGCGCAGCGGGCTGCATGCCAGTCATCGTGGGTTGGGCCGTGATCACGGACAACCATGGGGGAGCGTTTCACGCTGGCTGGGCCTCCTGGGCCCAGGCGATCATCCTGTTCATGGTGATCTTTTTCTGGACACCACCGCACACGTGGGCCCTGGGTATGCGTTACCGGGAAGACTACGAGGCCGCAGGCGTGCCAATGATGCCCGTGGTGAAGCCCCCGCTGGAGGTGACCCGTCAGATTCTTGCCTACACCTGGGCGACCGTCATTACCTCTCTGCTTCTGGTTCCGGCTACCAGCTGGATTTACCTTGCCGCAGCCATCGCCTCCGGTGCCTGGTTCCTCATCATGGCCCACCGTCTGCACACCGGGGTGAAGAACGGCACACCAGTCAAGCCGATGCAGCTGTTCTTCCTCTCCAACAACTACCTGTCCATCCTTTTCGTTGCTCTTTCCGTGGACGCGGTGTTGGGTTGGCAAACCCTGGGCTCAATGGTCTTTTAGGCCCCTATTTTCTAGCCTCCATTTCCCGCCCCGAACCCCCAAGTTCCCCCCTCGGCTCGCCCAGCAGGCTAGCTGCTGGAGAGCACGTCGTCGCTGTGCCGATCACCCTCAGGTGAACCGGTCAGCACAGCGTCCCCGCCCTGGTACCGGTTCTTCAGTGCCCACAGGAATCCGGTTGCGGCCGTCACCACACCAGAACCAATCACGTGCATGGGCACGGACCACCGTGGCACTCCCAACCAGTACTGCATGATGCCGATTGCGCCCTGCACCACGCACATGGCAATGACCCAGTAGGCCGCAGTCTTGATGCGGTGGTCAAGGTTGAGCGCGAAGATGCCTGCGAGCAGGCCAATGGTCACTCCGAGGTAGAGGTACATGAACCCGGCGTGAATGTGGGCCATGTCAATCAGCGGAACCTGCAGGCGGTGCTCCGGCAGAATCGCCTCGTCGCCCGCGTGTGGGCCGGCGCCAGTGACGAGTGTTCCCGTGGCCAGGACGATCGCCAGGGAAGCAGCGGACGCGTCGGTGAGGTAGCGCAGGGGCTTGGGCATCATGTGCTGCATGTGTCCGTCATCGGGCTCGGAGACCCGAACTACCAACTTGGCGGCCAGGAATACGAGCACCATGGAGGGCAGGAAATGCATGGCCACGGTCCACCACATCAGTTCCATGTGCACGGAAATTCCGCCCAGGACTGCTTGGACGATAATCCCGATGCCCTGGAAGAAGGCCAAGCCGAGGATTGCCGGGCGGCGGCCGGCGCGAACAACCGCGATAAACACCAGCAGAGCTGCGATGATCAACACGAAGGTCAGCAGCCGGTTGCCGAATTCGATCAGCTGATGGACCCATGGGATCGTCCCTGAGGTGGGGAAGAAGCTGCCGGGCTGACACTGCGGCCACGTGTTACAACCCAGGCCAGAACCGGTGACACGCACCAGAGAACCGGTGAAGGTGATGCCCGTCTGGCAGACCAGCAGGATGATGGCGAAGAGCCTTTGCCGCTGGATCGTGGGCGCTGTCACAGGCCGGGGGAACCCCCACCTCGCATCTACTTTGTGTACCCAGGCGCACATGCCGTTGAAGGCTTTATAAAACCCGTTGGGCTGTTGTTCTGCACGTTCTGTCATCGTCTGCAACACAGTAACTAGACTAACGCGCGCATGTCCCCCGACCCTAAGTGGCCTAGTCACTGTCCATGGTGAAGCTGAAGAATTGCCGCGCGGCGAGCGTTCCGCACACGCCCCACACAACGAGCACCCCGAACGCTACCCAGTTAATCTGCCCGAACGCGGATGCCTCATGGAATGCATCCATCAAGGCTACCGAGGGCAGCGCTACCAGCCACTCGGGGGCCGCCGGCGCCATCGTGGCAAACACCGCCGCGCCCATGAGCACGAACCACAGTGTGTTGCCCAGCGCCAGCACCATCTCCGAGCTCAACGTCCCGCCGAGAAACAGTCCCAAGGACGTGAAGCTCGCCACGCCCACAACAGCCACCACGAGGCTGACCGGGATACCGACGGGCGCAAGATCCAGCCCGAGGATGAGCGCAGTCACGGTAAGCACGATGATCTGGAGGATCACCACGCATGTGACAGCGGCGATCTTGCCGCCGATGAGCGCCCACGTGGGCACCCCGGAAGCACCGATGCGCTTGAGCGCCCCATACCTCCGGTCGAATGCCACGGCGATCGCCTGACCAGTGAATCCCGCTCCCATGAGCGCGATCGCCAAGGCCATGGGGTAAATCGAATTGATATCGCGCTCCGCAGTGTCCCCGGACACCAGGGAAAGCCCGATGAGCAGCCCCATGGGGATCACCATGGAGAGCAGTTGCTGCTCGCCGTGGCGAAGGAACAGCAGGGATTCGATCTTGGCTTGCGCCGCGAGGATGCGGCCGCGGGGAGCCACCGTGGGAGATGGGCTGAAAGTGCCTGGCGCAAATCGGTTGGTCTCGGTGGCACTCATGCGCGGATGTCCCTTCCGGTGATGGATAGAAATACGTCCTCCAAGGATTGCGTGTTGAGGTTGAGGGAGATGGCCAGCACCTGTTGTTTTTGCAGCGACACCGCCACGGCGGCCACGACCTCCGGATCAACGTGCGGGAACACAAGTGCATACTTGTTCTCACCGCGGGGGGAGACCTGCACGTCATGCCCCTGTGCGGCCAGCTCGCGCTCCAACTGCTGCACCTCCACCGGGCGGTCGGTCTCGAGAGCGATGGTGGTGCGCTTGCCTTCATCCGCGCCGTGGATCATGTCTGCGGGGCTGCCGGAGGCCACGATGGAGCCCTTGTCCACAATGTACACCTGGTCTGCCAAGGCTTCAGCCTCGTCCATGAGGTGGGTGGTGAGGACGACGGCGACGCCGTCTCGCCTCAGCGCCCTCACCAGATCCCACACGGCCAGCCGCGATTGCGCGTCGAGGCCGGCTGTCGGCTCATCCAAGAAGACAAGCTCAGGCCTGCCGACCAATGCGCAGGCCAAGCTGAGACGCTGCTGCTGGCCACCCGACAATCGCCGGTAGGGGGTGGAGACGTGGTTCTGCAATCCCACCGTCTCCAGCAGCCACTGGGTGTCCAGCGGATCAGCATGATAGGAAGCGACCAGCTCCACCATTTCGCCAACTCGGATGCCCGGATAAGCGCCACCGCCCTGCAGCATCACGCCCAGGCGGGGCCGTACCTGGTCCGCATGCTTGTACGGATCCATTCCAAACGTGCGGACCGTGCCTTCATCCGGGGCGAGGAACCCCTCGCACATCTCCACTGTGGTGGTCTTGCCCGCACCATTGGGGCCCAGGATCGCCACCACGCCGCCCCTTCGGACGGTGAGGGATAAGCCGTTGACTGCGGTGTTCCTCCCGAAGCGCTTGACGGCACCACGAACCTCCAGCACGGTGTCTGGTGCCTCGGGGGTCACCGTTGATTCCGGGGTTGCACGGCGTTGGTTGTGGTCAGTCACGAATACGTAGTTTAGTTCTTTGGAAGGTCTCGCTGCGGATCGCCTCCTGCAGGAGGGGCTGATTCTTGGCAAACCTCCAGGCGGCCAGGATCAGCAAGGCAAAAATCGCAGCGCTCATGAAGTAAATGTAGAGAACCGTGCTGGGAGGAAGACCCAGGCCACGGGGCAGGATGAAGAAGCTGAAGGCCACTGAGTACCCGACCGTCGCCAAGTGGAACCCCCGGCGGTTAGCCCAGGCCGCGAGTGGCAAGATTGCCCACAGCAAGTACCACGGGTGGACGACGGGGAAGAAGATCACCAGCATCAGCGTGGCGATGCCCAACGCACCCATGGGGTGGATGCGCCCCTTGAATGCGGCCCATAGCATTCGCAGCAGCCAGAAAGCACCCACCGCCAACCCCAAGCCGCGGAAGAGTGCCAGCGCGGCGTCCCGGTGGTCGCCGAGACCTAGCCAGGAGCCCAGCAAGGCAGAGGCAAGGCCGCTCGTGGTGCTGATGGACATCCAAGACACAATGTCTGCGGCCCCACCCTGAGAGCGGATCCATCCCATTCCGACCCCGGTGAGCAGCGACAAGCTTGTGGCCGTCGCCACGAAAACAACCACGGCGACACCCGCAGCGCGCAACAAATCGACCCAGCGCCCACCCCACCAGCGAGCCAGCGCTACCCCGGCGAAACCGAGTCCAATCAGGGCGGTGACCTTGACCAAACCCGCGCACGTGATGAGGGCGAAACCGGCGACGACGAGCAGCCAACGGCTGACCCGAGGACGCTCCAGCTCATCAACACCGCGCAATACCAGCTCCATGCCGGCGAGGAGGAGACCCAGCATGAGCGCCTCGTTGTGGATGCCCCCGATGAGATGCAAAATCGCTAGTGGGTTCAGCATGCCCAGCCATAGCGCAGACACTGGGGGAACACCGCAGCGCTGAGCAAGACGCACCAGCGCCCAGCCCGTGAGCGCGAGGCCGAGGACCGCGACGATGCGGTGCGCCAGGATCCCCCAGAGAATTGAATCGCCGGTGACCCAGCTGATGATCTGTCCATATCCCAGGGCGACGGGGCCGTACGGGGCAGGAGAGTGCGCCCACATGAGCGGGACGGAACGGGCGAGGGGATCGTCAATTCCCAACAGGTCCACTGGCCCGGCGCTGTACGGATCCCAGCCGCGGGCGGCAATGGATCCCTGTGCCAGATAGGAATAAATGTCCTGTGTGAACAATGGTGGTGTGATGGCGAAGGGCACGACCCAGAGCACGAAGATCCGCCAGGTTGTACGCGTGGGGATATAGCGGGCGCGGCGGAATCGGCCGGGCGTGCAGAACCTCGCCAGCAGTAGCCAGCCGACGACGAGGCAGCCCACGCCGATGAACACTGCCACGGACGTGCTGTGGAGCATGCGGGCAAGGAGGCTCACGCCGGGAACATCCCAATAGGGGTTATGAACTACCGGGAACGCACCTGCTCCTAGCCCGCCGATGGCGATGAGAACAGACCCCAACACGCCAATGGTCATGGCAAGGGACAATCGCAGGCGATGTGCCGCGTCCAGGGGTTCCACGCCTGACGTTGGGGTGGGAAGGCCGCTATCGACGTGCAGCTGTGCAGACCTCGACCCAGCTTGCCCCAGGTGTGGAAGCTGGTCCCGCAGGCCGCGGAATATACGCCTGCGGGCGGGGGTGGGAGAGCCGGACATCATGAGTAGCGATCATAGCCCACGGGGCGGGGGCCGAAGGGCAGCGACGGACAGTGACTGGCATCGACGGGGCCGAGGAGCAGACACACGGGGCAAAAGGCAGTACTGCCTTAGTGGACAGCTGGAATTATTTAAGACACACTCGTGTTGTCTAATCATTGCAGGATCGAATTGGTGCTGGATGTACTCGAAGTAAAGGAGGAGCGGGCCGTGAGCATGACGAACTCTTCGGAGCAAGACACGCGTCACCGTATCCTCCTCCACGTTTTGCGGCACGGCCCTGTGAGCGCGTCCGATATCAGCGATGAGTTCGGGCTGAGCGCCGCCGGCGTCCGCAGGCACTTGGATAACATCGTTTCCGATGGCCTGGCCGAGGTGCTCGACGCACCACGGTCGGGGCAGCGAGGCCGGCCGGCAAAACTGTTCCGGTTGACGGACCAGGGGCGGGCGCAATTCGGTCATGATTACGACACGCTGGCTCTGCTTGCGCTGCGTGCGTTGCGCAACACGGGCGGCACCCAGGCTGTGGAACACTTCGCCTCCCAGCGCATCCACGAGGTGTTGGGGGATCTACCCCCGGTGGAAGACTTGGCTGACGATGACGATGTCACGTCCAAGGCCCACGCCATCGCGGAGGCGCTGACGCGCAAGGGTTACGCAGCCACCGTGGACAGCACGGCCGGTGGGGTTCAGATCTGCCGGCACCACTGTCCCATTCAGGAAGTCGCCCATGAGTTCCCTGAACTGTGCGCGGCGGAACACCGGGTGGTCGCGGAACTGCTCGGTCAACATACTCAGCCTTTGGCGACCATCGCCGATGGCAATGGCATTTGCACCACCCATATTCCGCTGACAACCATTCACCCTTCCCCGACGAAGGAAAGTTAATTCACATGACTCAAGCTGCACAAACACCGCAAACTGACGAAGAGATCATCAACTCAATCGGCGCCTATGGCTACGGTTGGCATGACTCTGATGACGCCGGCGCGTCTGCCCGCCGCGGCCTCAACGAAGAGGTCGTGCGGGACATCTCCGCCAAGAAGAACGAGCCGGAGTGGATGCTCAACCGCCGACTCAAGGCTCTAGACATCTTCGATAAGAAGCCGATGCCCACGTGGGGCGCGGATCTGAGCGACATTGACTTTGACAACATCAAATACTTTGTCCGCTCCACCGAAAAGCAGGCCCAGAACTGGGAGGACCTGCCCGAGGACATTAAGAACACCTACGACAAGCTGGGTATCCCGGAGGCCGAGCGCCAGCGCCTCGTCGCCGGCGTGGCTGCTCAATACGAGTCCGAGGTGGTCTACCACCAGATCCGCGAGGACCTGGAGAGCCAGGGCGTGATCTTCGTTGACACCGATACTGGCCTGCGTGACTACCCGGAGCTGTTCGAGGAGTACTTCGGTACCGTCATCCCGGCCGGCGACAACAAGTTCTCCGCGCTGAACACCGCCGTGTGGTCCGGTGGCTCCTTCATCTACGTGCCCAAGGGTGTGCACGTGGATATCCCGCTGCAGGCGTATTTCCGCATCAACACTGAGAACATGGGTCAGTTTGAGCGCACGCTGATCATCGTGGACGAGGACGCTTACGTCCACTACGTGGAGGGCTGCACCGCACCGATCTACAAGACGGACTCCCTGCACTCCGCCGTGGTGGAGATCGTGGTGAAGAAGGGCGGCCGCTGCCGCTACACCACCATCCAGAACTGGTCTAACAACGTTTACAACCTGGTGACCAAGCGCACCAAGGTGGAAGAGGGCGGCACCATGGAGTGGGTCGATGGCAACATCGGCTCCAAGGTAACCATGAAGTACCCCGCCGTGTGGATGACCGGGCCGCACGCGAAGGGTGAGGTGCTCTCCGTGGCGTTCGCTGGCGAGGGCCAGTTCCAGGACACGGGCGCGAAGATGGTCCACATGGCCCCGTACACCAGCTCCAACATCGTTTCTAAGTCCGTGGCCCGCTCCGGTGGCCGCGCGGCCTACCGCGGGCTGGTGCAGATCAACAAGGATGCCCACCATTCGGCATCTAACGTGGAATGTGACGCTCTGCTGGTGGACTCCGTGTCTCGCTCGGACACATACCCGTACAACGACATCCGCAATGACCACGTGACGCTGGGGCATGAGGCGACCGTGTCCCAGGTCTCCGAGGATCAGCTGTTCTACCTCATGTCCCGTGGCATTGAAGAAGATGAGGCCATGGCGATGATCGTGCGCGGCTTCGTGGAGCCTATCGCCAAGGAGCTGCCAATGGAGTACGCCTTGGAGCTCAACCGCCTGATTGAACTACAGATGGAAGGATCGGTGGGCTAACTTCGATGACCACCCCACTCAATGAAACTGAACCCACCATTTCTCCGGTGAAGGCCGGCACGGAGCACCAGACGAAGGGCGACCGTTTTACCTCCTTTAACGTGGAGGACTTCGCCGTGCCCCGCGGCAAGGACGAGGACTGGCGCTTTACTCCGCTGCGTTCCCTGCGCGGCCTCCACGATGGTTCGGCCGCCGCTGGGCAGCGTGCGGCAGTGCGTGTGGATGTTTCTGACGGCGACGCCGCCAAGGTCACCCACGAGCAACTGTCTTCTTCGGACGAGCGCCTCGGCCGCGCTGGCGCGCCCGTGGATAGGGCCGCCGCCCAGGCCTGGAACGAGACCCAGGAGGCGGACTATGTGCTGGTCTCCAAGGATTCCGTACTGGAGGATGCGCTGACCATCACCATCGATGGCCCAGGCGAGGACAAGGTCTCCTACGGCACCTTGGTGGTGGAGCTGGAGGCTCACGCCGAGGCCGTGGTCTTCGTCCGCTACGAGGGTTCCGGCGCGCACTCTGACAACGTGGAATTCGTCGTTGGCAATGGTGCAAAGCTGACCACCGTGGTCTTTGAGGACTGGAACCGCGATGCGGTGCACCTGTCCAACTCCCACATCCTCGTGGGCCGTGATGCTACCGTGCGCCACACCTACGCCTGCTTCGGCGGCGAGGTTGTCCGCTCCGTTCCTCACGTTCGCTACACCGCCCCCGGTGGCGATGCTGAGCTGCTGGGCTTGTACTTCGCCGACGCTGGCCAGTACTTCGAACAGCGCCTGCTTGTCGACCACTCCGTGAAGAACTGCCGCTCCAACGTCCTGTACAAGGGCGCGTTGCAGGGCGAGCCCGGCCAGGGGAGCGCTGCCAAGGACGCCCGCACCGCGTGGATCGGTGACGTGCTCATCCGCGCAGAGGCCACGGGTACGGACACGTACGAGAAGAACAACAACCTGCTGCTGACCTCCGGTGCGCGCGCCGATTCCGTGCCTAACCTGGAGATTCAGACTGGCGAGATCGTTGGCGCCGGCCACGCCGCAACCGTGGGCCGCTTCGATGACGAGCAGATGTTCTACCTGCAGTCCCGCGGCATCACCCAGGCCAACGCAAAGATGCTCATTGTGCGCGGCTTCTTCACAGACGTGATCCGCCGCATTCCGCTGGAGAGCATCCGCGAACAGCTGGAAAACAAGGTGGAGCAAGAACTGGCGAACACCGTTCTCTAGGTCCTCGGCCAACGAGGCACTCCACCGCCTTAAAGCAACGACACAACTTTTCTACACAAGGAAGACACACATGAGCACTCTTGAGATTAAGAATCTGCACGCGCAGGTTGTTCCTGCCGATGAAAACGAGGATCCGAAGCCAATCCTGCACGGCGTGAACCTCACCATTAACTCCGGCGAGACCCACGCCATCATGGGCCCTAACGGTTCCGGCAAGTCCACCCTGTCTTACGCCATCGCCGGCCACCCGCGCTACGAGGTGACCGAGGGCGAGGTCCTACTAGATGGCGAGAACCTGCTGGAGATGGACGTGGATGAGCGCGCCCGCGCCGGCCTGTTCCTCGCCATGCAGTACCCCACCGAGGTTCCCGGCGTGTCCATGGCGAACTTTCTGCGGTCCGCAGCTACTGCCGTGCGCGGTGAGGCTCCGAAGATTCGTGAGTGGGTAAAGGAAGCCCGCGGGGCCATGGAGGAGCTCTCCATCGACACTTCCTTCTCCGAGCGCTCCGTGAATGAGGGCTTCTCCGGCGGCGAGAAGAAGCGCCACGAGGTCCTTCAGCTGGGCCTGCTGAAGCCAAAGTTCGCCGTGCTGGATGAGACCGACTCCGGCCTGGACGTGGATGCTCTGCGCGTGGTTTCCGAGGGCATCAACCGTTACAAGGAGCGCGAAAACGGTGGCGTGCTGATGATCACGCACTACCAGCGCATCCTCAACTACGTGAAGCCTGATCAGGTGCACGTCTTCGCCGGCGGACGCATTGTCCAGTCCGGTGGCCCAGAGCTGGCTCAGCAGCTTGAGGCCGAGGGCTACGAGAAGTTCGTCAAGTAGCTTCTTCTTCCCCTTTTCCACCACCATTATCTTGTGACAAGGAGATTTGTCCCGCATGAGCACATCATTGGACACCGCGGCTATTAGGAAGGATTTCCCCATCTTCAGCCGGACCGTCCGAGATGGCCGCCCCCTGGTCTACCTAGACTCCGGAGCGACCTCCCAGCGCCCGGAATCCGTCTTAGACGCAGAGCGGGACTTCATCACCTCGCACAACGCGCCCGTGCACCGCGGCGCGTATGAGATTGCCGAAGAGGCGACGGAAGCCTTCGAGCATGCCCGCGCCAACATCGCCGGCTTCGTGGGTGCGGAGTTTGAAGAAATCGCGTTCACGAAGAACGCCACCGAGGCTCTCAATGAAGTTGCCTTCATCCTGGGCGACGATCGGGCTGGTGACCTGGCGGTGAGCCAAGGCGATGAGATCGTCGTCTCTGAGCTGGAACACCATGCCAACTTGGTTCCCTGGCAGGAGCTGGCGCGCCGCACCGGGGCGACGCTGCGGTGGTACTCCGCCACGGACGATGGCCGTATTGACCTGAACAGCCTGGAGCTTTCGCCGCGAACCAAGGTGGTCGCCTTGACCCACCAGTCCAACGTCACCGGTGCCATTCTCGATGTCCCCGAGGCCGTGCGCAGGGCCCATGAGGTCGGCGCTCTGTTCGTGCTGGATGCCTGCCAGTCCGTGCCCCACATGCCGGTGGACTTCCGCGCGCTGGACGTGGACTTCGCAGCCTTCTCCGGCCACAAGATGCTGGGTCCAAATGGTGTGGGTGCGTTGTACGGGAAGAAGGAGCTTCTTTCCACGCTGCCGCCTTTCCTCACCGGTGGTTCCATGATTGAGAAGGTCACCATGGAGGGCACTACTTTTACGGTGGCCCCGCAGCGTTTCGAAGCCGGAACGCAGATGAACTCCCAGGTCATCGGCCTGAGTGCAGCCGTGGACTACCTCCGAAACCTGGGGATGGACAACGTGGCTGCCCACGAGCATGAGCTCACCGCCTACGCATTGGAGCAGCTCCACAGCATCCCCGGCTTGCGCATCATCGGCCCCACCGAGGCCACGCAGCGCGGTGGCGCGGTGAGCTTCGTGGTCGATGGGATCCACCCCCATGACCTGGGGCAGGTCGTTGACGATAACGGCGTGGCGATCCGCGTGGGTCACCACTGCGCTTGGCCGGTGCACACGTGCATGGGGGTTCAGGCCACTGCCCGCGCCAGCTTTTATATCTACAATGAGCCTGCTGAGGTGGACGCGCTTGTCGCGGCCATCAAGAAGGCTCAGGAATTCTTCGCCACCAACTAGGAAGGCCACCGCGCAATGAGATTAGAGCAGATGTACCAAGAAGTCATCCTGGATCACTACAAGCACCCGCAGCACGCGGGCTTGCGTGAGCCTTTCGAGGCGGAAGTCCATCACGTGAACACCTCTTGTGGCGATGAGCTGACTCTGCGCGTGCATCTCAGTGAGGATCATTCCACGGTGGTAGACGTGTCCTATGATGCCGTCGGCTGCTCTATCAGCCAGGCCTCCACGTCGGTGATGGCGGAGGAGATCGTGGGCAAGCCTGTGGATGAAGCCTTCGCCAAGCTGGCGGAGTTCGAAAGGATGATCACCTCCCGCGGCGCCGTGGAGGGTGACGATGAAATTATTGGCGACGGCGTTGCGTTTTCAGGTGTATCCAAGTATCCAGCGCGGGTGAAATGCGCCCTGCTGGGGTGGAAAGCCTTTGAAGCTGCAGCGTATGACGCCGGAGCACAACCTCAAGAATCAACCGACACTAAGGGTGAGTGAGCACGCCATGACCGAACAACAGGACAACCCAACCACCCCGGAGATGGACCCATCGCCTCTCAACGAGGTCCCGCAGCCTCCCGCGAACCCCAGCCAGGAAGAGGTTGAGCTGGCTGGCAAGATCGAGGAGTGCCTGCTTGATGTCATCGACCCCGAACTGGGTATCAACGTGGTGGACCTGGGCCTCGTCTACGACATTTGGGTAGAGGGACAGGCAGCCGTGGTCAACATGACGCTGACCTCCCCGGCCTGCCCACTGCAGGACATGATCGAAGACCAGGCGAACTCAGCCGTGGTGGGCACCCTGGAAGAGATCGCCGAACTCCGCATCAATTGGGTGTGGACTCCTGCGTGGGGCCCCCAGATGATTAACGAGGAAGGCCGGGAACAGCTCCGCTACCTCGGATTCTCCGTCTAGGAGTTCCGCATCCTGCGGCGCACTGCCGCTGCCACGGTCAGCGGCTTCTTCCACAGTGGCATCAGAAACGGGTGGGCGAAACCGGTGTTCTTCCGCAGCGCCCACATCGTGGCTGCAACCGCCACGCCGTTATGCCCTGTGAGGTAGGCCAATTGGTGGCGTGCGGGTAGTGCGAAGAACGCATCGAAGAAGCTCAGGCAGGTCTCGTGGCTCGCCTGGGCAATCAATTCACCGCCCAGCTGGCGCAGCAGGTATGCGAGCGCCCTGTTTGCCCTCCTCACGCATCCGCGCACACCGCTTGGCCGGCCTAATTCATCGAGCAACATATCCGCGTCTGACAGGCTTGCGCCGAGGGAATAGCCCGTCGCGGGATTGATCGCGCCACCCGCGGCACCGAAGTGGTGGGGGAGAGTGCCCTTTCGGGTGCCCATGGGGATGGCCACTGTCTCTGAACCCTGCACCTGGTCACAACCATAGGCCGTGGGATCCTGATTGCGCCGGTGGTGCAGGCGGCGCTCCAACACTCGGTAGAACTCCGCATGCCGGTCGGGATCGGCTGGAGCGTGCGTGGAAAGAATCGTTTCCTCCCACAGCCACCGGCCATCACCGAGTGGTTGGATGTAGCAGAAGCTGGGCGGCGCGCCGTCGTCAGCGGCACCGAGGGAACACCGCCAGTCCATGAAT
>DXFZ01000085.1 GCA_019114175.1 Candidatus Corynebacterium gallistercoris
CCACCAGATGAGGCAGGGACCTGGCGGGGACTGTGCCTTACCTGTGGCTACAGTATTGTGGACAGTGTTACGCGCTCGGTTAAGCGCACAATGAAAGCCAACATAAGGAACCTAAGGAAGCCAAGGGATCATGGGACTGTTCAGCACATTGCGCAAGCGCCGCCAGGAAAAGAAAGCGATGGAAAAAGCCGCCAAGGTGAGGGCCAAGGCACAGGTCAAGGCGGATGCACAACTGGAAAAGCGCAAGGAAGCATACCTGCAGAAGACCGCCAAGCAGGTGCGGAAGATGGACGCCAAGGAGATGAAGGCGCGCCGCAAGCACGAGCAGAAGATGGCGCAGTCCGCGCTGGAGCAGCTCAAGGCTGGACGCTTTAACTCCAAGAACGTGGCCCGCTACGCTGGCGCGGCACGCGTGGCCGCGCCGATCGCCATTCCGCTGGCATACCGCCTGCTGACCCAGCTGCGCGGGGCCTCTGAGGCCACCACCGCCAACCGCGCCGGTGTCTCCACCGCCTCCCTGGCGAAGTACGGCGGCGAGGGCTCCGGCGCCGCCGCCTACCGCGCCCGGATTGACGCCGTGCGGGATAGCCTGGATAAGGGCATCCCCAGCGGCTTCGCCAAGGACATTGACGAGCGCATGGATGACCTGGAAACGGCCGTGGAGAACACCTCCTCCATGTCCGAGGGACAGGCCCACCGCGTGCTCTCCTCCGTGGGCAAGGAGTTGGATCTGGTGGAAGCCCAGATCGCCGCCAAGCGTTCTTAATCAAACTCTGCAAAAACGCTCAGCTTGTGGTGTGATTCATACTATGGCTGAATCCACTCCTGCTTCCGCAACCAAGTCCAGCGGCTCCGGCGTGACGCGCCGCCGCGTGCTGCAGACCGGCGCCGCTGGCGCCGCCGCCATCGGCTTGGGCAGCGCCCTCAGCTCCGGCTCCGCCGGCGCTACCTCCAGCATGGGCTCCTCCGGCCCGCAACCAGACCCCGTGAACACCACGATGAGCGAGGCCGCGTTCCAGCACGGCATCGCCAGCGGTGACCCCTACCCCACCAGCGTGATCCTGTGGACGCGCGTGACCTCCTCCGTGGAGGACTACCCGGGCCTGGGCAAGGGCGTGGACACCCCGGTGCGCTGGGAAGTATCCGCCACGCAAGACTTCTCCACCATCGTCGCCAGCGGTGAGGCCACAGCCACGTCCGCGACCGACATGACCGTCAAGGTAGAGGCCACCGGCCTGGACCCCTACACCGCCTACTTCTACCGCTTCACCGTCACCGGCGGTCCGAAGGCCGGCGAAAGCTCCCCCGTGGGCCGCACCCGCACCGCGCCCGCCGCAGGTCAAGACCTCGCGGAGCTGCGCTTTGCCCTGTTCAGCTGCTCCAACTGGGAGGCGGGCTTCTTCAACGCCTACCGGGACATGGCCCAGCGTGGAGACATCGATTACGCCCTGCACGTCGGTGACTACATCTACGAGTACGAGCGCGGCGAGTACGGCGGCAAGTTCGGCTCCGTGCGCTTCCACGCCCCGGAACATGAGATCGTCACCCTGGCTGACTACCGCCAGCGCTACGCGCAGCACCACACGGATCCGGACCTGCAGCTGGCACACCAGGCTTGCCCGTGGATCGTCACGTGGGATGACCATGAGATCACCGACGATGCCTGGGCCGGCGGCGCGGACAATCACGACGCCAACGAGGGCGATTACATCACCCGCCGCAACGCGGCCATACAGGCCTACCTGGAGTGGCTGCCCATCCGCGCCATCCCGTTCAGCGAGGGCGGCCACATCTACCGCAACCTCGCCTTCGGATCCCTCGTGGAAATCAACATGCTGGACCTGCGCACCTACCGCAACCAGCAGGTCAACTTCTTGGGCGCCAAGGGGGTGGACGATGAGTCCCGCTCCATCATGGGCTCGGAGCAGTTCGGCTGGCTCACCGGCAAGCTGAGCTCTTCAACGTCCCGCTGGAACGTCATCGGCAACTCCGTGATGATTAGCCCCGTTCTCATCCCGCCGCTGGATCCGCAGGCCACCGCCGCCGTGACCCAGCTGCTGGGGCTTCCGGAGCAGGGTATGCCCTACAACTTTGACCAGTGGGACGGGTACGCCGCCGAGCGCCGCCGGATGGTCCGCTTTCTGCAGGAGAACAAGATCAACAATACGGTATGGCTCACCGGCGATATTCACACCTCCTGGGCCGCCGATGTGCCAGTCGAGCCTGGCACCTACCCCGCCTCTGGCACCGCGGCCGTGGAAATTGTGTGCCCTTCCGTGACCTCCAACAATATCGATGACATTGTGAAGCTCCCGGAGGAAAACCCGCTCAGCCACACCGTTGAATTTGCATTCACAAATCTGAACAAGCACGTGAAGTACTTGGACATGGACAAGCACGGATACACTGTTGTGCAGTTCACTCCGGATTATGTGCACGCCGATTGGATTTACATGGCCCCGGAGGGCAAGACCCAGCCCGGCGCGCCGCTCCATTTCGGCCGCGCCGCCCGCGCCCAGCACGGCCAGGGAATTGCCCCGATCAACGCCTCGATTGATCCGGCAACGCACGCAGCTCGCTAGCCCCCAGCTGCCAAAAACCTGAAAGCTTTGTGGGAATTTACTTTCCCGCAAGGCTTTTGCCTTTTGCACCCATTGTCTCCATTGACCCCATTTTCGCGCCTTCACGTGCGCTTTTAAATTAATACTGGCTATTGGCAACGCCCACCTCTCCGCCAGACATTGCTGTTTAATACAGCTCACTTGATGCACTACACCCATGCTTATGGTTAAGATGTTGTTGTTAGCTTTTTAACGAACACAACAAGCACAACAAGCCAATGTTGCTTTAATACTTGGGAGGCATAGTCATGGCACGCCGTGAAGTAACCCGTTACTACGATGATCTGGACAACACCGAACTGAGCGCTGGAGAGGTTCAGGTTGTTGATTTCTCCGCCAATGGTGTGGATTACACCTTGGACCTTTCCCAGGAGAATAAGCAGAAGTTTGAGGAGGCGCTGAAGCCATTCATCGCCGTCGCCCGCCGCAAGGTCCGCAGCGGCGCCGCTGGTCGCCGCACCGCCACCCGCAGCGCCAACCCGCAGCGCAACAAGATGATCCGCGAGTGGGCTCAGGCCAACGGCGTGGAGGTCTCCGAGCGCGGCCGCATCGCCCAGAGCGTCATCGATAAGTTCGAGCGCGCACAGAGCTAGCCCCCCGCAGAGCTAGACCCTCATAACCAATCCACGCATAGCTATCCCCACCCGCATGATCTCACGCACCCGGCCGCGCCACGCGGCCACCGGAATACTCACCCTGTTCAGCGTCATGGCGCTGGCGGGGTGTTCCGCTCTCGACACCCTCACCGGGGATTCTTCCCCGGACACCCCCGCCACGGCCGCAGGCGATGGCGCGGCGAACCCGTACACAGAACAGATCGCGGAGCCCGTCCGCGGCACAGAGCTGCCGGTGGAGGAAGCGGCCGTGCCGGCACCGCCCGGCACGCCGGAGGGCACCCAGGCGTGCCCCTACATTGATAGCGTCTGGCTGGAAAACACCACCGGCCAGAAGTTCACCGGGGTGGGGTTGGACGAGCGCTTCGATCCCCCCGCCTGCGTGTTCTGGTCCTTTGAAGACGTCCCCCAGGCCACCGTGCTAGTCCGTAAGATGACGAATAACGCGGACGCTGTGGCCGTCGTCGACTCCCATGCCCCCATCGATGCCACGCTGAAGGCGCAGGATCCCCAGGGGTGGAGCGGCGGCCGGCGCGGCGGCGATGAGACCAGCGGCGCGCTGTACGCGGTGTGGAAGGACGAAAAGGCGGTGGTGGTGCACACCAACCAGGACCAGTCCATCAAGGCGCAGCAGATCGCCGAAGAGACGATCCGCAACCTGGGGCTCTAGCAGCCGCTAGCAGCCTCTAGCTGACGTCCACGTGCGTCCACGGCATCATCGGCCCCACCCAGGGGAACACCACCTCCATCAGCAGGAAGAAGACGCCCACCAGCAGCGCCACAACAATGAGGGTCTTCACCCACCACGGCCCCGGCAACGCGCGCCACAATGCTGCATACATGAGTACTCCTAAGCCTCCATCTCCGGTGGGTACTGCCCCGGCACCTTCGCGTCACTGCGCACCAGCACCGCGTGGACAATCATGCGCTCCGCGTTGGAAAACTGCGGGTGGCACGTCGTCAAGGTCAGCATGGAGGCGTCATCAGGGTGCACCTCCAGCGTGGACTGGCGCGGGATCGGGTTGATCACGTCTACATCGTTGGGCGTGGTGATGTAGCGGCCTTCCACCCCGGCGTACGGGCCGGTGGACATCCGCTCCGCCAGCTGCTCATCCATGCACCCGGAAGCCACGGCGTGGCGCTCCTCCGGGGCCACGCCGATGGGAAGGATGCGGTACACGTTCCAGCTGCCGGCGGTTTCCACCACCACGGCGTCGCAGGAATTCAGCAGGCCCAGGTCATTGAAGGGGGACCCGCGGCCCACGCGGTGCCCGGCGAGGGCGAAGTTCCCCGGCTGACCCGGGTCCTGGGTATCCACGTAATGCCCTGGCCCCTTGTCCAGGTCCGCGTCCGACGTACCCTTCACCACCGCGAAGTTGAAGTCCGAACCGAAGCTCGGGATGAATAGGCGGGCGAACGCCGTGCCCTCCGTCGGCTCCGTGAGCGGGCGGGGATTGCGGTTATCCCACTGCTCGTTCAGCTCCCCCGCCACCACGGACTGCTCCCTGGCCGCCTGAACGTTGGTCCAATACACTTCCCAAAATGCGAACAGCAGCGCCACCACCCCCAGCGTGACGAGGATTTCCCCCAGCACGCTCAGTGGATCTAGCCGTTTGGTCGAACTCATAAGCCGTATAGTACAGCCAGCTCCCACCGGGAGCGCCGTCAGGCGGTAAGCTCCTACACATGATCATCGTGGAGTACCCGGTAGCCCTAGTCCTTAAAGGGTGGCACCTACTACTCACCGCTCTGGGGATGGATCATAACCAGGCCTGGTTGGTGGCGCTGGTGCTGCTGGTGATCACCATTCGCAGCCTGCTGCTTCCCCTGTACTACCGGCAGATGCGCTCCGGCCGCATCCTAGCGAATCTCCGCCCCCAGCTGCGCCAGCTGGAGGCGGACTACGCAGACCGGCATGACCAGGCCTCCCGCAAGGAGCTGATGAACAAGCGCAAGGAAATCCAGCGGGAAAACAACTACAAGATGGCCGATGGCTGTCTTCCCTCCCTGGTCCTCGTCCCGGTCATCATCGGCCTGTACCGCCTGCTCATCCGCATCGCCCGCCCCTCCGAGGGGCTCGAGGCGGCCCACGCCGGCTTCGGCCCCCTCACCGGCGCGGACGTGGATTCTTTCCTGAAAGCTGAGTTCTTCGGCGTACCGCTGCCCGCCTACTTCCAGATGCCCCATGACCAGCTGGCCATCCTCGGCACCACCCGGCAGGACGTGCTGCACGTCGCCTTGCCGCTGGCGATCATCGCCTCCATCTTCACCACCAGCAACTGGGCGTACACCATGAAGCGCAACCTGCGCAGCCTGGATTATGGCTCCGCAGCCAACCGCACCATGCTGAACATCTTCTGGGTCTTCGGCCCCATCATCATGGTCTCCCCATTCCTCGTGGGCTTCGGCGGCCCCGGCCCCGTGGCACTGCTGATCTACTGGGTGTGCAACAACTTCTGGACCGCCACCCAGGCCGTGGCGGTGCAGCGCTACCTCGATCACACGCACCCCTACACCGAGGCCTTTGACGAGTACACCCAGGGCAAGAAGCGGGAGCTGAAGGAGCGCCGCTCCGCGATTAGGACCGCCCGCCGCCGCTTCAAGGCCAACGAGAACATCCGCAGCGCGCGCCTGACAGCCGGGTGGGATCATGGCGCAATCGCCCACGAGGCCGCCAAGGAGCGCGAGGAATTTATTTCTTTGGTCGACGGCCCCAAGGCCGAGCGCCTCAAGCGCAAACAGGAGCGCAAGCGTCAGCGCGCGGAGGAGCGCAAGGCGAAGGCTGCACAGGCGGCTGCGAAGAAGCAGGGCGGGCAAGCCGAGCAGCCCGCAAAAGAGGCAGAAGAAACAGAAGAAACGTAAGAAGCCCGACTAGATGTTGTAGCTCATCGGCGCGGTGAGCAGCAGCTGCTTCGCCAGGCCGCGGGCGGTCTCCAGGGGCACCGTGTTGCGGGACATCTTCGCCCCCGCCAGGCCACCATCGAGGAACACCATCAACTGATCCGCCAGGGTGGTGGAGGCGTACCCAAACTTCTCGGTCAAGAGTTCTGCCATGGTGTCCCTACACCAGCGGCGGTATTCCATTGCAGCATCGCGGATCCGCTGCTCGGAGTCGGTCTCCGGGCGCGGGTATTCGCTGGCCGCGTTCTGGAAGTGGGAGCCGCGGAAGTTGTTGCCGGGCTCATCCCTGATGCACAGATCGAAGAAGGCGATGATGCGGTCTTCCGGCTTCTCCCGCTGGTCCGCCAGTTCCTTCCAGTCATCGCGCCACTTCTGATCCAGCTGCTGGAGGTAGGCGACCACAAGGTTGTCCTTGGAGCCGAAGAGGGAATACAGGCTGGCCTTGGCCACGTCCGCATCGCGCAGGATGCGGTCAATGCCGATGACTCGGATGCCCTGGGTGGTGAAGAGGTTGGTGGCGCTGGCCAGCAACCTCTGGCGCGGGCCGGGCCGGTTACGGCGGGAAGACTTGGCAGCTTTCTTAGCCGTGCCCTTCGCCGCGGGCTGTGCCGCGTCTGCCTTCTCCGCCATCCAAAGCTCTCCTTGTGTGTCCGAACTGTGCCCTTAACTATGCCCTTAAAATTTTACCGCCCCAACCTATCCGGTTGGGGCAGCGGGGCAGAGTTTCTTAACGTATTGCCCTAGCTCTTCGGACGCACCACCATCATGGGACACGGCGCGTACTGCAGCAGTGCGCGGGAGGTGGAGCCCAGCAGCATACCCTTGAAGCCACCCCGGCCGTGGGAGCCCAGCACCAGCAGCTGCGCGCCCTGCGCGTTGTCCACCAGGGACTGCACCGCACGGTCGCGCTCCACGACCTCTTCCACCTGCACGGATGGGAACTCATCCAGCAGCGGCTTGATCTCGTCTTCCAGCATGTCCTGGCGTTCCACGACCATCTTGTCCAGCTGGTTCTGCGCGTCCACTAGGCCCACGTAGGTGGTGTGGATCTGCGTATCCGTCCAAGAGTGCACGGCGCGCAGCACCGCGCCGCGAGCCTCTGCCTCACGGAAGGCCACGCGCAGCGCCTGGCGGGAGACCTCGGAGCCATCCACGCCCACCACCACGGGGCCGTACTTCGTGTCCTTGTTGACGTCATTATCCTTACGCACAACCACTACGGGGCAGTTGGCGTGGGATACCACGGCGCTGGACACGGAGCCCATGACCAGGCCGGACAGTCCGCCGAGGCCGCGGGAGCCCATGACGATCATCTCTGCGGAGTCAGAAAGCTCCAGCAGCAGGTCAATGGGTGCGGACTCCTTCACAAGCTGGCTAACCTCCACCTCGGGGCTGAAGTCCTGCACGACCTTGCGCGCGTTCTCCAGCTTCTCGGTGGCCTCCCCTTCCAGCTCATCGTAGAGTTCCTGGGGCGGGACCATGCCATCGGCGTACATGAACTGCGGCATGGTGTAAGCGGTGACGAGCTGCAGCGGCTGGCCACGCTTCAGCGCGGCGTTCGCTGCCCAGCGTACGGCCTGGTTGCTGGCATCAGAGCCATCAACTGCAACAACGATTGTCTTGGTGCTCTTGTCGACCATTGTGGAGATGTCCTTCCCGTTGGGTTCACCTCCCATTATCCACCCTTTTTATTAATCCGTGGGGTGGAGGCAAAGAATTAGCCCCATTTGGGGACTAAAAGCTTAGGCGCCTGGCTTCTTGGGCTCCGGCAATGGCACCACGTCAGCGCCCGGGGCGTTCGCCGGGAACAGTGCGTGGTAGATGGCCATGAGGCCGTCGAAGATCATCCGGCCGAAGTCGGTCTTCAAGAAGTCGTTAACAAAACCCATGATTGCGTTGAGATCCATGAGAGGTAGCATAACCGCATGGTGAACCCCTTGCCAATCAAACAGGGTTTAAATCCCACGCGCGCTCAGGTGCCCCAACACTGGCCGGAGCCGGTCTCGGCCGCCGATTTCGTCTGGCACCTGGTCTCTCACCAGCGCCATCGGGCTGATCACGATGATTTCGCCGCTGTTCTGGCTCGCTTCGCTGCCGGAGAAGTTGTTGGCGACGGCGGCGCGCCTCTGCTGCCAGACACGCCCCTTCGTCCGGGTACCTTTATCAGTTTTTATAAGTATCCCGCCGCGGAGCGGCAGGTTCCCGGCGAGCTGACGGTGCTCCATCGCGATGACAACATCGTGGTGGTGGACAAACCTCCCTTCTTGGCGACGATGCCGCGCGGCCAGCACATCCGCCAAACAGCCACGGTCAAGGCGCGCGTTCAACTGGACAATCCGGAGCTCTCCCCCTGCCACCGCCTGGACCGCCTCACCCGCGGGGTGCTCATGTTCACCGCCCGCCAGTCAGTGCGCGGCGCCTACCAGACGTTGTTCGACCGCCGCGTGCCCTCCAAGGTCTACGAGGCCCTCACCCCCCTGCCCGACGAGGCTCCCTTTGCGCCCCACCCGGACTTTGCCGACTGGCGCAGCTGGCACGCCCCCACTCCCGAGACGCCGTGGGTGCTGCGCCACCGCATGATCAAGATCCGCGGCCGCCTCAGCACCTACCTGGAACCGGGCGAGCCCAACGCGGAAACGCACATCACGGGCATGCGCGTGGAGCACCGCGAAGGCCGGGACGTGTGCGTGTGGCGGATGCAGCCACACACGGGCAAGACGCACCAGCTGCGCGTGGTGCTCCGAGCACTCGGCCTGCCGATCATCAACGATCCGCTGTACGCGGAGCTCTCAGACGCCGCGCTGGTGGACCCCGCCGCCGCCCTACCAAGCCCCCCGCACGTGGAGGACGAAGACTTCACCGCACCCATGGGGCTCATCGCCAAAGAGCTGCACTTCACCGACCCTTTGAGCGGTGAACGGCGGGTGTTCGTCTCCCGCTTCTAGTCCTCCAGCTCCACGCGCACGCCCTTGAGGATCCTCCCCGTGTACAAGGAAGCAGCGGCCAGCACGACCACGACGATCGCCATGGTGGCGGCCGTGGCTAGGGCGTAGGCCTCGCCGGCATTCCCGATGAGCTCTGAGCCCAACGCCTCCGGCAGGTGATGGGACACCTGGGCGGCATCCTGCAGCGACTCACCCGCGTGAGCGCTGACGCCCGCCGGAACGACAACCGTGGCCGCATACACCGCGTTCACCACGCTGCCCAGCAGCGCTACAGCGGTGAGCGCACCGAACTCATAGCTCACCTCTTCTACTGAGGACGCCATCCCCGCCCGGTGCGATGGAGCTCCGGAAATCATGGCTATGGACGCGACCGACATCGTGCCCCCTAGCCCCACACCGACAAGCAGGAAGGCGATGACGAGTAGTGGCGTCGCCCCCAAAAGAGAAGCAACGATGACCAGGAGCGAACCGACCGCGGCGACCCCCAACCCGCCCGAGATCAACCGGCGCACACCCTGGCGCGAGAGAATGGCGCCACCGAGGACGGAAGTGAGCAGGGCACCGGCGGCGATCGTGGCGACGACCAACCCGGCCTGCAGCGGAGAAAAACCCTCCGCGAGCTGCAAACGCTGGGCGGTGATGTACTCGAGACCCACGATCGTGAACAGCGCCGTGGACGCGCCAATGCAGCCGGACAGGAAAGCGGGGGCGCGGAAGATATCCAGCGTGATAAGGGGCTGGGTGAGGCGGCCCTGGCGCCGGACGAAAGCGGTGCCGGCGACGAGCATGCTGACGATAGCGGTGGCGATGAGCGGCCAATTCTGCGGGGAATGGGCGAGCTCCTTGATGGTGATGACGGCGGAGACGAGCGCGGCCATCGCGAGAAGAGATGAGGGGAAATCCCAGTGCTTCGTGGGATCGGTGCGCTCGCGGGGAGCGACGAAACCGATGAGGGCAAGGGCGGCGACCACGACCGGGATGTTGAGGAGGAAGACCGAACCCCACCAGAAGACCTCGAGGAGAGCGCCGCCGATGATGGGGCCGAGGGCAGATGAGATGGTGGCGAGCGAGGCCCACACGCCGACGGCGAGGTTGAGCTCCTTCGAGCTGCGGAACGTGAGGCGGATGAGGGAGAGCGTGGAGGGCATCATGGTGGCGGCGCCGACCGCGAGAAGGGCGCGGGCGGCGATGAGCACGGCCGGCGAAGGGGCGAAAGCGGCGATGAGGGAGGCGATGCCGAAGACGGACATGCCTGCGATGAACATGCGCCGGTGGCCGATCTTGTCCCCAAGGGTGCCGGTGCCGAGAAGCAGGCCCGCGATGACGACGGGGTAGGCGTTCACGATCCACAGCTGCTGCGTGGGGGAGGCGCCGATGTCCACCACGAGGCGGGGAAGGGCGGTGTAGAGGACGGTGTTGTCCAGGGTGATGAGGAAGACGCCCGCGCCGACGGTGGCGAGGAGGAGCCAGCGGCGCAAGGCGGGTGCAGCGTCTGGGATGCTGTGCCCAGCGGTATTTGCAGATTTAGCTGGCTTGAATTCTTCTTGTCCGGTCATTGCAGCCCTGAGCCCTCACTCCTCGTCGCGATGCAAAGATCCAACACTACCTAACACTAACGGGCGGGCAAATCTGGGCTTGTACATCAGAACTGAGGGCTGGTGTTGGGCCACCCCTCGATCGGCAACACGCTTGCGCCACCACCACACCACAACCAGCCGCTATCACTCCTTCGACAACACACCTACGCCGAGAATTCCGCCGAATCAATGCCCTAAGTGTGTGACAACCCAGCCCCCACCCGCCGAAGTGTGTTACAACCCAGCCCACCACACACCACCACCGGATCAACAGCGTACTAAAAACCACACCCCAACCCCCAGCCGAGGCG
>DXFZ01000086.1 GCA_019114175.1 Candidatus Corynebacterium gallistercoris
CTGACCTGCGGGCACTGCGCGAAAAGCGTGACCCAGGCCCTTCAGGCCCTCCCCCAGGTCGACGACGTCCAGATTGATCTCGCTGCTGGTGGAGTTTCCACCGTCACGGTCACCGGTGTCGTACCTCCGGAGATGGTTCGCCAGGCCATCGAGGAGGCCGGCTACACCGTCTTATCCTGATCAGTTTTACCCATCATCTCGACCCCGACCGGGTTGAGCGGAAGGAACGTAATGAGCACTCCCCACCATTCCGGCGATCACCATGGTGATCACCCCGCTCCGGAAACAGACCACACCCACCACCCGGATCATGCCAGCCACGAACACCACGCAGATGCCGACACCCACGGCCAGGCGATGCCCCACGATCACCCGCACTCCGCCCTGGACGAAGACCACCACGTTCATGGTCACGGCGAACACGCCGGACACAGCACCGCAATGTTTCGGGACCGCTTCTGGTGGTCGCTGATTCTGTCCATTCCCGTCGTTATTTTCAGCCCCATGGTCGCCCACCTGCTCGGCTACCACCTCCCGGCATTCCCCGGATTCACCTGGATCCCCCCGGTACTGGGCACGATTATCTTCGTCTACGGCGGAACGCCTTTCCTCAAGGGCGGATGGACGGAACTGAAATCCCGCCAACCCGGGATGATGCTCCTGATCGCCATGGCCATCACCGTGGCGTTTGTCGCCTCCTGGGTCACCACTCTGGGGCTGGGCGGTTTTAACATGGACTTCTGGTGGGAGCTGGCCCTGCTGGTGACCATCATGCTGCTGGGCCACTGGCTGGAGATGCGCGCTCTCGGGGCCGCGTCCTCCGCGCTTGACGCGCTGGCTGCCCTGCTGCCGGATGAGGCCGAGAAAGTCATCGACGGGACCACCCGCACCGTGGCCATCTCCGAGCTGGTCGTCGACGACGTCGTGCTGGTGAGGGCCGGTGCCCGGGTGCCGGCCGACGGAACCATCCTCGACGGAGCCGCCGAATTCGATGAGGCGATGATCACCGGCGAATCCCGTCCCGTCTTCCGCGACACCGGTGACAAGGTGGTCGCCGGTACCGTGGCCACCGACAACACCGTCCGCATCCGGGTGGAGGCTACCGGTGGGGACACCGCCCTGGCCGGGATCCAACGCATGGTTGCCGACGCCCAGGAGTCCTCCTCCCGGGCCCAGGCCCTGGCGGATCGGGCGGCGGCGTTGTTGTTCTGGTTCGCGCTGATCTCCGCTCTGATCACCGCGGTGGTGTGGACCATCATCGGCAGCCCGGACGATGCCGTGGTGCGCACGGTCACGGTGCTGGTCATCGCCTGTCCGCACGCCCTGGGCCTGGCGATTCCGCTGGTCATTGCGATCTCCACCGAGCGGGCCGCGAAATCTGGGGTGCTCATCAAGGACCGGATGGCGCTCGAGCGGATGCGCACCATCGACGTGGTGCTCTTCGACAAAACCGGCACCCTGACCGAGGGTGAGCACGCGGTCACCGGTGTCGCGGCAGCTGTCGGCGTCACCGAGGGCGAGCTGCTGGCCCTGGCCGCCGCCACGGAGGCCGACAGCGAGCACCCCGTGGCCCGCGCCATCGTGGCAGCCGCGGCCGCCCATCCCGAGGCCTCCCGTCGGCAAATCCGTGCAACTGGTTTCAGCGCCGCCTCCGGCCGGGGGGTCCGGGCCACTGTCGATGGCGCTGAGATCCTCGTGGGCGGGCCGAACATGCTGCGCGAGTTCAACCTCACCACCCCGGCCGAACTCACCGACACCACCAGCGCCTGGACCGGGCGCGGGGCCGGTGTGCTCCATATTGTCCGCGACGGTCAGATCATCGGTGCGGTGGCCGTCGAGGACAAGATCCGCCCCGAATCCCGCGCTGCCGTGAAAGCCCTGCAGGACCGCGGGGTGAAGGTCGCGATGATCACCGGCGACGCCCAGCAGGTGGCCCAGGCGGTTGGTCAGGACCTAGGCATTGATGAGGTCTTCGCCGAGGTCCTGCCCCAGGACAAAGACACCAAGGTCACGCAGCTGCAGGACCGGGGTTTGAGCGTGGCCATGGTCGGTGACGGTGTCAATGACGCCCCCGCTCTGACCCGCGCGGACGTCGGTATCGCCATCGGTGCCGGCACGGATGTGGCCATGGAATCTGCCGGGGTGGTCCTAGCCAGTGATGACCCGCGGGCAGTGCTGTCGATGATTGAGCTGTCCCAGGCCAGCTACCGCAAGATGATCCAGAACCTGATCTGGGCCTCTGGCTACAACATCCTCGCCGTGCCGTTGGCCGCCGGAGTGCTCGCCTCGATCGGGTTCGTGCTGTCCCCGGCCGTGGGCGCGATCTTGATGTCTGCCTCGACCATCGTGGTGGCCCTGAACGCCCAGCTGTTGCGCCGCATTGATCTGGATCCGGCTCACCTGGCTCCGACCGAGTCGAAGGAGCAACACACCACGCCTACTCCGGCATCCACCGCCGTCCACTGACCCACCACTTCTCTCCACTGCCCCCATATGACCCTGAAAGGTGCTGTTGCAAAGTTGGGGCAGTAGGAAGAGTGACGTGAAATAGTCACAGTCATGGGTATCTTTTCCGGTCGTCATTTCCCCCGTGACATTATTCTGTGGGCAGTGCGGTGGTATTGCCGCTACGGGGTGAGCTACCGCGATTTGGAGGAAATGATGACCGAGCGGGGCGTGCCGGTCGATCACACCACGATCTACCGCTGGGTCCAGAAATACGCCCCTGAGCTGGACAAGCAAACACGGTGGTACCGACAGATACCTGACTGGCAGGCCAGTTCCTGGCGGGTGGACGAGACCTATATCCGGGTCGGCGGCAGGTGGTGCTACCTCTATCGGGCGATCACCGCCGGTGGCCAGACCCTGGACTTTTACCTCTCTCCGAAGCAGAACGTGGCCGCAGCGAAGCGTTTCCTGGCCAAGGCCGTCAGATCAAGACAACAAGCAAGATGACTTGTTGACACCATCGAAAACAAAAGTACGAAAGCCGAGAGCGGGAGTTCGGATGTAAATCCCCACACTTGCAATCCTCGACCGCCAAAGTTCACAAGAACAAAGAAACCGGAGGTCACGAACCCTTTCGAGTTTGTTACCTCCGGTGTCGCAGTTTGTACAACTGCTCCAATCCCCATCCACCGGACATAATCGATAACCTTCATCATTGAAAACCTAGTCTGTAGAAGCACAGAAACCGGTCGATCTGGCACATAATGATGCGTTACTCTGTGAATTTGCTGAATAGTTTTCTACAACATTCCTAAATACGGCATTTTCCCTTGCCGAGGCCCCACGATCTCCGGTTTACTTGTCCGCGTGAATCGCTCTAAGTCTTCTTTGGGAAAAATCATGGTGGTCGTCATCGTATTGGCCATCGTGGTACTCGTGGTCGCCGAATTTGCCGCGCGGGCCTACGTGTCCTCTCATATAAAAAAGGAACTCTCAGAGCACGCGAATGATACGTCCTCCTCCGCACAGATCTCATTCGGCGCACACCCAGTTCTACCTGCAGTAATCACGCGAAAGCTCAGCCATGTGAAGGTCGATATTCCGAATTCACTCGACGTAACCTACCCTGATGGAGCCACATCTACCCCCGATGTCAGTGGATATCCACCGTCGACAATCACGATCGACAATCTCAACATGAAGTCCCACGCTGCGGGCACACTCACGCTGGGTACCACCCTATCCACCGATTACATCGAAGCCGCAGCACAAGGTGGTGTCACGCGAAATAGCAGTTCAAACACCAATTCGCACAATGCTAGAAGCCATTCCTACAGCCAAGCTAATTACTCCGCTGCGGCACAATCCATTGCTGATCGCGCTATCAAAGTCACCGCAGTCAACCCCAACCCATCCAAAGGCACCTTCAGCCTCGAGTTATCTGGTGGCTTGGCCGATCTAGAGATCAAGCCCACTATCGACAGCGGCGACCTCACCATGAAGGTGACCAACGCGAAGTTGCTCGGTATGTCGCTTCCGCAGTCTGTGGCCGACGTTTTAACGTCGCAAATTGAAGATGCCGCCAATGTCAGCAATAAGGAGCTAAGGGCCACTCATGTGGAGGTCACCAGCCGGGGGATGCGCGTGACGGAGGAAGGCCACGACGTCGATCTGAAAGCGCTGTCTGATAGTGCCAATCAGATTCTGGGGACGCACAACGATGGCTCGACCAGTGATTCAGCCGCGGGCCGGGTCGGCGCCCATCAGTAGTATTTGTACTCAGTAGTATTCGCCGTTTTGAATACTCTTGAGCTGCGGGTACACATCAAACCAGTACACGCCGATAGCCACGATGCCGAAGAGCCAGATGAAGCTCCTGGTGAACAGCACGAGGAGCGTCGATACCACTAGGATGCCGAACCACTGCCATTTGGGGCGACGATCCCCGGCCTCAAACGCGTCGGAGCGAGTAGAAGCCACAACGATCGCGCCCACGACCCCCACGACGGTGATGGCTAATTTCATGGCCACCATGACCCAACCGAGGACCATGAAAATTGTCATCATGACATGCATCGCGGACTCTCCCACTACGTAGTTCTCAAAGGTGGCGGACTCACTGCCAGACTACAGGCTCAGCACCAGCTGCGAGAGCGTGTAAATCAGCAGCCCGGCCAAGGATCCCACAATAGTGCCATTAAAGCGAATGTATTGCAGGTCCTTGCCCACCATGAGCTCGATCTTGTCGCTGGCTTCGTCGGCATCCCAGCGCTCCACTGTTTCGGAAATAATACTGGTCACTTCGCCCGAGAAGTTTTGCGCGATATAGCGCGCGGTTCCCGTGACTCGCTCTCCCCATCGCGCGCGGAGCTCCGCGTCCGTCAACAGTCGGGTGGCATATAGAGAGACTTCCTCGGCAATTCTGCGTCGAACATGTGATTGCGGGTCCGACGCCATGCGAACAATTTGTTCTTTCATATTCCGCCAGACGGTTGCAGGCGCAGCCTGCACGGGGGCGGAGGACAACACATCGTGTTTAAACTCCTCGACCCTGTTGATCATCTCCGGATCGTGCTGCAGGTCCGAGGCCCATTGATTGACCACCCGACGCAGCGCCTGGCGGGCCTCATGGTCCGGCTCTGTCTTCACCTTGTACGCGAAGTCGACGATCTCCCTGTACACGCGTTCCCCGACAAGGTCGTTGATGAACCCCGGTGCCCACGAGGGTGCACGCTGGTTGAGCAACCGCGTGATGAGCTCTTCGGAATCGCGGGCGCGATCATATGCCCAGGAAATAATCGTGTCGACAACTGGCTCAGCTTTTCCCTCCGCAATGAATTGTTCCATTAGCGCACCTGCGGGCGGCCCCCAGTCTGGCTCCGCGATACGGTCGATCACCATCGTGCGGATCATCTCGGCGGCTTCCTCATCGTCGATTCCCTCAACGATGGCGATCGTCGCGTTACCAACCTCTTCAGAAACCCGCGCCGCATTGGCCGGCTCTGACGCCCACTGCCCCACTCTAGCGGGAATATCGGCCTTCTGAACTTTGTCGGTAATGAGCTCGGCATTGAGAAAATTGTCCCCCACGAACCCCGATAATGCCTCGCCAACCTGGTCTTTTTTGCGTCGAATGATCGCCGTATGAGGAATGGGCAAGTGCATAGGCCGCCGGAACAGGGCTGTCACGGCGAACCAGTCCGCGAGGGCACCGACCATGCCTGCTTCGGAGGCAGCGCGGACATAACCGATCCAGGCGGCGTCGGAATCCTGCTCCAGCCACCGGCACACAAGATAGATGACCGTAGCGAGGACTAACAGCCCTGTAGCGATGGCTTTATATTTTTTTAATTCTCGACGACGGCCTGCCTCATCACTGACCGGCGGAAGGGTTTCCGACGACGGCGACTGTGCCGACGTAGTGCCGCGTGGTGCAGGCGCCTGGTTAGAGAAGTCCCCACGGTCGTCCACAGCTGCAGGGGCTGCCGAGGCTGCGTCGTGCCTGACTACAGCCGTGTCGGTGGGTGTTCGGCGTGGCAGTTTGTCTCCTGAGGAGGCACGAGTGGGTGAATCGTTGGCGGAGGAATTGTCCGCGGGAAGGGCATGACGGGGTCCAGAATCAGTCACAGTTCTATTGTGCCAGGGTGCTAGGACACGACACGCACGCGCTAACACGTGCTGCATAAACGTTGCGTTCAAGCTTGGGTGATGCTGGATACCCGAGTTTTTTGCACGACGTGGTACAGAAAAGCTGCAGACATAAAACAACGCCACCCCATGAACACGGGGTGGCGTTGCTGGAGGTGCTCAGGATCTGATTTCACCTAAGCGCGATATTGATGCGTTCACGCATGCACAACTTTCGGGGGCCATACTGAACTGCAGGAACAGCACAGCCGTGCACACACGTGGCGCCTTTTAGTGAAGGCGTCCGGTGCGCTTCTTGTACTCGCGGTAGGGGGCGCGGCCAGCGTGGATAAGGCCGAAGCCGAGAGCGAGGCACAGGATCCCGCCAATGAGTCCGCCGACGAGTAGGTAGGTGGACCACCCTTGTCCGCCAAAGATCTCGGTGGACAAACCAAAAATGAAGATGCCGAAGAAGGCGAGTGCGGAGAGGACGAATCCCATCCCCGACCATGTCTTGCTACTGTTCAGCGATGAATGCGGTGACGCGAGGGATACGGGGACATAGCCCTCTATGTAGTGTGGCTCGCCTTCAAATTGAGGCTCAGACGAAGACATAACTTTACCTTTCACGACCTGAATCAGGGTGGGTCACAGAGTGTGACCTTTAGTGTAGCCGCTTATGGGTAAAAGACTACCCATAAGCCGACGCGGGAGTCACCCCTGAACTGCCACCCTGCAAAGTTCGTGCAGGCCAACAGAACGTAGGAGTGACAGGTATGACCTATTTGTCCTTGTTCCGCAGTGCGGAGCGAGTACGCTCCTTCGTCACGGCTGCCACGGCGGTCAACGGGATTCCTGCTGGGCAAACGTCGGCGCATTCACCGTACAACGAGCACGGGCCGAAGGTGGTTTCCAGGTTGTCAACCATCTTGCGGGCACGCTTGCCGCGCTCTTGCTTACCCAGCGGCATGAGCTTCAGATGCTCCAACTTCGCACCGGTGAACAGGTGCGCTGCACCATTCGGGCACGCCGCAACGCAGGCACCACAGCCGATACATGCCGCGAAGTCGAGGGCTTTCTCGGCATCCGCGTGGTTCATGGGCAGGAAATCCGCATCGGGGGCGGTACCGGCCATGACGGAGATAAACCCGCCTTGTTCCAGCACGCGATCCAGTGCGGAGCGGTCTACGACCATATCCTTAACCACGGGGTATGCCGCAGAGCGCAACGGCTCGATCTTGATACTGTCACCATCTTTGAAGTTGAACAGGCGCTGCTGGCAGGCCGGTTTGTTCTTGTCCGGGCCGTGCGGGCGGCCGTTGATGGTCAAGCCGCAGGTGCCGCAAATACCTTCACGGCAGTCAGAGGCGAAAGCGAAAGGCTCTTTGCCTTGCTCGATGTAGCCTTCGTTGACGTGGTCCAGCAGCTCAAGGATGGACATTTGCTCGACGGCGTCATCGACATCGACAGACTCGAAGTGTCCTTCGGATTCCGGGCCCGCCTGACGCCAGATCTCTAGATGCAGTTTCATTACTTGTAGTTCCTTGTCATCAGAGGGATGCGGTCGAAGTACAGAGGCTCGGCGTGGCGGATGAACTTGCCATCACCGTTGTGTTCCCACGCAGAGACGAAGCACCACTTGGAGTCATCGCGCTCTGCCTCACCATCTTCAGAGAGGTGATCGTCGCGGTAGTGGGCGCCACAGGATTCGTCGCGGTCCATGGCGTCAACGCACATGAGCTCGGCGAGATCCATGTAGTCAGCAACACGGTTAGCGTATTCCAAAACCTGGTTGAGGTTATCGACGTCACCCGGGATGTGCAGGTTCTGCCAGAACTCATCGCGCAGTTCACGGATGTCCTTGATACCCTTTTCCAGGTTTTCAACGTTACGGGACACGCCGCAGGAGAAGTACAGGATGTCTCCCAGCTTGCGGTGGAAGTATTCCGGCCCGTGCGGGTCCTTCGCCTGGATATTCATCAATTTTTCGATGCGCTTCTTGGACCGTTCCAGAGCTTCCTGAGCAGCCGGCGAATCAGCCGGGAGCACCTTGGTGCCCAGCAGTGGTGCCAGGTAGTTCGGAATCGTGAACGGCAAGGTAAACCAACCGTCAATCGACGCTGACAGCAGCGAGTTAGCACCCAAGCGGTTCGCACCGTGATACATCCAGGATGCCTCACCGGCGGCGAAGAGGCCGGGGATGTTCGTCATGTCGTTGAAGTCGGTCCACAGACCACCCATCACGTAGTGGCAGGTCGGAGCGATACGCATTGGTGTTTCGTATGCGGATTCACCAATCGTCTCTTCATACATCTGGATCAAGTTGCCGTAACGCTCCTTGATCACGTCCTTGCCCAGACGCTGAATGGCGTCACGCAGATCCAAGTACACGGAGTTGTGCAATGGACCAACACCGTATCCGCCGTTGATCTGCTGCGAGTTCGCACGAGAAGCGATATCACGAGGGACGAGGTTACCGAATGCCGGATAGCGACGCTCCAAGAAGTAGTCGCGCTCGTCTTCGGGAATGTCGTTGGGGTCGCGGTCGTCGGCCTTCTTCTTCGGCGTCCAGACGCGGGCATCGTTACGCAACGATTCCGACATCAAAATCGTCTTGGACTGCCAGTCCGAGTTCACCGGGATACCCGTCGGGTGGAACTGCACAAACGACGGCGATGCCATGTAGGCGCCTTGGTCATAGGCGCGCATAATGGCCGACGCGTTGGAGTTCTTCGCCAACGTGGACATGTAGTAAACGTTGCCGTAGCCGCCGGTTCCCAGGATCACGGCGTGGCCGGTGTGGGCAGTCAGTTCGCCCGTAATGAGGTTACGGGTGACGATGCCCTGGCAGCGACCATCGTCGATAATGAGATCCATCATCTCGCTGTGAGTGAAGATCTCTACAGAGCCGGCACCAATCTGACGCTGCAACGCCGAGGTTGTCGCCAGCTGTAGCTGCTGACCTGTCTGACCACGGGTGTAGTACGTACGAGAAACCTGAACACCACCGAATGAACGGGTGGCCAGTGTTCCGCCGTACTCGCGGGAGAATGGTGCACCCACGGCATTCATGTGGTCAATGACACGAGGAGACTCTTCTGCCAAACGCCAACAGTCGTTCTCGCGGCAGCGGTAGTCGCCACCTTTCACCGTGTCTTTGGTGTGGTTGTAGGTGGAGTCATTGTCCAGCTTCTTCGAGCGAGACGAGTTCACACCACCCTGCGCGGCAATCGAGTGAGCACGACGGGGAGCGTCGTGATAGGTGAAAACTTTGACGTCGTAGCCCAGCTCTCCCAGTGCTGCTGCGGCAGCTCCACCGGCCAAACCGGTACCGACGACGAGAACGGTGAACTTCTTACGGTTCAGGGGTGAGACCAGCTTGAAGTGTTGCTTAGCGTAATCCCACTCGTCGGCCTGCGATAGCCCCTTCATGTGAGGAGCGTTGTCCTTTAACTTGGAGCCCAGGGTCACTCCGGGAACGCTGGAATCAGGCGCGGTGAAATTCTCTACAGCGGTGTCGTAGTCGAAGTCCGGCCCCTGATTATGGGGGTTCTGAATAACTGCACTCATATTTGTAACCTCCGCCTACAGTGATACCGCGCCGGTCAGGACAGCAACGGGAATTGAAATATTGCCAATCATGATGATGGCCGGAACTATGTAAGCGACAAATAGCATGACTTGACGCCACCGGTGTCCGGTAATTCCAAGATCAGAGATGGCCGTCCAAATACCGTGCGAGAGGTGGATGAACAGAATCACCATGGCAAGGATGTAGAAAATCGCAACCCCAGGACGATCAAAGCTGTGAATGAGGTTGGCATAAGCATGCGCATGACCGGCGGTGTTCTCCTCAAATTCACTCGATCCGATCGGCCGCACGCCCAGCGTCAAGTCCAAAATGTGGAAGATGATGAACAGCAGTAGGACCAGGCCCGTCACAACCATGGACCGTGCTGCGAAGGTGTTCATCCCCGACACAAGCCCTGTCCGGCGGAATTTACCCCGTGACTGCCGTGCACGCCCGTGTAATGCCAAACCGCAGTACACGTGTAAAACCAGGCAGACAAGTAGGACAATACGTGCGATCCACAGAACGCCTTCACGGGGGAACAAGGGTTCGAACATTGTACGCAGGAATTCCGCGTAGTCGTTATAGTGATCCGCACCCA
>DXFZ01000007.1 GCA_019114175.1 Candidatus Corynebacterium gallistercoris
GGAGACCAGGTGCTGCGCTGAAGTTCCGCCACGAGGCCGTCTGGAATCACTCGCGCCAAGTTGGCCGCCAGGCCGCCGCCGGTGATGTGGGCAAACGTGTGCACGTCACACTCTGCGGCGAGGTCAAGGCAGGTCTTGGAGTAGATCCGGGTGGGCTCTAGGAGCTCCTCACCCAGGGTGCGGTCAAAATCCTTCATGTACCCATCGAGGGGAAGACCAGCGGTTTCCAGCAGCACGTGGCGTGCCAGGGAGTAACCGTTGGAATGCAGCCCGGAGGAGGCCATGGCGATGACCACGTCACCTGGGCGTACCCGGTCCGGCCCCAGCACCTTGGCTTCTTCCACCACGCCCACGGCGGTGGCGGACACATCGTATTCCCCTGGTTCCATCACGCCGGGATGCTCGGCGGTCTCCCCGCCCAACAGCGCGCAGCCTGCCTCTTCGCAACCGGCGGCGATGCCCGCCACGATGCTGGCCACGTGCTCGGGGACGACCTTCCCGATGGCGATGTAGTCCTGCAAGAACAGTGGCTCCGCCCCGCAGACGACGAGGTCGTCCACGCACATGGCCACCAGGTCCTTGCCGATGGTGTCATGCTTATCCATCGCCTGAGCCACCGCCAGCTTCGTCCCCACCCCATCGGAGGAGGCGGCCAAGAGGGGCTTATCGTAATCGCCGAGGGCGAAAAGCCCTGCGAAGCCGCCCAGGCCACCGCGCACCTCCGGGCGGGTGGCCCGCTTAGCGAGGGGTGCGAACAGCTCCACGGCCTTATCGCCGGCCTCGATGTCCACGCCCGCCGCGGCGTACGTTGCGCCCTCCGGCTGCTGGTTGTTGGAAGTGTTGTCAGTCATCTTTTCTCCACGGATTCGCTGTATCAGGGTTAGGTAGTGGGGTTGACGAATTGATCGAGTTCATCCGCCGAGGCGCACGCGCGGCCGGATTGCTGGGCTTTCATCTGCAGCACGAGGTCAGAGTTCGGGTCATCGGCGGGCATGCCAATGGGATAGTGCCCGTCAAAGCAGGCTGCGCATAGTTGGCTTGGCGGCTGGCCGGACTCGGCGATCATGGCCTCGCTGGAGACATAGGCCAAGGTATCTGCGCCGATCTCCTCGCAGATCTGCGCCACCGGATCATCCTGGTCCACGTTGTTGGCGATGAGCTCCTGCGGGGAGGCGAAGTCAATGCCATAGAAGCAGGGCCAGCGCACCGGCGGGGAGGCAATACGCACATGCACCTCCGCCGCGCCAGCATCCCGCAACATCCGGATCAGCGCGCGCTGGGTGTTGCCCCGCACGATCGAGTCATCCACCACAACAAGCCGCTTGCCCTCGATGACTTCCCGGAGCGGATTGAGCTTCAGGCGGATGCCGAGCTGCCTGATGGACTGGGAGGGCTGGATAAATGTGCGGCCCACATAGGCATTCTTCATGAGGCCCTGAGCGAAGGGAATCCCGGAAGCCTGGGCATAGCCCACGGCAGCCGGTGTTCCGGATTCCGGAACGGGGATCACCAGGTCACCGTCTGCGGGGGCTTCCTTGGCAAGCTGGCGGCCGATTCCTACCCGAGTGCTGTTCACGGATTGGCCCTTGATGATCGAATCCGGGCGGGCCAGGTAAACGTACTCGAACACGCACGTTGCGCGCTTTTCTGGGGCGAAACGGCGGGAGCGGAGCCCATCGGCATCCACCGCAATCAGTTCGCCCGGCTCCACATCGCGCACCAACTTAGCGCCCACAATGTCCAGCGCCGCAGTCTCAGAAGCCACGACGTAACCGCCGCCCTCCAACTGGCCGATGGACAGCGGGCGAACGCCCTGCGGATCGCGCACCGCATACAGGGCATCGCCATCGGTAAACACAACGCAATAGGCTCCCTTGACGTGGGGGAACAGCTCCATCGCCGCTTGCTCCACGGAGTGGCCCTGCCGGGTATCGTCTGCCAGCAGAGCACACATCACCAGCGAGTCTGACGGGTGGGCCTTGGGATCCACCAGCCCACGGCGGGCAGCCAGTTGAGTGAGTTCCCGGTGGTTAACCAAGTTCCCGTTGTGACCCAAAGCAATGTCCGTGCCATCGCTGGCCATGCGGAACATGGGCTGGGCGTTTTCCCAGCTATTGCCCCCAGCGGTGGTGTAGCGGTTGTGCCCCACCGCAATGTGCCCCTTCAAGGCCTCCAGGGACTGCTCATCAAAGACCTGGCTGACGAGGCCTAAGTCCTTAAACACCACAATTTGTTCCCCATTGCCCACCGCGATACCAGCGGCCTCCTGGCCGCGGTGCTGCAGCGCGTAGAGTCCGTAGTAGGTGAACTTGGAAACATCCTCCCCTGGTGCCCATACCCCGAATACGCCGCACTCTTCGCGCGGCTCCCCCTCCCCCGCATCGTCATACGGAAAATCAGCCCGCAGATGCGAGCCCCGGGGCTTGGTGTTTTGACTTGTTACGTCTGCCACTGCCCCCACGTTACTAGCCCTGCCCCGGAAAACCCAAAGTTTTCGGCAAAACAATCTTCGCTTTTCTAGAGCCGAAAGAGGGGAAGGTGGAGACCGATCTCAGCGGCCCGGGTGCCGGAGCTTTCGGCGTCGCTACCAAAAAAATCCTCCAACCCCACAACGAGACGCAGCCACGTCAACGGCGAGCACTGCACCACATTCGGCGGCGTACCACGCCGATGCTGCGGACCCGCTACGGCCTGCACCGCAACGAACGGCGGGACGCGCACCTCAACGGACGCGCCCGGCGCGACCTGCGCCAACACCTGTGCACTTAGCCGCACAGCCTCGGCAACCTGCGCGCGGGAGGGGCGCTCAGCCTCCCCACGAATCCATGGGGCAACCTCAACCACGGCCTGGCGCGCGGCGGCGGATAATTCTGGCCCGGACATCGAACGCTTCATAAAACCACCGTACCTACCATTAAGCAGCGTCTCGGCGTTAGGATGGAACAGTTAAGCCAAAGCTAGTACGGAAAGGCTCGCTGTGTCTGAGCACCCCACCGCTACCCCCGAAGGCCACGATCTCTCCCCAGAGGTGACACTTCGCTTCCTCGCCGCACCAACGGACGTACTCATGGCTGGAGCCATGGGCGTGACCGGCGGGCGTGTGCTGGAGTGGATCGATAAGGCCGCCTATGCCTGCGCCGTGGGGTGGGCCAGGTCCTACTGTGTCACGGCCTACGTGGGGCACATCCACTTCACCCGCCCCATCCCCAGCGGACACATGGTGGAAGTCCGCAGCCGCATCGCCTACACCGGCAGGTCCTCCATGCACATCGTTAACGAGGTGCTCTCCGCGGACCCGCGGGAGGGCGTGTTCACCCGCGCGTGCGACTGCCTGGTGATCTTCGTTGCGATGGATGAAAACCGGAAGCCGAAAAAGATCCCCACGTACGTGCCAGCCACGGAGGAGGAGCGCCGCGTGGAGGCCGCCGCGCTCTCCCGCGTGCAGCTACGCCGCGCCATCGAGGATGAGATGCTCCGGCAGACGTACACGGACGATTCCACCGCACCTCAGCTGACCAACCGCTTCCTCGCCAAGCCCACGGACGTGAACTGGGGTGGCAACGTCCACGGTGGCACGGCCATGGAGTGGATCGATGAGGCGGCCAGCGCCTGCACCATGGCATGGAGTGGGGAGCGCACCGCTGCGGTCTACGCCGGCGGTATTCGGTTCTACCGCCCGGTGCACATCGGCGACCTGGTGGAGGTGGATGCCCGTCTGATCCGCACGGATAACCGGTCCATGACGGTGATGGTGCACTTGCGCGCCGGTGATCCGCGCGAGGGCAAGGGCAACCTGCCCGTTGCCATCCACGCATCGATGACGTATGTGGCGCTGGATATTGACGGCAACCCGCTCTCCGCCCGCCAGTTCACCCCGGTGACCAACGAGGACAAGCGCTTGGTGGAGCACGCCGTGACGCTGCGCAAGCTACGCCGCGACTACGAACCCCACCCGTTGGTCCAGCCGCACCACAAGGACTTTAAGTTCACCGAGTAGGCCCTTGGTGCTTAGACCACCGAGTTGTTGCCTGCGGCGTGGCTAAACAGCGCCGGCAGCGTGGTGGTCCACGCCTCCTTGAGCTCGGTGAGGCTGAAGATCATGTCCACGCCATCGTGGTTGTCTTCTGCCTCCTCCGCCAGGCGCACGCCGCTGCCGAAGGGCATAGCGGGCATGACGTGGGATCCGAACCGTACTGTGGGCTGGCCGGCATCATCGGCCACGCCGGTGACGCCGATCCAACCGCCGGTCAGGCCCTTATCCGCTAGCGCGAGCATGACCTCACGGTAGTTGTCTTCTTCCACCGCCAGGAGCACGCGGGTTGCGGTCTCAGAGAACATGCCGATGAACGCTTGCTCCACCAGACCACGCTTATCTGCGGCGTTGACCTGGTCTGCGAGCTTCTGAAGCTGCTCTTCATCAAGCTGCTCGCCTTCTACCTGCCCCAGCTCATGATCGATGATGGTCTGCATCGCTTCCACATCCTCTGGACGGACCAGGGAGCTGGAGAAGTGCAGGTTCAACAGTGGATTGACCGCAATACCGGTGCCGGACTGCACGGCCATTTCCACCACGGTCTGGGCCAAGCCGCCCTCGGAGAGGTCATGGGCTGCGGCGATGTTGCCACGCTGCTCGCTCAAGAACTCGCCCAGCTTCTGCTCACGGGCCAGGTCAATCTTCGGCGGCATACCCGCCAGCGCCCCGTGGGTAACCTGCTGCCAGATGGACCCGCCCAGCTCATCGGCCGTTTCCGTGCCAGCCAGGATGAGGTGGTAGGCCTTCCCGCTTGGCAGCTGCTGCGGGATGCGGGTGGAGCAGTCATCGATGGTTCCCAGCACCGCGATCACGGGGGTCGGGAGGATTGCCGTGGTTCCAGTCTGGTTGTAGAAGGAGACGTTGCCGCCGGTGACCGGCGTGCCAAGCTCCGCGCAGCCATCGGCCAACCCGTACACTGCCTCCTTGAACTGCCACATCACACCCGGATCCTCCGGGGAACCGAAGTTCAGGCAGTTGGACACGGCCACGGGGGTCGCACCCGTGACGGACACGTTGCGGTAAGCCTCCGCCAGCGCCAGTTGGGCACCCGTCCGGGGGTCCAGCTGGGTGTAGCGCCCGGACGCATCGGTGGAAACGGCGATGCCGCGGCCGGTCTCCTCATCGATGCGCAGCACGCCCGCATCCGCATCCTTGGCGGACGCAGTGTTTCCGCGGACGTAGCGGTCATACTGCTCAGTGATGAACTCGCGGCTGCACAGCGCTGGGGATGCAGCCATGTCCAGCACGGTGTGGCGCAGCTCCTGAGCAGTCTGCGGGCGGGCGAGCTTCGGTTCCTGGTTCAGCTCGTCCTGATTATCCGGGCGGGAGTAGGGGCGCTCATACACCGGGCCTTCTTCGGCCATGGTGCGCGGTGGCGCGTCCACCACGATCTCCCCGTTGTGCTCGATCACCAGGTGGTCGCCATCGGTCACGCAACCGATGTCACTAGCCAGTACGTCCCACTTCGCGCAGATCTCCATGAACTGATCCACCTTGTCCGGGGAGACCACGGCGCACATGCGCTCCTGGGACTCGGAGGACAGGATTTCAGCAGCGGTCATGTTGTCCGCACGCAGGTGAACGTTGTCCAGGTTGATGTGCATGCCGCCATCACCGGCGCTGGCGAGCTCACTGGTTGCACAAGACAGGCCCGCGCCACCCAAGTCTTGGATGCCAACAACCACGCCTGCCCGGTACAGCTCCAGGCAGCATTCGATGAGCACCTTCTCCGCAAACGGATCACCTACCTGCACGGCCGGGAGTTTGCGCTCCGCGCCTTCCTCGAAGGTGTCAGAGGCCAGCACGGACACGCCGCCGATGCCATCCAGGCCGGTGCGGGAGCCGAAGAGGATCACCCGGTTGCCCTCACCGGAGGCAAAGGCCAGCTTCAGATCTTCCACCTTGAGTGTGCCCACGCATAGAGCGTTGACCAGTGGGTTTCCGGCATAGGAAGCATCAAAAACGGTTTCGCCACCGATGTTGGGCAGGCCCAGGGAGTTGCCGTACCCACCCACGCCGGCCACCACGCCGGGCAGCACGCGCTGCGTATCGGGGGCGTCTGCTGGGCCGAAGCGCAGCTGGTCCATCACGGCCACTGGGCGCGCGCCCATCGCCATGATGTCACGGACAATGCCGCCCACACCCGTGGCCGCGCCCTGGTAGGGCTCCACATAGCTGGGGTGGTTGTGGCTTTCCACCTTGAAGGTCACCGCGTGGCCATCGCCGATGTCAATGACGCCCGCGTTCTCACCGATTCCCGCCAGCATCTTGGACTTCATCTCATCGGTCGTGGTTTCGCCGAAGTACCGCAGGTGCACCTTAGAGGACTTGTAGGAGCAGTGCTCGGACCACATCACGGAGTACATGGCCAGCTCGGCATCCGTGGGCCTGCGGCCCAGGATCTTCTTGATGCGCGCGTACTCGTCATCCTTCAAGCCCAATTCTGCGTAGGGCTGTTCTAGGTCTGGTTCGGCTTGGGCGTGGGCAACAGTATCGTTGTGAATCATCGCTTAACTTACTTCGTCAGTGGAACCGGCTAGGAAACCAGAGTGGACAGGACGGAGGTGAAGAGGCCAAGGCCATCGGTGGAGGGTCCGGTGAGTTCCTCCACGGCGTGCTCCGGGTGCGGCATGAGCCCCACCACGTTGCCGCGCTCATTGCAGATGCCGGCGATGGAGTTGCGAGAGCCGTTGTGGTTGTGCTGGTAGCGGAAGACCACGCGCCCCTCCCCTTCCAATTCCTCCAGCGTTTCAGCGGAGGCCTGGAAGCGCCCCTCCCCGTGCTTGGTGGGCACAAAAATGGAGCTGCCAGCGTCAAAGCCGCTTGTCCATGGGGTGGAAGTATTTTCCACGTCCAGGTAAATGTCACGGCAGACGAAGTGCAGCCCCTCGTTGCGGGTCAGCGCTCCCGGTAGCAGCCCGGCTTCCTGCAGAATCTGGAATCCGTTGCAGATGCCGAGCACCGGCACGCCCTTGCCCGCGGCTTCCACCACGGACGTCATCGCCGGCGCGATGGATGCGATAGCTCCGGCGCGCAGGTAGTCACCGTAGGAGAATCCTCCTGGTACCACGACGGCATCGACGTTCTTGAGATCCGCATCCGCGTGCCACAGTTCCACTGGCTCGGCTCCGGCGAGGCGCACCGCGCGGGAGGCATCGACATCGTCCAGTGTTCCTGGGAAGGTGATGACCCCGATCCGGGCGCTCACTGGGCACCCTCCACAATCACCTCGTAGTCCTCGATGACGGTGTTCGCCAGCAGGTCAGCGGCGATTTTGTCCAGCTGTTCGCGTGAAAGGTCTTCATCGACCTGCAGCTCGAACCGCTTTCCCTGGCGGACGTCGCTGACTCCGCTGATCCCGATACGGCCCAGGGCGCGCACCACGGCCTGGCCTTGGGGATCAAGGATTTCTTGTTTGGGCATGACATTGACAACTACACGGGCCATGGCTTGGTGGTCTCTCCCAGCTCTTTAGAGTTTCTGTGGGGTTTTCACGTTTTTCGTGACCATCGTAACACCCCGCTTGCCTCCTGCATGTGCCCTACTTGTTGGCGTACCCCCTGTACGTTTGGGGCTGGTAGCCGTGGCGCAGCAATCTTTCCAGGATCTGTTCCATGTCGTTTCTGATTTCTTTGTGCGACGCCTTCCCCCCGCTCAGCGACAATCGGATGTCCTGGTTCTTTCCCGCCATGCGGCGGGTGGTGTTGCGAACGTTGCGCCGCCACCACGTCACAGCGCCGAAGCCGTCACCGAATGCGAGGACGCGCACGTCATGGCGGGTTCCTGTCTCCAGGTTGCGCACACTGTACGCGTCTGCCGCCACCGCGAAGCCGACGTCCTTGGCTGCCTGCAGCGCGGCCTCGGAGGCGAGCCAGCGGCTCGGGGCGAACACGCGGGGGTGCAGCCCGAGGCTGTCCAGCTGCCGGCGCGCTGCGGAGAGACGCAGGGTGGATTCATGCTTGCCCAGGCGGTGAAACTCCCCCTTTCCGGGCGCACCCCCGCCCCCGCCAGAGGTGGCGGGTTTGGCGCTCAGCGGGCCCAGCCCACCGAGGAGCATCTCATGCCCGGCCGCCGCGGACTCGCGCAAGAATTCTTGGGTCTCCGCATCGTGGCTGAGCTTCCATTGCCCGCCGTTCAAGCTCACCACAAGCCCCGCCTTGATGCCCATCTTGTCTGCGTGATCCCGCACTTTTCGCGTGGCCTGCAGGGTGGAGCTTTCGATGCCTGTCAGGGTCAGCATCAGGGCGGGGTATGTTGTCATGCCGTTCACCTTGCCCTATCGAGGTGAACGGCAGGTTACCGCACCGTGTACGGCGGTTGGCTAGCGACCGAAGAGTTCAACCGCCCCCATGCGATCCAGCTCCCAGGCCGTTTCAAAAGCAGACTGCCGCCACCTTTCGTAGCGCCCGGACACGCCGCCGTGGCCGGCATCCATGTCCGTCTTCAGCAGCACGTCCGCACCGGCGACATCCCTGAGCTTCGCCACCCATTTGGCGGGCTCCACGTACAGCACACGCGTGTCATTGAGGCTAGTCACAGCCAGGATCGGCGGGTATTTCTTGTCCGCCGTGATGTTCTCATACGGCGAGTACGCCGCCATGTAGTCATACACCGCGGGGTCATGGTAGGGGTCTCCCCACTCATCCCATTCGGTCACGGTCAGGGGAAGCTCCGGCATCAGCATGGACGTCAACGGGTCCACGAAGGGCACCACCGCTTCGATGCCGGCAAAGCGGTCACCGGCGAGGTTAGCCACCGCACCCATGAGCATGCCGCCGGCGCTACCGCCTTCTGCCACCATCTTGTCCGGGCTGGTCATCCCGCTAGCGATGAGATGGTCGGCCACCGCCACGAAATCTGTAAAGGTGTTGAGCTTGGATAGCGCCTTGCCGTTGTCATACCAGCCACGGCCCATCTCCCCGCCTCCGCGGACATGGGCGATGGCGTACACCACGCCCCTATCCAGCATGGACAGGCGGAAGTAGGAGAAGCCCGGGTCAATGGAGGCTTCATAGGAGCCGTACCCATACAACAGCACCGGGTTCTCCTGGGTCAGGGGCACATCCACGCGGTGGATGAGGGATACCGGGATCAGCTCCCCATCGGAAGCCTGGACCCACAGCCTGGAGGAGGTGTAATGATCCGGGTTGAATGGGCGCCCGTCCGGATCGGCAAGCACCGTCTGCTCCTTACGCAGCAGGCGCTCCCCGGTGGCCAGCACCACGTCATACACCCTCGCCGGAGTGGTGAAGCTGGAATAGCCTACCCGCAGCACTGGGGCATTCCACTCCGTGTTGCCGGCCGTGCCCACGCTGGCCAGTTCTTCCCCGAAATCCAGGCGCTCAAATTCGCCGAACCCTGCGGCCCCGGCATCACCCTCCTGGGAGAGGTGCATAACGTACACCGTTTCCAGTGCGTTTTCCCTCATCTCCAGCACGAGATGACTGGAGAATACGTCCACTCCTTCCACACGAGCATCGGTGCGGTGGGGAACCAACGTGGTGGCGTCGCCCCACGATGAAATAGCACCCACCGGGTGGTAGGCGAGCTCCGAGTTCACGCCATTGTGGTTGTGGATGACCAGCCAAAAATCCTGCCCGCCCACGATAGCGTGATCAACCCCGTACTCCACCCCGGACTCGCGGGGCTTGATGCAGGTCAGCTGGGCATCGGGGTCCTGCAGGTCTAGGTACCAGTTCTCGCTGGTGATCTTGGAGCCGGAATGAACGAGCAGGAAACGCTCCGAACGAGTGGTACCCACGCCCGTCCAGAAGTGCTCATCGTCCTCCTGGAAGATGAGTTCATCCTGGTCCACCGGGGTGCCGATGGTGTGCTTCCAGATCTGGTGCGGGCGCCACGCGGCATCGACCTTCTGGTAGTACATCGTGTCGCTGCCCACCCAGGTGGCACCGTAAAAGACGTCCTCGATGACATCCGGCAGGTCCTCGCCGGTCGTGAGATCCTTGAAGCGCATGGTGAAGCGCTCTTCGCCGGTGGTATCCACCGAATACGCCAGCAGGGTGCCATCACGGGTGACGCTGGCGGCGCCGAGGCTGAAGAACTCCGTTCCTTCCGCTAGGGCGTTGCAGTCCAAGAACACCTGCTCGTTGTCTGCGGGGTGTTCGGGGTCAATCACCGGCGGAGTCCAGTCATCGGGGCTAGCCACGGGGATGCGACACATGCTGGCATAGCTCTTGGATTCTTGGGTGCGGGAGAAATACCACCACTCGCCGGAACGGACAGGCAGAGACATGTCCGTCTCCTGCACGCGCGCCTTGACTTCTTCGAACAGGCGGTCCTGCAGCTCGGAAAGATGGCTGGTGGCGTGGGTGGTCCAGGCGTTTTCTTCTTCGAGGTACGCCCGCACCTCCGGACTGTCCTTCTCCCGGAGCCACTCATAGTCATCCACGAAGGTACGCCCGTGGAACTGCCGGGTGTGGGGCAGCTTCTTAGCGCGCGGCGGCTGGGTGAGGGTCTGCGGGGTGGTGCTTTCGGGGCTAGTAGATGGATCTAATGACATAAGTTCACATCGTAGCGCCCCGGTGTGACGTGCTGCCTACACGCAGCAGCCAATCCACTCTGCGAAGCGGCGGCCGGAGATCTTTTCATAGGCCTCCACATACCGCGCGCGGGTAGCTTCCACCACGGAGCCCGGCAGGGCCGGCGGCGGGGTGCCCTCCTTCTTATTCCAGTTACTCTTTGGACTGAGCAACCAGTTGCGGACGTATTGCTTATCAAAGCTGGGTTGCACCTTGCCCTCTTCATAGCCCTCGGCGGGCCAGTACCGGGAAGAGTCAGGGGTGAGAACTTCGTCCGCGAGCACGAGGTTGCCCTGCTCATCCAGGCCGAACTCCAGCTTGGTGTCCGCCAAGATGACGCCACGTTCTTCTGCCAGTGCCGCCGCCTTGGTGTAAATGTCCAGGGTGGCCTGGCGCAGCTCCTCCGCACGCTTGGTGCCCAGCGCTTCTTCCACGTACTCGAAGCTCACGTTTTCATCGTGCTCGCCCACCTCGGCCTTGGTGGCCGGGGTGAAAATTGGCTCGGGCAGCTTGGAGGCTTCCACCAAGCCCTCTGGCAGCTTCACCCCGCAGACCTCGCCGGTCTCCTTGTACTCTTCCAGGGCACTGCCGGTCAGGTAACCGCGGGCGACGCACTCAAAAGGCACCATCTCCAGCTTCTTGCAGACCATGGCGCGGCCCAGCACGCTAGAGGGGATCCGCTCATCGTCCAGTGGCCCTGCCAGATGGTTGGGCACATCGAGGGCCTCAAAGAAGTAGGAACTCATGGCCGTGAGCACACGGCCCTTGTCTGGGATCTCGGTCTCCAACACGAAGTCAAACGCGCTAATGCGGTCAGTGACAACCATCAACAAGGTGTTGCCATCAACCTCATAGATTTCCCGCACTTTTCCTGCGGAAAGGTGCTCATAATCAGACAGTTCTGGGCGCATGGGTAGTCAGTCTAGCCCCGGCATAGGGTTTTGACTATCTGGGGGCGGGGTAGAGAAAAATTTTGACTAATTTCGGCGTTTTTGACCCACTAAGCACTGGTATGGTTATGATCTAAGTCACCCCCGTCACTCGCGTGTGATCGGCACTTATCCATAGGCGGAGCCACATGGGGGTAATAGGCTTGTTTTGCCCGTAGCGAATCACATAGCCTTAGAAAAACCTGACAATGCGGGCCGCAAAAGCATCCGCGACCCGAAGAGGAGAGGGCGAAAACCCATGAATAGATCTAAGAAGGCAACAGCCGCAGCCAGCGTGGCAGCCGCAGCTCTGTTGGGCACCACCCTGGTGGCCTGTGGTTCTGACAACGGTTCCGGTGGTGGCGATAACGGTGCCATCATCGTCACCGATGGCACCGAACCGCAAAACCCACTGCTGACCACCAACACCAACGAAACCGGGGGTGGCCGAGTTCTGGATCAGATCTACACCGGTCTGGTGCGCTACGAGAACGATGGCTCCGTGGTCAACGCCGTAGCCGAGAGCATCGAGCCAAATGATGACGCTACCGAGTTCACCATCAAGCTGAAGGATGACTGGACCTTCACCAATGGTGAGAAGGTCACCGCCGATAGCTTCATCAAGGCGTGGAACTACGGTGCTGCCACCAAGAACGGCCAGCTGCAGGCAGACTTCTTTGAGCCTATCGAGGGCTACGACCAGGTCTCTCAGGAAAACTCCACCGTGGAAGAGCTCTCCGGCCTGGAGAAGATCAGCGACACCGAGTTCAAGGTGAAGCTCTCCTCCCCAGAGTCTGACTTCCCCACCCGCCTGGGCCACTCCCCCTACATGCCATGGCCGGAGGCTGCCTGGGATGACCTGGAGGCCTACGGCGAGAACCCCATCGGCAACGGCCCATACAAGATGGCTGAGAATGGCTGGGTCCACAACGAGACCATCAAGCTGGTTGCCAACGAGGACTACAGCGGTGAGAACAAACCGAAGAATGGTGGCATCGAGTTCAAGATGTACTCCAACCTGGACACCACCTACGCTGACCTGCAGTCCGGCAACATCGACATCGTGTACAACACCGTTCCGGCTTCCGCCATGGCTGTGTACAAGGATGACTTCCCTGACTCCAACGCTGATGATCCCTACGCGGCAATTCAGAACGTGACCATCCCGGAGCGCCTGGAGCACTTCGGCGATGACGAAGAGGGCAAGCTGCGCCGCCAGGCCATCTCCATGTCTATCAACCGCGAGCTCGTGACGGACAAGATCTACCACGGTGGCCGCGTGCCAGCGAAGGACTTCGGTGCACCAACCCTGGGTGACGGCACTCCGGAGATCGAGGGCAACGAGGTTCTGGATCACAACGCGGAGAAGGCTAAGGAGCTGTGGAAGCAGGCTGACGAGATCAAGCCATGGTCCGGCACCTTCGAGATCGCCTACAACGCTGATGGTGGCCACAAGGAATGGGTCGAGGCCGTGACCAACGACATCTCCCAGACCCTGGGCATCACCGCCAACGGTAAGTCCTACCCCACCTTCAAGGCCATGCGTGATGAGATCACCAACAAGACCATCACCACCGCCTTCCGCTCCGGCTGGGTGGGCGACTACCCATCCATCGCCAACTTCCTGGCACCGAACTTCGCCACCAGCGGTTCCTCCAACGATGGCGAGTACTCCAACGAAGAGTTCGACAAGCTACTGAAGGAAGCTGCCGCCGAGACTGATAAGGACAAGGCACGGGAGCTCTACAACAAGGCTCAGGCCATCATCATGGACGAGCTGCCTGCCATCCCGATGTGGTACTACGCTGCAACCGTGGCGTGGAGCGAGGACCTTTCCAACGTGGAATACAACTGGAAGGGCGTTGCGGACTTCGCCAACATCGAGAAGAAGTAACCCCAGCTTCTTCTAGAAGTCTCCCGCGGACCTTAAAGCAGTGAGAACCTAGCCACCCCCACTACCCGCGGGGGTGGCTATTTTTTATCTGAACTTTTCACACCCTAAAATCCCCTTAACCCTTCCCAGACGTTTCTTAGGACCCAAAAGCTTATGCTCTGGTATATCGGCAAACGCCTCCTCCAGATGGTGCCCGTCTTCTTCGGTGCCACCTTCCTTATCTACGCCATGGTCTTCCTCACCCCTGGAGACCCCGTGACCGCGCTGGCCGGCGATAAAGCCGTGAACCCAGCGGTGCTGCAGAACATCCGCGAGCAGTACAACTTGGACAAGCCCTTCCTGGTTCAGTACCTCCTCTTCATCGGAGGCCTCTTCCAGGGTGACCTGGGCCAGACCTTCTCCCAGCGCCCCGTCATTGACGAGTTGGCATCCGCCTTCCCCGTCACCATCAAGTTGGCCGTGATGGCGCTGATCATTGAGACCATCTTCGGCGTGGGCTTCGGCGTGATCGCCGGCCTGCGCAAGGGCGGACTCTTTGACTCCACCGTGCTGGTCGTCTCCCTCGTCATCATCGCCGTGCCGATCTTCGTGCTCGGCTTCGTGGCCCAGTTCCTGTTCGGCATCAAGTGGGGCATCACCAGCCCCACGGTGGGCAGTAACCCAGACATATCAGAGCTCCTGCTACCCGCCTTCGTGCTAGGCCTCGTCTCATTCGCCTACGTGCTCCGGCTGACCCGCAGTGAGATTGCGGAGAACCTCCGCGCGGACTTCGTCCGCACCGCCTACGCGCGCGGTTCCGCCAAGAAGACCGTCATCATCCGCCACGTCATGCGCAACTCCATGATCCCCGTGGTCACCTTCATCGGCGCAGACCTAGCTGGCCTCATGGGTGGCGCCATCGTGACTGAAGGCATCTTCAACATCCACGGTGTCGGCGGTCTGTTGTACAAGGCCGTGACCATGGGTGAAGCGCCCACCGTGGTGAGCGTGGTGACCGTGCTGGTCATCATCTTCCTCCTGGCCAACCTGATCATCGATCTTCTCTACGCCCTGCTTGACCCAAGGATCCGCTATGCCTAATACTCCACAGCACAATCCTGCGAACAACGAGCACCTCAACATCTCCACCCCGGGAGACGCGGACCTACGCGGACTGCGTTGGGTTGCGGAAGTAGAGACTGAGGACGTTCTCACCCGTGACCAGATGCTCCCCGATGCAGCCCCCACCAGCACGTGGGGCGAGGCATGGAAGCAGCTGCGCCGGCGCCCCATGTTCTGGGTCGCCTCCCTCATCATCTTCTTCGTGGTGCTCCTGGCCGCCTTCCCCGGCCTGTTCACCAACTTGGATCCGCACGCCGCCGACCTATCCAAGTCCCTCAACGGCCCAGAAGAAGGCCACATCTTCGGCTTTACCCAGCAGGGCTATGACGTGTACGCCCGCACCATCTACGGTGCCCGCGCCTCCGTCATCTGTGGCATCGCCACCACCTTGCTGGTCACCATGCTGGGCGTGGTCATCGGTTCCATCGCCGGTTACCGCGGCGGCTGGGTGGATTCCATCCTCTCCCGCATCACGGATACCTTCTTCGCCATCCCACTGCTGCTGGCCGCCATCGTGCTGATGCAGGTGTTCACCGCCCGCACCATCTGGTCCGTGGTCATCGTGCTGGCTCTGTTCGGCTGGCCGCAGATGGCGCGCATCGTCCGCTCCGCCGTGATGAGCGTGAAGAACAATGACTACGTCACTGCCTCCCGCGCGCTGGGCCTGTCCCGCGCCTCCATCCTGATCAAGCACGTGCTGCCCAACTGCTTGGCACCGATCATCGTCATGGCCACCACCAGCCTGGGTATCTACATCGTGGCGGAGGCCACCTTGTCCTACCTGGGCATTGGCCTGCCCCCCACGGAAGTGTCCTGGGGCAATGACATCTCCGCCGCGCAGAACTCCATCCGCCACGCACCCTCCGTGCTGTTCTACCCTGCCGGCTTCCTGGCCATGACCGTTCTGGGCTTCATCCTGCTGGGCGATACGCTCAAGGATGCCCTGGATCCGAAGGAGCGCACCCGATGAGTAACCAGAGCAACCCGACCACCCCGGCTGGCCAGGAGCCAGTGATCTCCCTGCGCAAGCTGGACATCGCCTTCGGCTCCAAGAAGAAGCCGCTGGACACGGTCTTTGAGGTAGACCTCGATATCTACCCCGGCGAGACTGTCGCCGTGGTGGGCGAATCCGGTTCCGGCAAGTCCACCACCGCCCACGCCATCATGGGCCTGCTGCCCGGCGGCGGCCACGTCACCGGCGGCACCATCACCTTCAACGGCGAGGACATCACCCACGCCTCAGAAAAGCGCCTCACGCAGCTGCGCGGCGCGGAGATCGGCCTCATCCCGCAGGACTCGATGTCCAACCTGAACCCCGTGTGGTCCATCGGCTCCCACATCAAGGAAGCCCTCAAGGCCAACAACTTGGCCACCGGCTCCGATGCGCAAAAGCGCGCCATCGAGCTGATGGAAGAGGCCGGCCTGCCGGACGCGGAGCGCCGCGTCAACCAGTACCCGCACGAGTTCTCCGGCGGTATGCGCCAGCGCGCTCTCATCGCCTGCGGCCTGGCCGCGCGCCCCAAGCTGCTCATCGCCGATGAGCCCACCAGTGCTCTGGACGTGACCGTCCAGCAGCAAATCCTGGACCACCTGCAGTCCCTCACGGACAAGCTCGGCACCGCCGTGCTGCTGATTACGCACGACCTCGGCCTGGCGGCCGAGCGCGCGCAGCGCATCGTCGTGATGAGCCAGGGCCGCGTGGTGGAGACCGGCCCTGCCCTGGAGATCCTGCAGGACCCACAGCACCCTTACACGAAGAAGCTGGTGTCCGCTGCACCATCGTTGGCCGCGCGGCGTAGCGACGTCGTCAACCAAAGAGCAAAAATCCGCGAAGAGGCAGAGGCCCACGCTGGCACCCAGGAGCACAAGAACGAGCCGCTCATCCGCGTGGAGAACCTGACGAAGATCTTCAAGGTCCCCGGTGACAAGCCGTGGAAGAAGAAGGACTTCACCGCTGCGAAGGACGTGAGCTTCTACCTGGAGCGCGGCCACACCCTCGCGTTGGTGGGAGAATCCGGCTCAGGCAAGTCCACCGTGGCGCAGATGGTGCTGGGCCTGTTGGAGCCCACGGAGGGCCGCGTGCTCTTCGACGGCCAGGATGTCACCGGCCTCAAGGGCAAGGAGGAGCTGGAGTTCCGCCGCCACGTGCAGCCGGTGTTCCAGAACCCGTACGGCTCCATCGACCCGATGTATTCGGTCTACAACACCATCGCGGAGCCGCTGAAGATTCACAAGATCGGGGATAAGAAGTCCCGCGAGGCTCGCGTGCGTGAGCTGCTGGACTTCGTGGCCATGCCGCAGTCCATGATGCACCGCTTCCCTGGCGAGCTATCCGGCGGTCAGCGCCAGCGCGTGGCCATCGCCCGCGCTCTGGCGCTGGGGCCAAAGGCGCTGATCCTCGATGAAGCCGTGTCCGCCTTGGACGTGCTCGTGCAGTCCCAGGTGCTGGAGCTGCTCAACGAGCTGCAGGCGGAGATGGGCCTGACCTACCTGTTCATCACCCACGACCTGGCGGTGGTCAAGCAGATCGCCGACGAGACACTGGTGATGCAGAAGGGCAATATTGTGGAGCGCGGTGCCACGGATCAGCTCTTCGCTGACCCGCAGGAGGAGTACACGCAGCGCCTGCTGGATTCCATCCCGGGCGGGAAGATCCAGCTGTACTCCTAGCTTTTAGAGGATCTCACCCGGGGTGTAGGCCGCGGCCTCCGGGTGGCGCTGCAGTACCTCGTCTGCACGCTGCAGCACGCGGCTGACCTGAGATTCCGCCGCGCCGATGAAGGCGTGGCGGTTTTCTAATGCCTGGCTCAGCTGCTCGCGGTCGAGGGCGAAGGTAGGGTCATCTGCAAGGCGGTCTACCAAGTCTTGCTCGCCGCCGTTTTCTCTCATATTGAGGGCGACGGCCACAGCGTGCTCCTTAATCACTTCATGCGCGGTTTCCCTGCCCATGCCCGCACGGACCGCCGCCATGAGGATCCTGGTGGTCGCGAGGAATGGCAGGTAGCGTTCCAGTTCACGCTCGATCATCGCGGGGAAAGCGCCGAATTCATCGAGGACGGTGAGGAAGGTCTCGCTCATGCCGTCGAAGGTGAAGAAGGCATCTGGCAAGGCCACGCGGCGAACGACGGAGCAGAACACGTCCCCCTCATTCCACTGCGCACCCGCCAGGTCGGCCGCCATGGTGAGGTAGCCGCGCAGCAGGATCTGCATGCCGCCCACGCGCTCGCAGGAGCGGGCGTTCATCTTGTGTGGCATGGCGGAGGAGCCAACCTGGCCCTCCTTGAATCCCTCCGTGGCCGTCTCGTTGCCCGCCATGAGGCGGATCGTCATAGAAAGGCTTGACATGGCGGCGCCCAGCTGCGTGAGTGCGGAGAGCGCATCCATGTCTAGACTGCGGGGGTACACCTGCCCCACGGAGTTCAGAACGTGGGAGAAGCCAAGGTTGGAGGCAATGGTGTTCTCTAGTTCAGCCAACTTGGATTCGTCACCGCCGAGGAGGTCCAGCATGTCCTGGGCGGTGCCCATCGGCCCCTTGATTCCGCGCAGTGGGTAGCGGTCAAGGAGCTCTTCGATGCGCTGGATTCCGATGAGCAGTTCGTCCGCGGCGGAGGCGAAGCGCTTGCCGAGGGTGGTCGCCTGGGCGGCGACGTTGTGGGAGCGCCCAGCCATGACAAGGTTCTGGTAAGCCTCGGCACGGCGCCCGATGCGTGCGAGCACGGCCACGGCACGGTCACGGGAGAGGGTAAGGGCTTGGCGGATCTGGAGCTGCTCCACATTCTCCGTGAGATCACGGGAGGTCATACCCTTGTGAATGTGCTCGTGGCCCGCGAGGTCATTGAACTCTTCGATGCGGGCTTTGACATCATGGCGGGTGATTTTTTCACGCTCCGCGATGGAGTCAAGGTTGACGTTATCCACCACTGCTTCATAGGCGGTGATGGCCTCGTCAGGGATGCTGATGCCAAGGCTAGATTGGGCCTTCATCACGGAGATCCACAGGCGGCGCTCCATGATGATCTTGTTCTCCGGCGACCAGATGTCGGTCATCTCCGGGGAGGCATAGCGGTTGGCAAGGACGTTGGAGATCTTCTTCTTTGCAGGCACGTGGTCATTATCTCACACGGACGCGGTTGGTGGTCAGTAACGGCCTCTGGCTCTTTTATACCGAATCTGAAATGCCGGGGAGCAAGAATCCAATTGTTCGCTCAAAGTCGATTGAAGCAGTATATAGAGTCAAGTTTCCCGCGCCAGACCATAGGATTTCTCTTAGCCCTTCGTTAGAAGCCACAAAGCTGAAGATGCTTGCCAGTTCTATGCCATCGGAGCGCAAAAAACGGAGCGCATGATTGAGCTCCCCATACGCCGTCAATCTAGGAGCAAACAAATGATAAGACGGTGCTTCAGATGCATCTTTCTTGAGCTTGCATAGTTCCGCCCTACAGCTATCAGGGTTGGTTAAATCTAGGTATACCACTCTCAGCAGATCGCCCCAAATATCGTGTAGATCCTCACAAATGTAGGAGTATGCTTGGGCCGAGAAACACAGGATAACGAATCTCTCTTTGATCCTCTGAACTCCCATGGTTACACCATCCCGCTCGGCACCTCGGTAGACGGTCTGCAGTTGTTCAGTGATTTCATAAGACAGAGCTCGTAAAACAAGCCGCCTATAAAACACTAGTTCCTCAGCGGAACTATTCCCATCGCGTAAATAGCTTAGTCCATGCTCAACAACGGGATGATCTACCACTTTCACGCGACAATAACTAGTCTCCAGCCCCAGAGACCTTAAATAATGTTCCAACCCTGGGGACACAGCATAATCGGCGTAGTTATAGAATTTTCGATTCACCGTTGCCCGAGAAAAGGCAACCCCTCCAATTCGGACATCGTTCAGCGAACGCTCAATCGCAGAGGCTAGCGCCTCACCCTCCCTAAGCCAAGAGATCACGTCGAATCTCCTACATAAGCCATCTCCTGGCCTATAATTCTGTTCCCATTTTTCGTTCCAGTGAACTAAACGATGCTTTAACTTTACGCTCAGAAAACGCTCAACTGCTAAATCACAATCAAGCTCCTTGCCGTCTTCTGTTACACTTAAAACCCACAAACCGTACAGGTTGCCATATTCTGGCTCTAAATCAAGAGTTAGCTTTAAAGCCATGGGAACGAAATCCCCCTCAAGCCTCTCCTACAACCTCCCCAATTACCCCCTAAATCATTTGGACCATTAGATCTCTTAGTATATGCCGTAACTAAGTAGTTGGATCGACGATCGCTGGAGTAGGCGTAAATGGCGTAACTTCGCGTGCGAGTCTTATCATTGAAACGAGTCCGTATTGTTCTTCCTGGACCAGTGATGACACCTGAAGGTTCTTCCGATTCCAACGTTAATGCGACGCATGTTTGAAAAACTTGCCAAGACCTTCTGGATAAATCATTTCTACTAAAGTGGCGTTCATGTATATGCTGGAGCTCCTTGCAATATAGACGCACATCCCTATAATAGAATCGTACTATCGGCTTCTTGTCATCGTAACCTTGAATACATTCTTGCATTCTATAATAGTTATCCCCCCACTCACCATCGGAGTACTCCTTGAAAGATAAGCTATTTATCAATTTTACCGATAGTTCACCGTTCTCGAATTTTTGGATGAAAGAATCTCCCTCCCTCGAAACGTCAGATATTGGGTAGCCACTGGCCCCTTTTTCATATCCCTCTAACTCCCAATCAGATAAGATCGGCTCACGCACCGGCCATGCGTCTGTTTGTGGTGTCCAATACATCATCCCGCCCGTGAACCGGCTAAACCGACCACGCCCATCAGGCGTCCCAGCCTCATCACCCACCGGATACCCCAACACACCCGTGGGGCCACCCAGCTCCAACCAGCGCTCCAGAATCCTACCCCGCACCGAACCCAAACCAGCCAACGAACCATACACATGCCCACCCCGGAAGACTTGCTTACGCCCCAACCCATCCCCAACAGCAACCTCATCTTCTACCGGATATCCCAACGGGCCAGACTCCCACCCTAGGT
>DXFZ01000087.1 GCA_019114175.1 Candidatus Corynebacterium gallistercoris
CGCGCCGTCGATCTCCACAACTTCCTTGCCCTGGACCTCGCCAAGGGTGTTGAAGGTGGGGCCTTTGCCCTCTGCCGCGTAAGGCACGGTGAGGTCGATGGAGGTGCCCGGGATGGAGGGCATGCCCATCAGGGAGACCAAGGCGATGACGGGCACCGCGCCAATCACGAAGGTACGGTTGCGAAGATTCCAAAAACTCACCCTGAACACCTTACCTGCTCACCTGGACAATCCTTTGTTCGCTGACAGCACACAGAAAGCAGCGAGAAGGTAGTGCCAGTGCACGGCGCAATCTAGGTACGGTAGTGGCATGAGTAATTTTGGCTTCGGCTCCAATCCTTCGGATGATGACTCCGACGATGATCGTCGGGGCGAGAACAACAATCCTTTCGGCTTCTTCTTCGGCGGCCCCGGCATGGGCGGTGCCGGCAATGGTGGCAGATCCCAGTTCGGCGGCCAATTCGGTGCCGGGAACTTAGGCGATATCCTCAACCAGTTCGGCGCCATGCTCAGCGGCTTCGGCACGGACATGAACAGCCCCGAATCCAAAGGCCCGGTGAACTACTCCACGGTGGATCGCATCGCCCGGCAGCAATCCGCCCAGGCCCCCACCCCGAAGGGGCAGGATTCCCAGGCCGTGGCGGAATCCGTGCGCTTGGCGGAGCTGTGGCTTGATGAGGCGACGGAACTCCCAGCGGGCGCGACCAGCTCCGTGGCCTTTGGCCCCAGTCAGTGGCTGGACGAAACCCTGCCCACGTGGAAGCGGGTACTCACGCCCCTAGCAGACAAGCTGGGCGATGCAGCCCTCACGGGAATCCCTGAGGAGATCCGCGGCCAGTTGGGCCCCATGGCTGGCATGCTCAAGCAGATCAACGCGATGAACTTCAGCATGCAGCTGGGCCACACCCTCGGCGATATGGCGGGCTCCGTGGTGCTCTCCACCCAGTGGGGAGTTCCGCTGGCCAAGGGCACCACGGCAGCCGTGGCCACGGGCCACTTGGAGGACATCGCCAAGAAGCTCGGGTGTGACAAGCGGGAAGCACTCATTTACCTCTGCGCCCGCGAGGCCGCTCACCACCGCCTCTTCCAGCACGTCCCGTGGCTCGTGGAGCGGCTGATCTTGGACGTGGAGGAATTCGCTGCGGGGCTGACATTGGATGACTCGGCCATCCAGGAAGCCATGGGACAGATCACCCCAGAGACGCTCAATGACCCCGCCAAGATGCAGGAAGCCATGGAGGCCATGCAAAACGAAGACCTCCAGCCGAAGGTCGTCAGCGCCAACGCCCACGCCCGCGAACGCCTGGAAACCAGCCTGTCGCTGGTGGAGGGCTGGGTGGACTACGTTGTCGGTTCCGCCCTCGATTCCCGGATGCCGCAGGCAGCCATGATCAACGCCGCCTGGTCTTCCTTCCGCAATAACGGCTCCCCCGCCATGGATGCCCTCACCGAGGCCGTGGGCATCAGCTTCACCGCGCCAAAGGCGGATGAGGCCGCGGACCTCTGGCGTAAGCTCAACGACGCAGTCGGGCAACAGCGCCGCGATGGCATCTGGGATCACGCGGACTTCCTGCCGGTGGCGGAAGACCTCGACAACCCAGCGGGCTTCATCTCCAGCATCACCTTCGATGAGGAGGGAATGGAAGACTTCAACCCCATCAGCGAGATCGAAAAGCTGGAGCGGGAACTCAACAAGAATAAGGATCAGGAATCCCCTGATGATGAAGGGGAGGATCGCTCACAGTGATCGTTGTATCAGCGGGCACAGTCATTCTGGCCCGCCCAGGGGTGGGGATACAATTCGGGATCATTCCAGCGCAGGCAGTAGTTCTTCCGCTGCCGCGCAGGGTTAACGCGGGTAGTGTGCTGCGCGCATTCGAAGCCGCGCGTACACCCGTGACGCACGCCAACCTCAACTCACGTCTGATGCGGTGTGGGATGGAGGCGGTGGTGGCGTCGAACATAATAGAAGAACTGCTCCGCGCAGGTATTCTGCACCACAGCCCCACGCACCAACCCATCACCGTGCTGCGTACGGGGCACGCAGCCGAGGCACTCTGCGAGGAGCTTTCCCGCCTCACAATCCCGGCGGCGCTGCGCAACCGGCCGCGAGGGACGCGAGACGAAGTGACGGTGATGACCAGCGGGCTGTTCCCCACAACAGACCTGCACCTTGAGCTCATGGAGCAGCGCGCCATCCACCTGCCGGCCGGGATCATTGGAGGGCGCGTCACCATCGGGCCGCTCATGTACCCCGGACACACGGCCTGCTTCACCTGCATCGATAGCCACTACGAGGCCGAAGATGCGGCGTGGAAAGCCATTCGCATGCAGGCTACCGCCAAACCGGAGGCGGGTGACGAATCCTCCACCGCACAGCTGGCCCACACGCTAGCCCGTGTCATCCACACCCACCTCGTGGGCTGGATCACGGACGGGTGCGACCCTCAGGCCATTCCGCAGTGGCTGGGGGCGCGAGTCACCGTGGACCCACTGGAAGGAGTGACCCGCCGGCAGACATTCGCCCCCGCCCCTGGGTGCCCCAGCTGCGCGTTGGCGGCGCTGGCGCAGGCGTAAAGGTCAGGCAAGTGGATCAGGCGTAGTTGGTGGTGATGGCGAGGACATCCTCTCCGTAACTTTCCACCTTCACCGGCCCGATGCCTGGGATCGCCAACAACTGCTGGGCGGACGTGGGGAGGGTCTCCGCGATGGCCAGCAAGGTGGCATCCGTAAACACCACGTAGGGAGGCACGCCCGCGGACTTGGCAGTCGCCGTGCGCCAAGCCCGCAAATCCTGCAGCAGCACATGGTCCGTTTCCGGAGCGTGCTCCCCACACCGGCCGAGGATCTTCAGCTCCGGGCTGCCCAAGCGTGCGCCACACACCTTGCAGGCGTTCTTCGGAGCACCTGAGGCGCCGGCGCGGCCGGCGCGGCCTGCTCTACCGCCACCGGGCGCACCGTCCGGCAGGGGATCCTCGCCGGGAACGAGGCCATCCAAGAAGCGCGTGCGCTTCCGGTTCGGCTTCCCGCCCTCCTGGCGGGCCTGTGGCCAAGACAAGTACAGATGCTCCCGAGCGCGGGTAATGCCCACGTAGAACAGGCGGCGCTCCTCCTCCACCGCGTCCTCGGCCCCCGCGCCCTTCAGCGCGTAGCGGATGGGGAGCGAACCTTCGGCCAACCCGGTGAGAAACACCGCGTCCCACTCCAAGCCCTTCGCCGCGTGGATCGTGGCAAGCGTCACGCCCTGCACCTTCGGCGGGTTCTTAGAATCCACCCGCTCCTTGATGAGCCCCATGATGGACCGCAAGGACAGCTCCGGGTTCGCGGCGGCGATGTCCTTGACCAAATCAAGCAAGGCTTTCAGGGACTGCCAGCGCGCCCTTTCCTTGGCACCCGTGGGCTCTGTGGCGGTCAACCCCACCGGCACCAGCGCGGCTCCCACAGCAGCGACGACCGACTCAGCATCTGGGTCATACCGCTGCGCGGCCCTCGCCAGCGCGGCGAGCCCCTCCCGAACCTCTGGGCGGCGGAAGAAACCCTCCCCGCCCTTGACCTGGTAGCCAATGCCTTCCTGCTCAAGGGCGTACTCCACCGGCGCGGAATCCGCGTTGCTGCGGTACAGCACGGCAATTTCCGCCGGTTCCACCCCATCGGCGATGAGTTTCTTAATGTGCGCCGCCACGCGCCGGGCCTCATCCATCTCATCTGCGCACTGTTCGAAGTGCGGCGCAGGCCCCGCGGGGCGCTGGCCCTCCAGCTCCAGCCGAGTACCTGCGACGCGGCCCTTGGCCTTGCCAATCACCTTGTTCGCAAGATCGACCACCTGCGGTGTGGAGCGATAATCACGGTGCAGGCGCACCGTAGTGGCTTCCGGGAAGCGGGTGGAGAAATCCAGCAGATAATCCGGGGTTGCGCCATTGAAGCTATAAATAGTCTGGTTGGCATCACCCACCACCGTGAGGTCATCCCGGTCCCCCAGCCACGCATCCAGCAGGCGCTGCTGCAAGGGGGTCACGTCTTGATACTCGTCCACCACGAAGGTGCGGTAGCGGGAGCGGAACTCATCGGCAATGCCTTGGTTGTTCTCCAGCGCTGCTGCCATGTGAAGCAGGAGATCATCGAAGTCGAGGAGGATGCCCTCCGGGGAGTTCTTCAGCCGCTCATAGCCGCGGAAGATCTCCACGAACTTCTGCGGATCCACGGGGCAGTCACGCCGCTGCGGCACCACGTGCGCCGGGTAGTCCTGCGCGCTAATCAGGGAGGACTTCGCCCATTCGATCTCCCCAATGAGGTCCGCCACCATGGACTTCCCCGCTTCCACGCCGAGGTTACGGGCCGCACGCGCCACCAGCGCATACTTATTGTCCAGCAGCTTCCACTCAATGTCCCCCGCATAGGCGCGCCAAAAGTAGGCCAGTTGGCGACGGGCCGCGGCGTGGAACGTCTTGGCCTGCACCTTGGGGATATTCATCAGCATGAGGCGCTCACGCAGCTCCGCGGCGGCGCGGGCGGTGAACGTCACCGCCAGCACATGGTCCGGGTTGACGAAACCGCCATCGACGAGGTGTGCGATGCGGTGCGTGATTGTGCGGGTCTTACCCGTGCCTGCGCCGGCGATGATGCACACCGGCCCCCGCGGTGCGGTGGCGGCACGGCGTTGCTCTGGGTCTAGCTTCGCTTCCAGCACGGCGGCTTAGGTGATGATTTCTTCTGGGCCGGTATTGGAACGGACGTAGAGGATGCGGTCCCCCGGCTCAATCGTTTCCGCCTCGGAGGAATCAATGCGGTACAGCTCACCGGACCGAACCACGCCCAACACCACGTCCTCCAGCACGCGGGGGTTGCCGCCCACCTCTTCTTCCAGCACCAAACGCTCCGCAATGGAGAAGCCCTCATCCGGGCTCAAGAGGTCTTCCATCATCTCCGTCACAGACGGGGTGACGGTAGCCAGGCCCATGAGGCGGCCGGCGGTCTCCGAGGAAATCACCACGGAATCCGCGCCAGACTGGCGCAGGAGGTGGGAGTTATCGGACTCGCGGACGCTGGCCACGATTGTCGCCGACGGGGCAATCTCGCGCACAGACAGGGTCACCAACACGGCGGTGTCATCCTGGTTCGGCGCCACCACCACCGCGCGGGCGCGGTTGACGCCCGCCAGCTTCAGCACGTCCGAGCGTGTGGCCGTGCCATGCACCGTCACCAAACCCTTTGCGGAGGCCTGGTCCAGGACCTCCCGGTCAGTATCGATGACCACGATCTGCGATGGGGACACGCCATCGGCGAGTAGTGCGGTGATGGCCGAACGGCCCTTCGTGCCGTAGCCGATCACGATGGTGTGGTTACGCATGGTCTTCCTCCAACGGCGGATGAGCAGGGTCTTGCGGGATTCTTCCGTGAGCACCGAGAGGGTGGTACCCACCAACAGGATCAGGAACAGCACACGGGCCGGGGTGATGACCACCACGTTGATCAGCTTCGCGTGCTGCGTGACGGGGGCAATGTCACCATAGCCCGTGGTGGACAGAGACACCGCGGCGTAGTAGATGGCATCCAGCAGCGTATTCATGTCCGAATAGCCATCTTTATCCACATACGCCACCAAGGCGATGATGAACATGAGGAAGAAGGCATAGATCATCCTGCGGATGATCAACCACCACGGGCTCTGCGCAGTGGAATCCGGTATCTGCACAATGTTCAGCAGCGCGTGCGGTGGAAGTTCATCCACCTCATCGTCCGCGCGGAAACGATCGCGCAACCTATCCCGCATGATGTGTCAGTCCTCTTCTTTGTTCAGCACTACTTGGCCGCTATCGCTGTGGATCAACATTCCACAGCTGATCCAATTCCTCAGCTGTAGGTAGTGTACGCGGTTCAAACGTCTCGTTAAACGCAACGTAGTGGAACGCCGCCCGGACATTATCCACCGGCACCTCAACCCCCAGCTTCTGGGACAGCACCTTCGCCCACGCCAGCCGGTACACCGCCAGCTGCATCTCCGCGGCCTTCATCTCCTGGCCCACGGGCTTCTTGCCCGTCTTCCAGTCCACAATCATCCACCCTTCGGTCGGGCCAGAAGAGAAGTGGAAGACCGCGTCAATGCGCCCCTCAAACACGTGGTTGCCCAGCACCACCGAATAGGCGCCCTCCACGCTGGCTGGTTGCCGGTCCGCCCACTCAGACTCCAAGAAGGCAGCCTTGAGCCTCTCTAGCTGGGGGTCGTCATACGTGGCGTCCGCCGCGCCCGGCAGCTGGTCCTCATCCAACAGGCTCACCTGGTTATACCGGTCCTCCAACCAGTTGTGGAAGGCTGTGCCGCGCTTGGCGAAGGGCTTTGGCTGCAGGGGCACGGGGCGGCGCTTGCGGCGGGCGTACTCCGCAGCATCGCGGCGCACGGCCACGGCCTCCGTGGCCGTCATGCGGACATCCATGGGAACGGTCACGTGTGCCTTCGCCTGATCCTGGAATTCGCCAATGAGAAGCTCCGTTTCCACATCCCAAGAATGAGCCTGAGTTCCGGGGTCGGCCGGGGAGGCGGAGGTGGCGTCGCCCCCAAAAACAGCATCACCAGAGGCCATGTAGTGGCGCACCATGTCCGCGCCCTCCTGGCTGCCGGGATCGCCAGCAACAGGGGAGGCAGCCGGCCACGTGGCGCGGATCGGCTCTGCCTTTTCCGCGTTCTTCCGCGCTTCCTCCGCCTCCATGCGCAGGCGATTGACTTCCACAGGCGGGAGCATGAGCACCGTTTCTCGGGGTGGCTCATCCTCGGATTTGTAGGCGTTGTCGCCATACACCTTGCCCAACGGGGACCAGGTGACAATGCCCTCGCCGCCGCGCATGAGCTCCAGATAGTTGCGCAGCAGCACCAGCATCACCGCGGGGTCGCGGCCCTTGACTCCCTGATCAAACGCCGAGCCGCTGATCAGCAGCACCCGTTCCGTACGTGTGATGGCCACGTAGAACACGCGGTCATCCTCCTTGGCGCGGACCTGGGCTACCTGCTTCTTGAACTTAGCCACGCTGTTGTTGTGTGCCGCGCGGTTATCCGCATCGGTCGTGTCCAGCACCGGCATGGTGGCGGGCATGGCGGGCCTGGCGGGCATGGCGGAAGGCCGGTCAGTGCTGCTCGGGGACTCGTTGCCCTGGGCGTCACCGCGCAAGTCCGTGGGCAACACCTGCGCGGCGGTGGCCCACGTGGACTCCGCCCGGGCCTCCACCTGGTCACCGAAGTTATTGCGGGAAGCATGGGGCACCGCCACGATGTCCCACTCCAACCCCTTGGCCTTATGCACCGTCAGAATCTGCACGGTGTTCTCCCGGCGGATGACCTCCCCCGGCTCCAACCCGTCCTCCTGCTGGTGGGCCGTGCGCAGGTACTCCACCAGCGCGGAAGGCGAGGCGGACGAGAGCTCAGAAAACTCGCGCACGATGGTGGCAAAGCGGTCCAGGTGGCTGGTGCCGACGCTGGAGTTTTGGTCCTTGTGCCAGCGGGTCAGCACCTCCGTGCGAACGCCCATCATGTGCTCAATATCGGCCACCAAGTCCGGCAGCGGCTTGGACATGGAGTGGCGGCGCAGATACCCCAGCTCCTGGGAGAGCTCGCGGATGCGCTGCGCGCCCCAGGCGCTCATCCCCTGGGCCTCGGCATCCGTGAAGTCCGCCAGCGCATCGGCCAGGCCCACGGGCACCTGCGCGTCATCGGGGATGACCTCCAGAGCCTTGTCCACCAGCTCGGACGGGTAGCCGGTCAAACCCAAGTCCTCGATGCGCTCCGCGCGGCGCTGCAGCCAGCGGTCCATCTCATTCACGTCATCGTGCGGCTCCGGATAGCCCTGGTCATCATCCGCATGGCCGCGGTTGGCGATCTGCCGGGCGCGGCGGCCCAACACCGCAAGGTCCGCCGCGCCCAGATTCCACCGCGGCCCCATCAGCAGTCGCAGTAGCGCAGCGTCATCGGAGGGGTCCACCAGGATCCGCAGCGTGGCATAGACATCCGCCACCTCGGGGATGTCCAGCAGGCCGGGGCCGGCCGTCATGTCCGCAGGCACGCCCAGCTCTTGGAGCTTGTTGTAGATCGGGATGGCCTGGCGGTTCTTGCGCACCAACACTGCGGCGGAAAACGGGTGCACCTGGCTGGGGTCTATGGCCATCTCCAGCTGGCGCTGGTACTCCTGCCAATGGTCCGCCAGCTTCTGGGCCAACCACTGGACTTCCTGTTGTTCCTCATCGAAGAACGCCAGCGATACATCACCGTCCGGCGCATCCGGCCGCGGCTCCAGCGGCTCCACTAGGCGGCCGGTGTCCATGGACCATCCGGAGACCTCGTTGGCTAGGTCAAGCACCACGGATGGGTTTCTCCAACTGGTGGTCAGCTGTAGCTTTTCTGCAGGCATGCCCGCGGCTGTGGGGAAGTCCGTGCGGAAGTTTTCCAGGTTGGAGGCCGTGGCGCCACGGAACATGTAAATGGACTGCATGGGATCTCCCACTGCGGTGACGGAGAGCCCATCATCTTGCCCGCTGCCGTACAGCCCGCGCAGCAACACCCGCTGCGCATGCCCGGTGTCCTGGTACTCATCCAGCAGCACTACCCGGAAGCGGCGGCGCTGCTCCTGCCCCACCTGCGGATGGGCTTGGACTAGCTGCGCCGCCATGGACATCTGCTGGCCGAATGTCTGCAGGTTCTTCTCCTGCAAAGTCCTCCGGTAAGCCTTCACCAAGTCCAGCAGGTCAAGGCGGCTCAGTTGGGCCGTGAGGAATACCCTGTTGTCCTTGCTCATCCCATCGCCCGAACGGACCCGGGGCCCGGGCTCAAGGTTTTCCAGGTTGGCGATGGCGGCGCGGGTCGTATCTTCCACAGCCTCCAGGCTGGCCAGGTGGCTGTCCATCTCCTCGGAAAGCTTTTGCACCATCTCAATCAGCGATGCCTGGGACACCTCCCCGGTCAACAAGTCCGGCCACGTGCGTACCACGTCCCGGGCGATCATCCACTGCTCCGCCTCCCCTACGATCCGCGCGGTGGGCTCTGCTGGCAGCAGTAGCCCGTATTCGCGCACCACCGCGCCGGCGTAGGAATCATAGGTAGACACGGTGGGGGCAATGTTGTTCAGCGCGTCCCGGCGCGGGTCATCGGCTGCCAGCTGGTCCATGAAGGAACTGCGCGCCAGCGCGTCCAGCCGGGCGCGCACGCGCTCCCCCAGTTCGGCTGCGGCTTTACGGGTGAAGGTCAACCCCAGCACTTGTTCGGGGAGCACGAACCCGTTGGCAACGAGCCAGACCACGCGGGCCGCCATGGTTTCCGTCTTGCCGGCACCGGCACCGGCCACAACGAGAAACGCGCCGTGGCCTTCGGCACCAATCACGGCTGCCTGTTGGGCGGTGGGGGCGAAGCGCTGCCCCAGCAGCCGAGATAGCTCCTCCGGGCTGATCACTGGGCTGCCCGGCGCGGCGTAGGGGCGAGTGTTGTTGCTCATTTAGACGACCTGCTTTCCTTCGGGCTGGGCTGGGCAGACTTGTTTGAAGGAACACCACGTGCAGTGGTTTCCCACGGTGGCGGTGAACTCCGACCCAGCGCTGGCATCGGCCAGTGTGAGGATCTCTTCGTGTACGTCATCCAGCTCAACACTGTGCTTGGGAGCCTGTTCCCGCACAGTAATCCCCTTGGCTTTGCTGACTGCGGGAAAGACTAGCTCCGCACCCATCGAGGCCGCGGGCCCGTATTCCAGGGCAACGAGGAATTGATAAGCCGCCAGCTGCGGCGATTCTTCCGCTTCGGCCTTCGTCTTGGCCGACTTTCCGGTCTTGAAGTCCACGACCCTCACCTGGGCCACGTCCGGTTGGCTTTCCGTGATGACCAGCAAGTCGGCACGCCCGGAGAGGGTGACGGTGTATCCGTTGGCGGTCACCCCAACCTTGCCTTCCAGCTTCCGCTCGGTTTCCACGCGGGTGTTCTCCCGGCTCATTTCATGGTGGATGAACGCGTGCAGGCGCTCAATCCCGGCCACCCATTGGTCCACGAGTTGTGGGATTTTCCACACCGGTTCGGTGGACAGGGCGGGCAGTGCCACGCGCACAAACGATTGGGCATCTTCCACACTCATGCCGGCCACGATCTCCTCGGCCAAGGCGTGCACGAGCGTTCCGATGCGCATGGCTTCTGTGGTGTCACTGGTCACCACTTTCCTATCCAGCACGTACCGCAGCGCGCATTGCCCCAGCGCCTCCAGGGTGGAGGGGCTCAGCACGATTCTGCCGCCTTGGATCAGCGTATTCTGCGTGCTCACGGGCACGTGCCCCCACCAGTTTGCTGGGTCCGCGCCGTGCACGCCTGCTTGGGCCAGCTTAGCCAGGTTGCGCGCGGCCGCGTGGCGTTCGTGCCCCGGCCGGCTGGCATCGGTCACCGCATCGCGCAGTTCCGCGACCAGCGGCTCCATCGCTAGGACGCGCGGTAGGTGTTGGTGCAGCTCCGCTGTTTTCTCGCTGTGGTTTCGTGCTGTGTTTTTTTGGGGCGACGCCACCCCCGCACCAATTTCCCCCACGAATCTCGAAGGTACTTGCGCCTCGTCCCCGCTGCTCCGGATCCAGGTGACCACTGTCTTCTCCGTGGCGCGGCTGATGGCCAGCAGGAACAGTCGGCGTTCTTCTTGGATGGCCTCTGCGACTCGGGAGATAGGAGTCTGCGGCGTCACGCCGCGGTCGACGAGGTCCACGAGTTCCAATTGCCCGAACAGTCCGCCCACGGTGGGACCTGCGGGCCAGGAGTCCTCCTGCACACCCGCCACGATGACCACGCGCCACTGCTTTCCGGCGGCCGCGTGGGCGGGGAGGATCTCCACTGCTCCTGGCATGACCCCGCGCCGATCGCGGGTGCCCGTGGGGAGTTCCTGGCTGCGGACCTCCTCAATGAACGTGGCGGTGGCTGCCTTGGGGTTGCGCTCCACGAAGTCTCCGAGCAGGTCAAAGAGGTTCATCACGGAGTCCAGGTCCTGATCCGCCTGGGCACCGAGGGTGCCGCCGCGCAGGGCGTGGGTCTGCAGGCGGGTGGATAGCTCCGTGGCCTGCCAGATCTTCCACAGCACCATCTCCGTAGTTGCCCGCTCCTGCTGGGCTACCCGCCCCGCAGTAATCACGGCGGTGATGCGCTCAACCACCCCGTGTTCCCGTGGCCCGAAGAACTCCGTCACCCAGCCGTAGGCCTCTTGGTCAATCACGTACGCGGCCAGGAGGTCCATGGCCTGGTACGGGCGGCCATCGTCATGTGCGGGGATGGGCCTGCCCCGCAGCCGCGCGCTGCGGATGGCCCGCGCCATGGCGCGCTGGACGCGGCGAACCATCACTGGGTCCGCCCCACCCACGTTGCTTTCCAGCAGGTCCAGAACCTCCGCGGCGCGCAGTGGGCGGTAGCTGGCCTCGAGGGCCAGTAGCAGCATGCGCACCAGGGGCTGTTCTGCCAGCACGATGCTGGTGGGGTCCACCTGCACGGGCACACCGTGGCTCATGAGAACGCGGCGAAGGGCCGGGATGTCCCCGGTGCCGCGCACGATGACGGCGATCTGCTCCCACGGCACCCCGTGCTCCACGTGTGCGCGGCGCACTGCATCGGTGACTTCGAGGCGCTCGGCTGTGGCGGTTCCGGATTCCACCAGTTCTAAGGCGTCCTCCACTTGCGAGCCACCGCGCACCTCCACGCGGGTGGGTAGGGGCGGCAAGTGCCCCCGCAGGGCGTCCACGGCCCGGGCTGTTGCCGGGCTCAGCCGCGGAGAGTTACTCAACACCACACGGTGATCCTCCACTGCGGCGGCGCGGGTGAGGAACTCTTCATCGGCACCGCGGAAGTGGAACACGCACTGGTCCGGGTCACCTGCAATGAGTGTGCGTACCCCTTGGGTGATGAACGCCTGGATGAATTGCCCGCTGGCGGGGTCTAGGTTGTGGGCATCGTCAACCAGAAGTAGGCGGGTTCGCTTCTTCTGTCGCTCAAGTTCGCCCTGCCCCTCCGGTGTCTCCAGCGCCGCCAGCGTGGCATGCAAGAGCTCGCTGGCGTTGAGGTTGTGGGCTGCGCTGAGGCGTTGGACCTGGTTGAACTCCTGGAGGAACCGCCCTGCGCCCACCCACATCGGCCGGTCATACTCTTCCCCGTAGGCCACGAGCTGTTCCGCACTGACGTTGCGCTCGGCAGCGCGCAGCAGCAGGTCGCGCAGCTGCCGGGCGAAGCCCACGTACGTCAACGCAGGCACCACGTTTTCCGGCCAATAGCGGTTTCCATCCAGGGCCGTGCCCCGCAGGATCTCCCGGATCTGCATGTCATGTTCCGCGCCGGTCATCAGCCGCGGGGCCGGCTTTCCCCGCTGCAGCTGGATGGAGCGGTAAAACGCGAAGGCCCAGGAGTGCACGGAACGCACCAAAGAGCCCGTCGCGGCATAGTCACCTTCGGCGGTGAGCCTGGCGAAGATCCGGTTGCGCAGGTCAGTCGCGGCCTCCTTGGTGGCAGCGAAGAACATGATTTCCTCAGCTGCTCCCCCAGCACGCATGAACTCCACCGCCGCTTCAATCAGCAGGGAGGTCTTCCCCGTCCCCGGGCCGCCCAGCACCGCGTACGGATGCTCATGGTCCAGCCTCTCGTCCCCTGCTACCAGGGCCCCAGCCAAGCCATCAAAGCTCGCCTGTGCCCCCGCGTCACCCGCGCCCGCGCGACCGCGGGGTACGAGGGTGACAACTGGCTCCGTGGCGCTACCCACGCGGCGGTCCAAGCCGCCGAAGTCTAGAAGTTGTTGTTCATCTCCGCTCATGCCTTACAGTGTGTCATCCACGTGTGACATCGGTGGCGTGTTCTTCCACCTTCGCCGCCACAACATCGGACACACGTGCTAATCCCTGCCACGCGGCGGGAGTGGAAGAAGGCAGCATGACGTGCACAAACAGGCGATAGAGCACCGCCCTCAACACGAGCTGAAGAAAATCCGGAATGTGTGCCCACCGGTCCAGCAACGCGTCCGGTGCGTTACCCCACGCCATCGTGTCCACGATCAACACAGCGGCACTCCACCCAGCCGGGTGCCACGCAGGAACAAAGTCAGTGATGATGGGATCGGCGGCGCCGTCGAAAATAATGGTCCCTGCCACGTCCGCATGCACGAGCTGGTCCGGTTCCGTGAGCTCCTCCCGCAGCTCGGCAAGCTGCGCCGCCTTGGCCAGCGCCCACGCCACATCCTCCCGGGGAACCGACTGCGGATCCAGCACCGGGGTCACCCAGCGGGTGGGGTCATCGTCGAACGCCGCCTGATCCGCCGCAGCGAAGATCTGCACCTCGCCCCACTCCCCGGCCACCTGCGGCGGGTACAAAAACGCTGGGCGCTGCTCCCCCCGCAGGGCCTCGTTGAGGCGCAAGGAGGCCGCAGCCATTTCGTCGAAGCGCGGCGCTGGGTGGCCGGAGAGGAAGGACCGCGCGCGCCAGCCGGACACGCTGAAGCGCCCGTCCGAGGAGAAGATGGGGCGGGCCACAGACACCCCTGCCGGACGCACCTTATTCATGATTCCCGCGATCCACGCCGCTCGCGCCGGATCCTCGGCGTGGGAAATCACCGCGCGGTCGCAGCGCCAGCCATCGCTCCACCAGGACTCCAGTTTCACGGGCGTGGCACTGGGAACCTGGAAACTGGCCAGGATGTGCGCTGGCGGTGCCTGCTCTGCTGGGGTGTGGACGTGTTCGGCCATGGGGAGAACTTAGCGCTGATCTTGGGGACGGTTGGTGGGAGACACGCGGGCTTCCTCCGCCTCCTTCTCCCCTGGCTGATCATCCCCGTGACCATACGGATACACCCACGGGTTGGGGCGGCAGGTGGAGTCATTGTCCGCGTAGGAGTCTTCCGGGTTGATCTTGTACAGCTCCTGATTGTTCATGCTCAAGGTCTGCTGCATCATGATCGGCGCTAGGGCGCCATCCTTTTCACACGGCTGGTGGGCGGCGTACCCAATACCGTGGCCGACCTCATGGTTGATCATGTACTGCCGATACGCACCGATGTCCCCATCGAACGGGGTTGCTCCCCGCACCCAGCGAGACTCATTGAGCAGCACCCGGTTGCCGATGGGCATGTAGCAGCTGGTCTCCAGGTTGTAGGAATTGCCGCAGACTTCGTGAGTGGTTCCCGTGGAGGTCAGCTGAATGCGAAAATCCGGCTCCTCGGGGGAATCAGCGGCGATGTGGCGGAAGGAAAACCGGGGGTCCCCGATCCACGACTTCGGGTTGCCCAGGGTGGCATCCACGACCGCCGCGAAGGCGTCATCGCCACCATAGTGACCGGCATCAATGCTGTTTTCCACCTCCACCACGTAGGTGTATTCCTCATCCCCCGTGCCCATCTTCTCGCCAGGGGCGCCGACAGTGCGGTAGGTGCCATCGCCTTCCGTGGCGAACGGGCCGCCCGGGGGAAGCTCGCCCACGCCAAGGTGATCAAAGCTCCCGTCCGGCGCGGGACCATCGCCGCGGTCGGCGGGACCGGATGCGGCGTCCTCCTGCGCGGAATTCTCCTGGGACTCATTGGCGGTGTTACCTGCGGTCACATCCGTACTGGGATCGTCAGAGCCTAGCATCATGTTGACCATGACCAGCACCGTGACAAGCGCGACCACGCCCGCGAGGACATAGGTGTTGCGCAGCCCCGGGGAGATCCCCGCAGCCCGTTCACCGTCACCGCGTTCCCTGCGCGGGCTGGGCTGCATTCGGCGGCGTTCCGCCCGGCGCTCCTCCCAGGCCTCTCGCCCGCGCACAGCCGCGCCGTCATCTGGGTAGGCGGAGTGGCCGCCACGGCCATGGGTTGGCGGCAGCGGGCGGCGGGTGACACGGGGAGCTGGGGCGGCGTGCCTGCCGCCCTTGCGATGCTCTGACATGCGGTTATCTAAGCGCGCCTTAGCGGATGAAGCCCACGGAGTGCTTCTGCTCCGCGCCGACTTCCACGTACGCCACCTGGGAGCGCACCAGCACGTAGCGGGAACCCTTGGCGCCCTCGATGGTGGTGGTGGCGTGGTCCGCGGACTGACTCAAGAACTCCTCCAGCTGGCGGACAATCTCATCCTGGCTCTTGCCGGACTCCTGATCCGTGTTGATCACCAGTTCGCGGGAGTTGTGAGCAAAGCCGATCTTGATCTGCATGGGGTGTGCTAACCGTCCTTAATTCTCATGTAGGTGTTCTCACTGGCTTGCAGTAGTGTGACCATCATAGCTTTGTTTGGCCAGTGTCGTTGAAAAGGCGGGTTACCTGTGGCGCGTGCAGCGAAAGACAAAACTCCACCGACCTTTGCCAGTTTGGGAGTGGCAGCGGAAATCGTTGATGCGCTCTCCGGCGCGGGCATTGAGCGCGCCTTCGCGATTCAGGAGTACGCCATTCCCATCGCCCTGAAGGGTCAGGATCTTATTGGTCAGGCTCGCACGGGGATGGGCAAGACGTTCGGTTTCGGCATTCCGGTGTTGGATCGTGTTTTTGACGACGCCACCGTCACAGCCCCAGACGGCAGCCCGAGGGCCTTGATCGTGGTGCCCACCCGGGAGCTGTGCCTGCAGGTCACCGATGACCTCGCGCTCGCCGCCAAGCACCTGCGCGTCCCCGTTGACCCCACCTCCCCCGGCACGTTCGTGGCCCCCACCCGCCCGCAGACTCGCCAGCTGGAGGTGCTGGCCACCTATGGCGGCGTGGGTTTTGACAAGCAGACCACCGCCATCGAGCGCGGGGTGGACGTCATCGTTGGCACCCCGGGCCGGCTGCTCGATCTGTGCCGCCAAGAGCTCCTTGACCTTTCCGGCGTGGAGATCGCCGTGCTGGACGAGGCCGATGAGATGCTCGCCCAAGGCTTCCTGGAGGACGTCCAAAAGCTGCTCTCCCTGACCAACCCGCAGCGCCAGACGATGGTCTTTTCCGCGACCATGCCAGGGCCCATCGTGGCGCTGACCCGCACCTTCATGAACCACCCCGTCATGGTCCAGGCCGACAGCGCAGCCACCGAGGCCACGCACACCACAACCACCCAGATCGCCTTCCAATCCCACAAGATGGACCGGCTCTCCGCACTCGCGCGGATCCTGCAAACCCCTGGCCGCGGCCGCAGCATTGTCTTCGCCCGCACCAAGCGCCAGGCCGCCACCATTGCCGAGGACCTCGCGAGCTTGGGCTTCGCCGTCGGAGCTGTCCACGGTGACATGAAGCAACCAGACCGGGAGATCAGCCTCAAGGAGTTCCGGGACGGCACCGTGGATGTCATGGTCGCCACCGACGTGGCCGCCCGCGGCATCGACATCGACGATGTCACGCACGTCATCAACTACCAAGTGCCAGACGATGAACGCACCTACGTCCACCGCATCGGGCGCACCGGCCGCGCAGGCCACACCGGCACGGCCATCAGCCTCATCGGCTGGGACGAAGTCAACCGCTGGAACGCCATCAGCGACCTGCTGGACTTGGGCCTCAATGACCCGCCGCAGTGGTTCTCCTCCAGCCCAGAGTTCCTCGAGCGCTTCGGGCTCGCCGAATCCGTCACGGACCGCGTTGGCCCCCGCCGCCGCGTCAAGGGTGCCGCCTCCGCCACCGCCCCGGCGCGGAAACCAAGGACACGCCGCTAATGGCCGAGCTACGGTGCCTCCCCCGCCCCGAGCGGCGGACCCGCACGGACCTCACCATCACCGCGGCCATCACGGCCGCCACCGTGGCCCTGGGCGGGCTGGTGTGGCTCGGGTCGGACGCGCGCTCCAGCAATGTGGAGGCCACCGCACCCGTCCACGAGCTGAACGCGGACGCGTCCGAAGAAGCCGTCTCCGCACCCGGCCAGCTCGCTGAGACGTGGTCCGCCCCAGATGAGATGGAGGGATTGATGATGGCGGAGGGTGGCGTCGCAACCAAAGAAGACCCCACCACCGTGGTCATGCGCGCCGCCGCAACCGGAGAGGAAGCCTGGCGCTACACCGCAGCCCACGAGATCTGCGCGGCAGTACCGAACTGGGAAACCATCACCGTCATCATGCGCGGCCCCAAAGGCTGCGGGCAGGCAGTGAGCCTCGACGCGGACACCGGCGAATACCGCTACACCCGCGACGCGCTCGGCGCAGACACCATCCACGCGTTCAACAGCAAAGACAACATCGGGCTGTTAAGCCGCGAGCGGGTGGAACTCTGGCGCTCAGACCTGGTCCGCACCGTGGAGGTGGGCAAGCAGGAAGCGCCCGCCAAACCAGGGCTGCAAGAGCACCTAGAATGCTCCTTCACCAGCGCTTTGACGCACTCGCACCTGCTGGTGACCGTGCAGAGCTGCCCGGACCAAGACAAGAAGCTCGTGCGGCTGCTCAAGGCAGTGCCGGAAGAATCCAACGAACCGGAAGCCCTGCACGAATACACGGTGCCGGCCGATTCCGAGGTGGTGGCCGTATCCAACGGGCAGGCGGTGATTTACGCGCCGGGGAACGGCACGCCCGCGCGCGATGCGCAAGACAACGAGGGCAGCCGCTTCCAGGTCCTCGATGAGAAGGGGAACTTCGCCCAATTCCCCGCCGACGTGGCGGACCTGGGCGCGCACAGCGAGGACGGCCTGTGGCTGGCGCAGGTGGCGGATCTGCCGCAACACAAGACGTGGTTCGATGGGCGGCGGCTGGTCAGTTTCAATACCTCTACGCTGGCCCCGGAATACGCCGTGGAGGGGGCGCTCGGCACCGGGGATGTCATGGGTAGCGACCTGCTGGTGCCGGTGGCCGAAGGGGTGGCCGTGGTGGACCCGGCCACGGGGGGCGTGCTGCGCGTGATACCGGTGGACCGGGGCGGGTATACGGGGCCGGTGACGCTTCGCGTTGCCGGTACCACCGTGGTGGAGCAGCGGGGCGATGAGGTGGTGGCGCTGGCCGGGTAGGTCAGACTAGTAGGTCGGCCGGGTAAGTCAGCCAGGCAAGTAGCGGCCGTGGGGCATGTAGGGTGGGCATGGTGAATATCCTCGTCATCTCCAACCTGAACTCCACCAGCATCACGGAGCGCAAGATGCGGCAGGTCATCCCCACGCTGGTGAGCATCCCAGAAGCGAAGGTGACGGCCCACTTCACCCAGTACCCCGGCCATGCCGAAGAGCTGGCCCTGCAGGCCCGCAAGGACGGGCGGGACGCCGTGGTGGTCATCGGCGGCGATGGCACCGTCAATGAGGCCATCAACGGCCTGCTGGGTGCGCACCGCACGAGCCAGGGTGAGGTCAACGCGGCGGGTGAAACCTCCCAGCCCCTGCCGGATGCGGTTCCCCTGCTGGGGGTGGTGCCCACCGGCTCGGCCAACGTGTTCGCCCGCGCGCTGGGCTTTTCTTCCACTCCGCGCAAGGCTGTGGCGCAGCTGGCGGAGGCGATCAGCTCCCACAACCAGCGCCGGATTGCGGTGGGCACGTGGGCGGTGAACCCGGATTCCCCTCCCGCGCACACCCGCTTCTTCGCGGTCAATGCGGGGTTTGGACTGGATGCGGACGTCATCGAGTACATGGAGAATTACCGCTCCGGTGGCAAGGCGGCCACGCCGTTTCAGTACGTCATCGCAAGCGTGAAGATGTGGGCGCAGCTGTTGCGCTTCCCCCCGAAGATTGCGGTAAGCGCGCGGCGTGGCCCCGGCGGCGCCCAGGACATCGCGGGTGGGGATAGCTCTTCGGTGGAGGATGACACTGTGCTGCGGCTGGAGGACATGCCCGTGGTGTTCGCCTCCCACTCCAATCCGTGGACGTATTTGGGGCCGTTCCCTGTGCGCACCAATCCAGGTATGGATTTTGGCGACGGCCTCGGCATCTTCGCCCTCCGCTCCACCATCGGGATGGGGCCGCTGCTCGCCATCACGGGATTGCTTCTGCCGGCATTGCGGGGCGTGTCTGCATCCCACTACGTGCGCTTTTCCAATGCGGAAGCGGTGAATCTGCAGTTGCGGCTGCCGGAGGGGTCCGATGACCCTGTGCGCGGCTTCCAGGTGGACGGCGAATTTGTTGACCTCTCCGTGCACGGTGGGGACCCGGAGCAGCCGCGCGTGTTCCTCGGCGTGCGCCGGGACGCGCTGGCGGTGCTGACGCCGGTGCGTTAGGGGAACCGGCGCACTGGCACTGTGACACTCCCCCACCCCCGCGCGACCCCGCTCCCCGCACGCCCAAAAGGTAAGCCTCAGCAAAGATAGTGCGTCATAAACCGCCGGAACCTAAAAACCAAATCAAAGTTCTGTGAGCTTCCTCACTTTTCGCCGTGTAGGTCTAGCGCGAGACTGAGATCCATGCCAAGATCGTCCAAGTAACCGCTAAGGGACATTCAGGTTAACTCCAAGTGAATGACTCTTTAAGCGCCCACGCACCACGCTTCACCAGCCTCTCGTATTGCAGCGCGCGTCTGCTTGCCATCCTTCATTGATGTGAAGGTTGTCCTTTCGTGCGCACCCGATCCCGTGGCTGGCGCAAGCTCACGCAACGCTCATTGACACCCTGTCGCAACAACAAGCCGTACACGGCCAGAAAGTAGGAGACATCATGGATTGGCGCCACAAGGCTATTTGCCGAGACGAAGACCCGGAACTGTTCTTCCCCGTTGGTAACTCCGGCCCCGCCCTGTCTCAGATCGCCCAGGCCAAGCTGGTCTGCAACCGCTGCCCGGTGGCACGCCAGTGCCTGAGCTGGGCCATCGAGTCCGGCCAGGACGCCGGCGTATGGGGCGGCATGGCCGAAGATGAGCGCCGTGCCCTGAAGCGTCGCAACAACCGCGGCCGTGGCCGCAGCCGCACCCGCCTGACGGTCTAACTCGATTCGGCTACCACCAGCCGGCAGGGCTAAACTACACTGGTCAAGATAACTGCCCAATAACCTGTTTAAAAGGAGCTGCAATGAGCAAGCGTGGCCGCAAGCGTAAGGACCGTCGCAAGAAGAAGGCGAACCACGGTTCCCGTCCAAACGCATAAGGACGCGGGTCTCCCCCGCATCCCCAAACGCCCGCCCCGCCAATTCTGGCGCGGCGGGCGTTGCCGTGGTGGCTGGCCCTCTCCTCCCCGCTCCCCTAACCCACACCCCTAACCCCTGTGCCCTTTCCCCTTTCCCTTATGCCCTGTCCCCAAACCCTTTGCCCTGTCCCCTGTGCGGTGCTCCGCGCCCCAACACCAAAAAGTTACTAAACTTGTCCACGATTTCGGCTAAAAACATGGACGAATTTAGTAAAAAGCCAGGGCGGAGGCTCACAAGACCTCCCGGCTACACCTCGCGACTCGTCCGACGGTATTCCACCCGCAACTGCGTCGTGATCCTGGCCCGCAGCTCCACGGGCGCCTGCTGCGCACAACAACTCCGAAGCAACTGGCGCACCTGCTGCTCAATCCCCAACTGCTGTAGGCAGGATGGGCATGCATCGGCGTGATGCTGCAGCCGTGCCCTGGCCTCCGGCGTGCCGCCGCCGTCCACGAATTCGTACAGGACCTCCAGCAGCTCATCGCAGTTGACGTCACCGGAGTGATCCTGGCAAGGGTTGTATGGGTCGTGTTCCATCATCTCGTCTTTCACCTCTTATGCCTTGTTCCCCGTGGAAGCCTGAGCAGCCTTTGAAGACTTGGAAGACTGGGAATCCTTCGCCGCCGCCTTCTTCTTGCCACCGCCAGCACCTCCACCACTGCCATTACCACCAGCCCCCAGCCCCGTGCCGATCCCGTGCTCCGCCGCCACATCCTTCAGCTTCGCGCGCAGCTGCTTACGCCCGCGGTGCAGCCGGCTCATCACCGTACCAATGGGCGTGTCCATGATCTCGGCGATCTCCTTGTACGGCAGCCCTTCCACGTCCGCGTAGTACACCACCATCCGGTAGTCCTCCCCCAGCGCCATGAGGGCGTCCTGGATTCGCTTGTCCGGGATGTGCTTCAGCGCCTCCACCTCGGCGGATTCCAGGCCCACGGAGTCATGCTGCGCGGATTGCGCCAGCTGCCAGTCCGTCATCTCCTCCGCGCTGGATTCGCTGGGGCGCCGCTGCGCCTTGCGGTAGCTGTTGATGTAGGTGTTGGTGAGGATGCGGTACATCCACGCCTTCAGGTTCGTCCCCGGCTTGAAAGACTTAAACGCCTGGTATGCCTTCATGTAGGTGTCCTGCACGAGGTCTTGGGCGTCCGCCGGGTTGCGCGTCATCCGCAGCGCCGCGCCGTAGAGCTGGTCTAGCAGCGGCAACGCATCTTCTTCGAACCGGGCCAGCAGCTGCGCGTCACTTTCATTGCTGCGCGTGGGTGTGGCGGCCATGGTCTCCTCTCTTCGTGGGGCAACGTCTGTGCCAACAGGCGTTTTGTTCATCTTATTCCACCTCGTCCAGCAGCTCGGGCCCGTTGTTGGACACGTTCCCCACCTTGGTGGTCACCTTTCTGCTGGTCAGGTGTTGGGGGATTGCTGGGCGCGACGCCCCCGCCAGCTCACGCAACTCCCCCTCGGACTCGGGGGCCAACCAGTGGTGCAGTTCCTCCCCGGTCAAGATGCGCGGCATCCTGTGGTGGAGCCATTCCATCTCTGGCAGCGCTGCGGTGGTGATGATGGTGCTGTAGAGGACCCCTTCGCGGGCGCTACAGAGGCCTGCGGCGAAGAGCGGTTCCCCGTCGGTGGAGCTGGTGAACCAGGGTTGTTTCTTGGTGCCATCTTTTGTCCACTCGTACCACCCGTCCATGGGCACCGCGCAGGGCACCGATCCGGAGAATAGGGGCTTGTCGAAGGCGGTTTCACCCCGGGCGTTGAACACGGTATTCGGCGGGTATCCCCACGTGGAGGGCCCTAGGATGGGCTTGTCCTTGTAGTCCCTGAGGATCGGCACCGTGTGGGTGGGGGCGACGTTGTAGTTGGGGGTGCCCGCCCCTGCCTTGTTGCGCCCGACGATGGGCACCTGGCCGCTCCCCAGCCAGCCCTGGATCGCAGTGGTGAGCGCTTCTGGATGGGTGAAGAGGACGTATCTGCCACACATACTTGCCCATTATGCGCCACAACAGTGCCTCACAGTGGCTAACAGTGCCCCACAGTGGTCTTTAGTGGGGTGAAAGTGACAGAATAGAGGCCATGACTGAGCAACTCTGGCCTGCCCCTGTGGCGAACACACCCGTTCACGCCACGGTCGCCATCCCTGGTTCCAAGTCCATCACCAATCGAGCTTTGATCCTCGCCGCAGTAGCGGACGGCCCCTCAACCATCGATGATGCTTTGGTAAGCCGGGATACCGAGCTGATGATGCAGGCCTTGCGCTCCCTCGGCACCCAGATTCGCCTGGAGGGAAACCGTATCCACGTGGTTCCCGCGGAGAAGCTCCACGGCGGCCGCATTGATTGCGGCCTAGCGGGGACCGTCATGCGCTTCATGCCCCCGCTAGCCACCCTGGTGGAAGGCACCGTGGAGTTCGATGGTGACCCGCAGGCCCGGTGCCGCCCCATGCACACCACCATCGATTCCTTGCGTGCCCTCGGCGCCACCGTGGAGGCCTCGTCCGCATCCAACCCGTCCGGCCTGCCTTTCATGGTGCACGGCAGTGGCCGGGTCAAGGGTGGCGAAGTTGTCATCGATGCGTCCGCCAGCTCTCAGTTCGTCAGCGGCCTCCTGCTGGCCGGGGCACTATTCGATGACGGCGTGCACGTGGTCCACCAGGGCAATGCCCTGCCCAGCCAGCCGCACGTGGAGATGACCGTCCAGATGCTCCGTGAGGCGGGTGTCACGGTGGACGTGGCCATGAACTCCTGGACCGTCCACCCCGGCCCGATCCGCGGGAAGCACTGGCACGTGGAACCGGACCTGTCGAACGCCACCCCATTCATGGCCGCGGCGGCCGTCACGGCCGGCGAGGTGCGGGTGGACAACTGGCCGCAGGTCACCACGCAGCCGGGCGACCAGTTCCGCCAGATCCTCCAGGACATGGGTGCGGAGGTGGAGCTAGACACCCACACCCGCCAGCTGATCGTCTGCGGGAACCGCGACTTGCAGGGCATCACGTGGGATCTCCATGACATTGGTGAGTTGACGCCGACGGTGGCTGCCGTCGCCTCCCTAGCAAAAACCCGCAGCCACCTGTACGGCATCGCGCACCTTCGGGGGCACGAGACCGACCGGCTGCAAGCGCTGGCGGTCAACATCAACGCCTTCGGCGGCAATGTGACCCAAACCGAGGACGGGCTGATCATTGACCCCTTGCCGCTGGAGGGTGGGCGCTGGGAATCCTACGCGGATCACCGCATGGCGACCGCGGGCGCCATCATCGGGCTGCGCGTCCACGGCGTGGAGGTCGAGGACATCGATACCACCGCGAAGACCCTGCCGGGATTCCGCCGCCGCTGGGCACAAATGCTGGGCCTGGAACGGTAGAGGGGTAGGCGAGGATTACAGTGGCACGCGCGCGGAACCAATGGGACGAATCCGATGTGAAGCTCCGCCCCGGCAAGGGATCCAGGCCGCGGAGTAAGGACCGGCCGAAGCATAAGGATGCGGAGTTCGGGATGGTCGTGTCCAAGGACCGCGGCAGGTGGGGCGTGGTCCTGGATGGATCCGATACGCTTGTCACCTGCATGCGCGCCCGGGAGATGGGGCGCACCGCCGTGGTCGTGGGAGACCGGGTGGGCGTGGTGGGGGATACTTCTGGCAGGAAGGACACGCTGGCGCGGATCGTCAAGCTTGATGAGCGCACATCCGTGCTGCGGCGCACCGCCGATGACACGGACGCCTACGAGCGCGTGGTGGTGGCCAACGCGGACTACCTACTCATCGTCACCGCCGTGGCGGACCCGCCTCCGCGGGCAGGGTTCGTGGAACGCGCGCTCATCGCAGCGTTCGTGGGAGGGTTGACTCCCCTGCTGTGCCTGACGAAATCCGACCTGGCCGATCCGCAGGCCTTCGCCGGGGAGTTCACGGACTTGAACGTGCAGGTGCTGCTCACCGGGATGGAGAATAACCTCAGTGAGTTGGAGGGGCTCATCGGCGGAAAAATCAGCGCGCTGGTGGGGCACTCCGGGGTCGGAAAATCTACTCTGGTGAACCGCCTAGTGCCAGATGCATACAGGGAGACTGGCGAAGTCAGCGGCGTGGGCAAGGGGCGGCACACCTCCACGCAATCCGTCGCGCTGCGGCTGCCAGGCGGCGGATGGGCCATCGACACCCCCGGCATCCGCAGCTTTGGGCTGGCTCACGTGGATGCGGACACGATCATTAATGTCTTCGAAGACCTGCGCAATGCCGCAGAAGACTGCCCCCGTGGCTGCACACACATGGGCCCGCCGGCGGATCCGGAGTGCGCGTTGGATACCGCGGACGTCTCCCAGCGGCGGGTGGCTGCGGTGCGCCAACTTCTGGAGGCTCTGCGCAGCAACAACGAGTGGGAGATGTAGTCCCTTTTAGCTCAGCTCCACCAGGATGGGCAGCTCCTTGGAGTCATACCAGCTCATGAGGTTGTCCTCGCAATCCCCCAGGGCCAGCTCGGCATCCTCGTCACCCAAGTCCGCGGCGTCAATGACCTCTATTGCCCTGGCCGTGGCAGCCTCAGCATCGGCATCATCCACGTGGATCGCGGCCAGCTGTTCCACCGTCACCACCGGCGGATCCAGCTTCACCACGGAGTCACCGGCATCGGGCACGTAGGTCACGGCGCTGTCATCCACGTCCACGCTCACAACCACGCGGCGGTGCGGGAAGCGCTCCTCATCGCCGATGGTCAACAGCCGCAGTGAAGCACGGGCGGCCTCGAGGAACGCGGTGTAGGCCAGCTCTTCTTCATCCCCGCCGGTGTAGAACTCGCGCACGGCCGGGGTGAGGGCGAAGCCGTAGCCGGAGCGCACGGGGTGCTCTCCGCTGCTGGCCAGCTCCCCCAGCATGTCGAAGGTAAACGGGATGTAGACGCGCATCGCCTAGAACTCCCCTTCCAGCCCGAACAGGCGGGTGATCTCTACCACAGCGCGCTCAAACTGCTGGTAGTACACGCCAATGAGGCCGGCATCCACGGCACCGCGGACGTTCAGGATGGAGTCATCCACGAGCACCAGGTCATTCTGCGGCAGCTCTAGGGCGTCCGCCACGATGCTGAACACTTCCTCGTTCGGCTTTTCGGCACCGATCTCGCCGGAGAGGAACACCTCATCCACATAGCCGTTGTCCTTCCACTGCCGGATCGGGGCGGCCTGCTCCCCTCCCGGGTCATTGGACAGGATCGCGGTGGCGATGCCCTCGGTCCGCGCCGCCGTCAACAGCTTGCGCCAGCGGCGGCGGTCTTCCTCCGCGCCATCGAGCACGCCACAATAATCAACTACTAATCCACGCATGCTCTACATTCTGCCATTGAATCTTTGTTTTGTGGGTGGGCGACGCCCCCTCGCGGGCTATAATGGCCTCGTCGATCAGATGGGGGGGGATGACACGTCAATGACTCACGCCACCAATTCAACTCCGCCAACGTTGCGGGAGATACCGGGCTTTGCCTTCTTGCGTGCACCGGCTGGCGGTGACGCACCGGCGGAGCGAGCGGTGGCCGATGATCCGCAAGGGGCGTCGCCCCCACAACCAGCAACCACCCGCAACCGTGACGTGCCGGCCCCGCAGCCCGCGCAAATCGCCAGCCTGCTGCAGCTGTGGCTGGAGGCTTTCCAGGGCCGCAGGACGGTGGAGAGTCTGCGCCGCGGGCCCTTTGCGCCGGTGGTGCTGGATGCGCTGTCCACCCGGGTGCGGTCGCATACCGCCGGGGTGGCGGCCAAGATCATGAGTCTGCATATCGTGCCCAGCACGCCCGGCCTTGTGCGGTTTTGCGCCTCAGCGCGGCTGGGCAACCGGATCCGGGCGGTGACGGGCGTGCTCGTGGTCCACAGCGCGAAAACCCCAGCCGCCCTCCATGAGGTGCGGCTGGGGCGGGTCAAGCGCAAGCGCTACTGGCGCGTGGAGACCATCAGCATGGTCTAGCCACCAAGGGTCGTCTGCGTGGAGCGGTCGGTGGCCACGCCTGGGGCGGAACCATCGTGCTCGGCCGGGTCATTGACCTGAACCTGGCCAGCCTGCTCCAGCTGCTTGCGGACCATGAACAGCTGCCGGACGGTCTCTTCCTTGATGCCGTCCTTCATGCGGTTGAACATGTCGCCACCCTCGCGCTGGTACTCCACCAGCGGGTCGCGCTGTGCCATGGCGCGCAGGCCGATGCCTTCCTTAAGGTAGTCCATCTCATAGAGGTGCTCGCGCCACTTCTGGTCCACCACGTTGAGCAGCACGCCGCGTTCCATGCCGCGCATCTGCTGCTCCCCGCCCACGGCGGACACGGCCTTTTCCAGCTTGTCGTACTGCGCATTCGCGTCCTTGAGCAGGGCTTCCAGCAGCTGCTCGCGGGAGAGCTCGTTCGCGCGGCCGTACTCGGTGCCCTCCACGAGGGACTCGTGGGTGAAGGTGGGCCCGTAGAGGGACTCTAGGGCGTTCCACAAGGTATCCAGATCCCAGTCCTCCACGTAGCCCTCGCGGGTGGCGCCATCCACGTATGCCTCGATGGTGTCCTCCAGCATGTTGCGGATCTGGGTGGCCACGTCCTCGCCCTCGAGGATCTGGCGGCGCTCCCGATAGATCACCTTGCGCTGCTCGTTCATGACCTCGTCATACTTGAGCACGTTCTTGCGCATCTCGAAGTTCGCGGCCTCCACCTGAGACTGCGCGCCCTTGATGGCGTTGGTGACCATCTTGGAATCGATCGCCTCATTATCCGGGATGTTGAGGCGGGTCATCATGGCCTCCATGGTCTGACCCACGAACCGCACGATGAGATCATCGCGCATGGACAGGTAGAAGCGGGTCTCGCCCGGGTCACCCTGGCGGGCGGAGCGGCCGCGGAGCTGGTTATCGATGCGGCGGGACTCGTGACGCTCGGTACCCAGCACGTACAGGCCGCCGGCCTCACGCACCTTCTCCGCTTCCTTCTTGGAGGCGGCGCGGACCTTCTCAATCTCCGCGTCCCAGGCCTCTTCGTACGCCTCCGGATCCTCCACCGGATCCAGGCCGCGCTCACGCAGGTTGATGTCAGCGATGATGTCCGGGTTACCGCCCAGCACGATGTCCGTACCACGGCCGGCCATGTTCGTCGCCACCGTCACGGCGCCCAGACGGCCCGCCTGGGCCACGATCTCCGCTTCCTTCTCGTGGAACTTCGCGTTCAGCACGCTGTGCTTGATGCCGCGGCGCTGCAGCAGACGGGACAGGTACTCGGAGCGCTCCACCGAGGTGGTGCCCACCAGCACCGGCTGCCCCTTGGCAACGCGCTCTGCGATGTCCTCCGCAGCAGCCTCGAACTTCGCTTCCTGAGTCTTGTAGATCAGGTCAACGTTGTCCTTGCGGCGGTTCTCCTTGTTCGTGGGGATCGCCGCCACGTCCAGCTTGTAGGTGGACTTCAGCTCCGCAGCCTCGGTCTCGGCGGTACCGGTCATGCCGGCCAGCTTGTCGTAGAGGCGGAAGTAGTTCTGCAGGGTGACGGTCGCCAACGTCTGGTTTTCGTTCTTGATCTCCACCCCTTCCTTGGCCTCAATGGCCTGGTGGATGCCCTCGTTGTACCGGCGGCCATCCAGGATACGGCCGGTGAACTCGTCCACGATGACCACTTCCCCGCCACGGACGATGTAATCCTTGTCGCGGGTGAACAGCTCCTTGGCCTTGATGGAGTTGTTGAGGTAGCTGACCAGCTGTGAGTGCTCAGGGGCATAGAGGTTCTCAATGCCCAGCTGATCCTCCACGAACTCCACGCCCTCTTCCTTGACGCCCACGGTCTTCTTCCGCTCGTCAATCTCGTAGTGGATGTCCTTGGTCATCTTCGGCGCGATGCGCGCGAAAGCGCTGAACCAGCGGCTGGAGCCGGCGACCGGGCCAGAGATGATCAGCGGAGTACGGGCCTCATCGATGAGGATGGAGTCCACCTCATCGATGATGGCGAAGTTGTGGCCACGCTGCACCAGGTCATCCAAGGAGTGCGCCATGTTATCGCGCAGGTAGTCAAAGCCGAACTCGTTGTTCGTGCCATAGGTGATGTCCGCGTTGTACGCCTCCCGGCGTTCCGCCGGGCGCTTGCCGTTGAGGATCACGTCCGTACTCAAGCCCAAGAAGCGGTGGACACGGCCCATCCACTCCGCGTCACGCTTGGCGAGGTAATCGTTCACCGTCACCACGTGCACGCCCTTGCCGGACAGGGCGTTGAGGTAGGCCGGGAGCACACAGGTCAGGGTCTTGCCCTCACCCGTCTTCATCTCGGAGACGAAGCCGTAATGCAAGCCGGCGCCGCCCATGATCTGCACCTTGTAGTGCTTCTGGCCCAGCACACGCCAGGAAGCCTCACGCGCGGTGGCGAAGGCCTCCAGCAGCACGTCATCCAGGTCCTCCCCGTCTTCCTGGACGCGCTTCTTCAAGCTGTCCGTCTTGGCGCGGAGCTCCTCATCAGTGAGCTTGGAGTACTCGTCATCGAGGGCCATCACCTGGTCGGCGATCTTGTCCAGACGTTTAACGGCGCGCCCCTCACCGAGGCGGAGAAGCTTGGAAAGTCCTAGCACGTTGATGCTGTCCTTTTCTTGGAAGTAAGGCGTGTACTGCAAATAACTTTGGTCAATCTTACCCGCTTGCAGCCCCACGTAAACAACCCCCGCGCCCACATCGGGGCAGCGGGGGTTGAAAACCAGCCGTGGAGGGAAGGGCTAGTCTTCCTTCTTCTCCTTCAGGGAGATCAGACCGTAGTCAAAAGCGTGGCGGCGGTACACCACGGAAGGCTGGCCGGTTTCCTCATTGATGAAGAGGAAGAAATCGTGGCCCACCAGCTCCATTTCACTCAGGGCGTCATCCACGCTGATCGGAGTGGCCTTGTGCTCCTTCTTACGGACCACCTGGCCGGGCTTGAACTGATCCTCGTACGGATCCACATCGTATGGCCCCGGCTCATCCTGCTGCGGCTGAGCCTCCTCCACCAGCGCGGCTGCGGTCTCACCCAAGGACATCGGCGCACGGTGGCCGGAACGGGCGATCTTGCGGCGAGCCTTTACCTTGCGCAGGGAACGCTCCATGCGGCCGATGGCCACTTCGAGTGCCGCGTAGAAAGAATCTTCCTTAGCCTCTGCCCGGGCAATGTGCCCCTTGCCCGTTGCGGTGATCTGGATGCGATCGGACTCGTCTGCCCGGCGCGGGTTCGGCTCATGCTTGAGCTCCACGTGGAAGAAGGTGAGGGTGGGGTCAAGCCGCTCAATCTTGGCGAGCTTGGCGTTCACGCGCTCCGCGAAATGCTCCGGCACCTCCACGTTGCGTCCGGTGATTTCCACCTGAGCCTCGGGAGCCTGGGGCTCCTCCTGGTTCACAGCAGACGGGTTCTTTTCGGTCGACATACTCAACCTCCCAGAGGTCATTCACCACATCCGAGTGAGCCGGATTACTCACCTTCAGCTGGTGATCGTTCCACCGCTATTCTACGCTCCTTTGGTTCTATCTGGGGGCAAACTATCAAAACGATTAGCCCCACCGCACACCCCCATCTCGCCGCCCATCTCGCGCGCCCCAGCTCACGCCCCCGCCAGCACCAGACCGGCCGCCACCGCCACCCCAGAAGCAGCCAGCGCCAGCGCCGATTGGGCCAGCGTGGCACCCGTGGTGCACACGTCATCCACCAGCACCACGCGGCCTTCCCCGAAGCGCCGCAAGCGGCTCGCCGCCACCGGGTCCACCCGCACCGCTCCCGCCACGTTCGCCCTGCGTGCGGCCTTACCCAAACCCACCGAGTCCCGCACCGCCTCATCCAACTGGAGCGTCGGCACCACCTCCAAGCCCGGCAGCACGCCCGCGGCTTCCCGGCACACGGCGGTCACCACGTCCCCACCCCTGGCGCGGGCCATCGCGGCTCGCGTGGGGGCGGGCACCATCGCAACGGGCTCCAGACGTGGGTCGGTGATCAACCCGCACCCCACCGCGTGATGGATCCCTGCCGCCAGCACTCGCCCCGCCACGGCCTGCGCTGCCGGCCGCAGCCGTTCCTTGGCCTCAATGATCAGCGCCCGGCGCACCCCTCCGTACGCGCCCGCTGCCAGCACCGGCACGGCCGCCACCGCAGGATCCCAGCGCTGCCATGGCAGCGCTAACTCCGCCCCGCATTCCACGCAGAGATGCTTGCCGAAAGTGGTGCTGGATGCCCGTAGCGGCGTCGCACCATCCCACGATGCATCCGCACCCACCACCCGGCCGCAACCGATGCAATCCACCCGCCACAGCAAGTCCGCCAATTCCCCCCACATGCGCTGACCAAACCTGCCAACTAGCGCCTAATAACCCAGCACCGGCGTGGCGCGCTGGCCCTGCATGCTGGGCTCTTCGCGCCAGAAGCGGGCGTCATCATCGTTGAACTGGAACTGCATGAGCGCGCGGGCGTCCGTGGCATAGATCATGTCCGGGGTGGCGGCCACGGAGACCACGGGTGCGGACAGGTTGCGGGCGGAAAGCTGCTGGGCCTCGGAGCCATCGGCGGCCACGTTCCACACCGGGGCATCGTTGGCGCGGGTGCCCACGATGACGGTGCCGGTGTTCGTCCAGTCCGCACTCACCGCCGTGTCTCCCAGCTGGTGGCCGATCTGCACCGGCTCCCCGAGGGAGACCTCGGAGCCCTCCTGGCGCAGGACGGACACGTAGATCTTGCCCTGGATGAGCATCACCGCGCGGGAGCCATCGTGGGAGACGCGGAACACGCTGATGCGGCCATCGTCCTTCTTCAGGTCCTCCACCTCGCTGGTGTTCACCGCCTGCGCGGTGACGTCTCCGCTGGTGGTGCTGCGGTTGAGGCGGATCACGCGCTTGCCATCGGCCACGGTGTACAGCACCGTGGAGTCCCCGCCCCACGCAGGGCGGGTGAGCGCATCGGCCTCCACCACGGTCTGCGGTTCGGCATCCTGGCCGCCCACCTTGAGCGCGCGCTGCTGGTCCCCCCGCCCCGTCACGGCGGCGAAGACCTCCTCCTGCGGGCTAATAGCCGCGGACTCCACGTATTGGCGGTTGATCCAACCAGGGATCTGCTGGGCCTGGCCGCCTTCGGTTTCCAGCAGCTCCCCGCCGGAGATGGTGCGCAGCGGCATGCTGACCTGCGCTGTGGGGTCATACTGGCTGACGTCCTGGACCAGCCAGCGCTCCGCGGACTGGTCGCTCAGCGGCGCGCCATCGGCGTAGAGGCCATAAGGGCCGCGCACGTCCGCGCCCACGAGGGTCCAGATGACCTGCGCCGCGAGGTGCTCGCGGTCTTCTGCGCTGAGGTCTTTGAGTCCGGAGAACTCCACGTCCACTCCCCCGCGGTCGACCTTGTCCACCTGCGCGGTGGCCCCTTCCGGCAGGGTGCTGTTCAGCGCGCCTTCCAGTTGCGGGTTCGGCCCCGCCACCAGCAGGGAAACCAGGCTGGCGGCCATGGATTGCTGCCGGTTGTAGATCCAGCGCCTGTCCGGCACCAGCTGCTTGGTCTGGCTGCCCACGAAGTAGACGTTGCGTGGCTCGTAGGCTCCCACGAAGTCCGTGCGGTCCAGCACCACTGCGTTGGGCAGGTTGGAGATGCGCCATTGCCCCGCCACGCGGGTGAGCTCATAGGTCGTCTCGAAGGCGGTGTATTGCGGGTTGTACACCCCACCCACGCCGAGCGATCCCACGATGTTCCCCCGCACGCGGTAGGTGATGCGGTCCGCGCTGGCCTCGCCTTCGCTGGCCAGGTCGATCCTGTCCAGCACCAGGGTGGAGTCCTTGCCTTCCCACCTGCCCTGCACGTCCTCTGTCATGAATTGCTTCGCCGCTTGGTGGTTGGAGAGCGGGTGCGCGCTGGCGGCGAAGAAGTCCCGGAGCATGAGGTCGCTCGGTTGCCCCTCCACGGGTTCGGGCACGTTATCCATGCTAGGTGCCGGCGCGTAGGAGCTGATGGCCTCCGGGTTGGAATTGTCCGGCAGGGTGGTGCAGCCACTGATGGCCAGCAGGCACGCGGCGGCCACGGCGGCGGTGCAGCGGGGCTTCGTCATGGCTGCTCCTCATTGTTGTCTTGTTCTTCTAGGGCGACGCCACCCCGCGCCCGCTCCTTCTCCACCCCAGCATCGGGTGCGGCAGGAGGTTCGAGGGGCAGGGGTGAGGACGTGATCTCCGTGCCTGCGATGAGCGGAAGGGTGAGGCGGAAGCAGGACCCTCGGCCGGGTTCGCCGCTGGCCTCCAGGTCACCGCCGTGCAGCAGTGCGTCTTCCTTGGCGATGGCCAGGCCCAGGCCGGTGCCGCCGGTGCGGCGCTCCCGGGAGGGGTCCGAGCGCCAGAACCGGTTGAACACCAGCTCCGCCTCTCCCGGCTTCAGACCCACGCCGTCGTCCACCACGGTGATGGCCACGGCCGCGTCATCGACAGCCATGGTGACGTCAATCGGCTTACCTTCGGAGTGGTCCACCGCGTTGGCCAAGAGATTGCGCAGGATGCGTTCGACACGGCGGGAGTCGATCTCCACCTGGACCTGCTCCTCAGGGAGGTCCACGTTGAAGCTAGTGCCGACTTCCTCCGCGATGGCGCGGACCTGCGCCAGCGTGGAGCGCACGGCTCCGCGGATGTCCACCTTTTCCGCGGAGAGGTTGGCCACGCCGGCATCGTGCCGAGAGATTTCCAGCAAGTCGCCGAGCAGGGTCTCAAAGCGGTCGAGTTCCTTGTTCATCAGTTCACTGGCCCGGCGCGTCATCGGATCCAGGTTGTCCGCATTGTCATGGATGAGGTCTGCGGCCATGCGCACGGTGGTCAACGGGGTGCGGAGCTCATGGGAGACATCCGAGGTGAACTGCCGCTGCAGGGATCCGAACTCCTCCAGGTTGCGGATCTGGGTGGATAGCTTTTCCGCCATGTCATTGAAGCTGATGGCCAGGCTGGCGACTTCGTCTTTGCCATCCACGACCATGCGCTCGCGCAGGTGGCCTGCGGCGAAGCGCTCCGCGATGCGGCTGGCGGTGCGCACGGGCACCGTGAGCTGCTGGGAGAACACCCAGGCGATGACGACGAGGAGCACCAGCAGCACGATGCCACCGGCGAGCAGGAGGCCACGCATGAGCGAGAGGGTGGCTTCCTCGGAGTCCAGCGGCATGACGAGGTAGAGCTCCAGGCCGGGAATGTCGGCGCTGACGGGCGTGCCGATGATGAGCGCCTTGTACGAGCTGTGGTCGTGGCTCAAGGTGGTGTACTGGTAGGCGACCTGTCCCTGCTGCACGAAGTTGCGCAGCTCAGCGGGGATCGTGGCGGTATCCGGCACGATGGTCTCTGCGCTGCTGGCATCCGAGGCGATGAGCACCGGCTCATACACCGCCGTGTTGGTCTGATCCACTCCCCCGCTGCGGTCCGCCAGGACCGCTCGGGCGGAGGTCAGCCGCACCGCCACCGGGTTGGACGCATCCGTGGCATCGATCTGCTCCTCCACGGCGATGCGGGCGCGGTCGATCTCCTCGGTGGCAGCGTTGTACTTGGTGTTGAGCAGCTGCTGGCTGAGGAAGCTGATGAGCACGAAGCCCAGTAGCAGAATGACGATGGAGCTGGAGAGCAGCACGCTGCCGATGACGCGCATCTGGATGGACGTACGCCACCGCTCCGCGATGGAATTGCCGATCCTGCGCATCGTCTCCGCCGGCCGGCGGGTGAAGTCCTTGAGCACGGACCACACCGTCCACTCCGGCTGCAGCATCGGCAGGTCCGCGGGCGTGTGGTTATCCCCCTGGGGCGTGCGGGCGTGGCGCAGAAGGCGCCGGTTATGCAGCGAGTTCACGAAGGAGCGCTATTCCCCGGTCTTATAACCGATGCCGCGGACAGTCTGGACAATCTGCGGGTGGTCGGGGTCATGCTCAATCTTGGCGCGCAGGCGCTGGACATGCACGTTGACCAGGCGGTTGTCCGCGCCCTGGCGGTAACCCCACACCTGCTCCAGCAGCTTCTCACGGCTGAACACCTGCTTCGGGCGGGAGGCCATGGTGACCAGCAGCTCAAACTCGATGGGTGTCAGGGAGATTTCCTTGCCATCGCGGATGACCTGGTGGCCGGGCAGGTCGATGGTGAGGTCGGCGATTTCGATGGTCTCCGGGGTCTCCTCCACGTCGCGGCGCAGGCGCGCGCGGACGCGCGCCACGAGTTCCTTGGGCTTAAACGGCTTGTGCACGTAATCGTCCGCGCCGGCCTCCAGGCCCGTGACAACATCCACGGTGTCCGTGCGCGCGGTGAGCATCACGATGGGCACGGCGGACTCTTCCCGGATGGTCTTGCACACGTCAATGCCGTTCATGCCGGGCAACATGAGGTCCAGCAGGATCAAGTCCGGATCCGCGTCCTTCGCGGCCTGCACGGCCTCTAAGCCATCGCCGACCACAACCGTGTTGAACCCTTCGCCCTGCAGGACGATCGTTAGCATTTCGGAGATTGCTGGGTCATCATCGACCACCAGGATTGTTGCTGCCATGTTCCCTATCGTCTCATATCACAAATAACATCGGCGAGAGCTACCGCACGCGCCTGCACATCACCATCGGCGGAGTCCACCACGCGCCACGGGCTCACCCAGTTCAGCTCCGCGAGCTCGCGGTACGCCGCCACTGTGCGCTCCTGCAAGGTGGAGTCCTTTTCGTAGGCATCGCGGGCGCGGGCGGCGTCAGCTGCCTCCCGGCCTGCGGCGCGTTCTTGCGCTGCGGCCGCGTCCAGGTCCACCAGCACCTGCAGCTCCGGCTCGGGAGAGCCCAACTGCTCAAATTCCAGGTCAGCTACCCAGTCCCGGGTCTCGGCGGCCCGATCCTGGCCCGCACGCGCCGCGGAGTATGCCGCGTTAGAGGCCACGTAGCGGTCAAGCAGGACCACGTAGCCGTCGCCCCCTAAATCTTCCAGCTCACCGGCAACCTCGGCGCGATCCAGTGCAAACAGCGTTGCCATGCCATGAATGGAGTCCAGCAGATCGCCCATCTGTCCGTACAGCGCGCGCTGCGCCAAAGCGGCGTGGACGGAATCCTCGTAGCGCGGAAAACCCACGCGGGCGACCGGCACCTCCCGCGCCATCAGCTCCGCTTCCACCGCCGTGACCAGGGTATTCTTCCCGGCGCCGTCGACACCCTCAAACGCGATAATCATTAGTAACGGTAGTGCTCCGGCTTGTAGGGGCCCTCCACGTCCACGCCGATGTACTCGGCCTGCTCCTTGGACAGGGTGGTCAGGCGGCCGCCCAGGGCCTCCACGTGGATCTTCGCCACCTTCTCATCGAGGATCTTCGGCAGGCGGTAGACCTCATTGTCATACTGGTCAGCCTTGGTGAACAGCTCAATCTGCGCGATGGTCTGGTCCGCGAAGCTGGTGGACATGACGAAGGAGGGGTGGCCGGTGGCGTTGCCCAGGTTCAGCAGGCGGCCTTCGGAGAGCACGATGATACTGGTGAGCTCGCCGGACGCGTTGGGGAAGGTGAACTCGTCCACCTGGGGCTTGATGTTGACGCGCGTGACGTCCTCGCGGTGCAGCAGGCTGGCCATGTCAATCTCGTTATCGAAGTGGCCGATGTTGCCCAGCACGGCGTGGTCCTTCATCTGCTGCATGTGCTCGAAGGTGATGATGCCGAAGTTGCCGGTGGCGGTGATGACGATATCCGCCTCCCCGATGGCCTCTTCCACGGTGACAACAGGGAAACCATCCATCAGCGCCTGGAGTGCGTTGATGGGGTCCACTTCCGTGATCTTGACGCGGGCGCCCTGGCCCGCGAGGGCCTCCGCGCAGCCCTTGCCCACGTCACCGTAGCCGCACACCAGCACGTTCTTGCCACCAACGAGCATATCCGTGGCGCGGTTGATGCCATCGAGCAGGCTGTGGCGGGTGCCGTAGCGGTTATCGAACTTGGACTTGGTCACCGCGTCATTGACGTTCATCGCGGGGAAGGGCAGCTGGCCTTGTTCGGCGAAGTGGTAGAGGCGGTGCACGCCGGTGGTGGTCTCTTCGGTCACGCCGCGGACCTCATTGGCCGCGCGGGTCCACAGGGTGTTGTCGTGGGCGAAGGCCTCCGCCAGCATGGCCAGGAATGCCTGGTGCTCGTCCGAGTCCTGCTCGCTGGGTTCTGGCACCACCCCCGCTGCTTCGTATTCGGCGCCCTTGATCACGGCCATGGTTGCGTCACCGCCATCATCAAGGATCATGTTCGCATTGACCGGGTTCCCTGCCTCGTCTACACCCCAGCTGAAGATCTGCCGCATGCACCACCAGTATTCCGGCAGGGTCTCACCCTTCCATGCGAAGACTGGCACGCCCTGCGGGTTCTCCGG
>DXFZ01000008.1 GCA_019114175.1 Candidatus Corynebacterium gallistercoris
GGCTCAGGAGGAGGATAACCCCTTTGCTGAATCCGATCAGCTCATCTTAGCGGGTGACAAGACCCGGGCCTTCGACCTGCTCATCGGGAAGATCGCTGCCAAGGGGGAGGATAGTGCAGCTGCCAAGGATCGGTTGCTGGAGTTGTTCACGCTGTTCGAGGCTGGGGACGGGGAGGTCATCGCAGCCCGCACCAAGATGGCCTCAGCCTTATTCTGAATCAATTCTTTTGGCCTGTGCTGGCCGTGGTTGGTATTGGTTTGATCTTTCGGTTGGTTAGAAGCTATGAATTTACGATTATAAAAGTATGAAGCTCGTGGGTGCGGTGGCGCTCTTCGCCCCTGTGAGCTTTGTGACACCTGCGGTTTTGGTGTTTGTGTGGGGAAGTTTGATGGAAAACTTGACAGGTCTTTTCACGGCGCTGTGTAATTTTTCTCACATGCAGTTGGCGAGGTTCTGGAAGGTGATTGGCTATGAAGGTCTTAGGTAAGTCGTTGCTGACAGCGGTGACTGTGGTGTGTACGGCTGTGGGTGGCGCACAGGTGGCGGGCGCGCAGGATCGGCAGGTGTTGATCGATAGTCTATATCCTCAGCAGGTCCACGATGCCCCGATCGGCGACGGTGGGGACGGAGTGGGTAATAGTGCCGGTCAGGTTGCCCCAGGTAGGGAGGATTTAGAACCTTTGGAGCCGGGGTTTGATGATAATAGGATTGATAACCAGGCGGGGCAGGGTTGGGTTCCTACGGTGGATCCCAGCCCTGTTGTGGTATCTGGTGCTATGCGTTCTGACAGGGAGGAGATCCCTGGTGGGTTTACGAAGGAGGAGGCTGATCTGGCGGAAGTGCAGGAGGCCAGGGAGCGTTTAGGTGCTGCTGGGTTTGAGCGGGCTGGTGGGGTGTTACCACAGGGAGTAGCTGAGGCGTTCGTGGCGGCTCCGGTGAATTGTCGGACGTATTGGCCAAGTCCGTATCGGGTGTGTGGGGCGATTCGGAAAAAGTATGATTCTCTTGGTGGGCCCGCGAGTTTTTTGACCTGGCCGAGGTCTGATGAGGTGGGTGTGCCGGATGGTGTGGGGCGGCGTAATGAGTTCGTCAATGGGTTTATCTATTGGCACCCGGATACAGGTGCTCATGCGGTGAGTACGCACTTTTCTTGGGTGTGGAACAACCTTGGGTGGGAGTCTGGCCCGTTGGGGTATCCGATGGAAGATGAGGTTGCTGTGGGGGATGGGTTGGGGCGTAAGCAAGTGTTCCAGGGTGGGCATATCTATGGTTCTCTCGCCGGGTTGGGTTCGGTGCGGGGCAGGATTTTGGAGCGGTGGTTGGAGTTGGGTGGCCCCACGGGTGTGTTGGGGTATCCGTTGGGGGATGAGGCAGGTACCCCTGATGGGCGTGGTCGGTTTAGTCGGTTTACGGGTGGGATGATGTACTGGACCCAGGAGACGGATGCTCACTTTGTGACTGGAGCTATTCAAGAAATTTGGGCATTAAGCGGTTACGAGCGTGGTGAGTATGGCTATCCCGTAGAAGACGGAGGTCAGGTGGTTAATGGATCTGTTCAGCAACAATTTTCTAGAAGAATGCTCAACATCGAAGAGTATATTGGAACTGAACTGATCACTCTTCCGAATGGAAAACCTATCAATTCTGTCGTATTTAACTTGACGGGAAAAGAATATTTTAACGAAATTTTACAGTATTATGATGTTGGCGCTACAGTTCGAGAAAATCAAGGGCCAGGAGGTCCTGGTAATCAGATTCCAAAGAGAACGGTTGTTTCACCGATTCCAGTACCTAGCATATATCGCTATGATCCTAATTGGCATGGAACGGGGGACAGCTTAAACGACTACTGTACTTGGTCGCCTGACGACTTCCGTCCGGCGGACGTGTATGCTCCTGCTGCAGATTTTAGAGGCCCCTGCGCAAATCATGATATGTGCTATGAGGCTGTGAATCGTGGAACAAGAGATAGGGGTTACTGTGATTCAAAATTCTTACGCGAGCTATATTATGTGTGCTCCCACGTTTACGATAGAGGGAGTGGTGTTGAAGGGCAGTGTCGGTCACGCGCTGAATTGTATTATTCCGCGGTACGGAAGGCCCACGGTGACTGATGGCACGGTTTCTGGCGTTCGTTAATTTTTGTGCTCTAGTTTCAGTCGTTGTAGGTTTTTTTATCTCCCGCAGTGTTGCGGGCACGATTGAGTCCAATGCTCAATGGGAGCAATTCCTTTGGTGGCCCTTGGCCTGGTGGCAGACAGTTCTCGTGGACGGCGGGTGGTTTGCAGTGGTGCTAACACCACTCGTGTTGGCTGTGCTGAAGAATGTGCGGCGCTCATTCCGGCTCTGCGTGACAATAACAGGGATGGCTCTGATCCTAAGCGTGGTCTCTTCTGCCCTCGAGTCAGTATTTGTTCTTTATGCTGATGTATTGCTTGTGGGGTTTGCCATCGCTACCCTGCACTTCGGTGTCATGAGATTTGTGGGAGCTGCTCGATTGGGAGGCTAGTGAGGGGTACCCCTCAGAGGATGTTGGGCGACATGTTGAGCTTTTAGATAGGTGCCGTGCTTATCGTAGCCTTGCGAGTCAACAGGGGCTTACATGATTGCGTTGCGCAGTATAGACAAGCGGTAGGCTAGCTATTGGCCAAGAACCATCGGGAAGAGTGTGGGGGCACTGTGAGTACGGCGCTGTAGCTGAAGCCGTGAGAGGCTATCGGTTCCGCGAGGAGATCCACGTCTCTCACCTTAGAATCCAGTGCTTTTGCCTCGGCTGCGCCCGCCGCTGTGGCAGCAAGATTGGCACCCTCAAATTGGGGCCAGTCCGTGTTGAGGACTTCCCGCCACGTCCCAGGGGCCGGCAGGCCGATCCTATAGTCGTGGTACGCGGAGCCGGAGAAGTTTGTCACACAGATGAGCTGCTGACCACGGTGGCGTCGCACGAAAGAAAGCACATTGTTCTTAGAATCATCGTTGGCGATCCACTGAAAACCTTCCGGCGAATGATCGTCCGCGAGAGCCGGGCAGCCGGTGTAAAGCTCATTGAGTCTGCTGACTAGGGCAGAGATCCCGCGGTGGTACTCGCCCTCCCAACCTTCCAGATCGTCCCAATTCAGTCCTGTGGACTCATTCCACTCCGCTACCTGACCGAACTCCTGACCCTGGAAAAGAAGTTTTTTTCCTGGGTGAACCCACATATAGGCCAGGAAGGCCCTCACCATCGCCGCGCGATCCCACGCTGAACTCGCTGGCATGCGGGACCACAGCGTGCCCTTGCCATGGACAACCTCATCGTGACTGATGGGTAGCACGTAGTTCTCAGAGTAGGCGTACTCCATGGAGAACGTGATTTCATTGTGATGGTGGCTGCGGTGGATGGGATCCCGCTGCACATACTCCAGGGAGTCATGCATCCAGCCCATGTTCCACTTGTAAGTAAAGCCAAGACCTTCCGGGGAAGTCACGCTTGGCCAGGAAGTGGATTCCTCCGCGATGGTGACCACACCGGGGTGCAGCCGGTGCACGGCCTCATTCATCTGCTGCAGGAAGGCCACTGCCTCCAGGTTCTCCCGGCCGCCGTGGATATTCGGCAGCCACTCATCGCGGGAGTAATCCAAGTACAGCATGGAGGCCACCGCGTCCACGCGCAGGCCGTCAATATGGAACTCCTGGCACCAGTACAGTGCGTTGGCGATGAGGAAGTTACGAACCTCATTGCGGCCGAAGTCGAACACATAGGTACCCCAGTCCGGCTGCTCGCCGCGGCGGGGGTCCGGATGCTCGTAGCAGGCCTGGCCATCAAATTTGCCCAGCGCCCAGGCATCCTTGGGGAAGTGGCCCGGCACCCAGTCCATGATCACGCCGATGCCCGCCTGGTGCAGGCTATCGATCAAGAAGCGCAGATCATCCGGGCTGCCGAAGCGATTGTTCGGAGCGTAGTAGCTAGTGACTTGATAACCCCAGGAGGGCTCAAAAGGGTGCTCGGATAAACCCATGAGCTCCACATGGGTGAAGTGCTTGGCGCGGACATACTCCGTGAGTTCCACCGCCAACTCCCGGTAGCTTAAGCCCTTGCGCCACGAACCCAGGTGCACCTCATAGATGCTCATCGGCTGATTCGCGGTAGGGGAGGAAGCCTCAGGCCTAGTGGCCATCCACTCCGCATCGCCCCACGTGTGTTCGCTCGGTGCAGCAATGATAGACGCCGTGTTTGGTGCAGGTTCAGCCTGCCGGGCCAGGGGGTCAGCCTTCTCCAGGCGCTCACCGGCAGCCGTGGTGATGGAGAACTTGTACTTCTCGCCCGGCTCGGCACCCGGTACCCACCCTTGCCACACGCCGGATTCTCCTGCACGTTGCAGCGGGGACGTAGCCGGATCCCACCCGTTGAAATCCCCGATCACAGACACGCCCGCAGCATGGGGTGCCCATACGGCAAAGGCCGTACCCTCAGGGGCGGGGTGCGCGCCCAGCACGTCCCACAAGTTTTCGTGGCGGCCTTCCGCAATAAGGTGGAGGTCAAGCTCGCCAACGATGCCGCCGGCTTCATCGCCTGCGGTGGTCTCATCCTGCGGTGTCATGCTCATGCCTCGCCAGTTTACGCGCGTCGCTCGTCTGCCTGCCTGTTAAGCGCGCGGGTCAAAGTCATCGCGGCGGAACTGGGTGGCGGCCCTGCGGTCCGCGGGGACCTCTGGAAGCTGCAGCACGTGGGCCACGTGGAACGCGGGATCAAGCCGCACGTAATTGCGCCCAGACCACTCGAACGTCTGGCCGGTCGGAAGATCGTGGACGGGGAACTCGGCGGCGTCGCACCCAAAGAAAGAAGGATCCAACTCCACCTCGCCCTCCACTGCCACGGTGGGATTGAGGTTGACCACAACCATCACCGCATTGCCGGTGGGGCCATCCACCTTGGAATAGGCGAAGAGATCAGGGCTGGTGGTGCGGTGAATCCGCAGGCTCCGCTGCTGCAGCAGGGCGGGGTTCTCACGCCGCCAGGTGTTCAGCGCGGTGAGCCACGGGGCCAGGGAATCGCCGGCTTTCTCGGCCGCGGCGAAATCGCGGGGTCGCAGCTGGTACTTCTCCGAGTCCAGGTACTCCTCGCTGCCTTCGTGGACGGGGGTGGACTCGAACAGCTCGTAGCCGGAGTACACGCCCCACAGCGGGGAGAGGGTGGCGGCCAGCACCGCGCGGATGGCGAACATGGCCCGTCCGCCGGTCTGCAGGGACTCGTGGAGAATATCCGGGGTGTTCACGAACAGGTTTGGGCGGAACACGTCTGCATAGCCCGCGATGTCAGCAGCGAATTCCTCCAACTCCGCCTTGGAGGTCTTCCAGGTGAAATAACTATAGGACTGGCTGAACCCTGCCTTGGCCAGGCCATACAGACGGGGCGGACGGGTGAAGGCCTCTGCCAGGAAGACCACGTCCGGGTCCGTCTCATGGACGGTGGAAATGAGCCACGCCCAGAAGTTCGTGGGCTTGGTGTGGGGGTTGTCCACGCGGAAGATGCGCACGCCGCGGGCGATCCACGTGCGGACCACCTCCAGCACGGCGGCGTAGATGCCTTCCGGGTCCGTATCGAAGTTCAGCGGGTAGATGTCCTGGTACTTCTTCGGCGGGTTCTCCGCATAGGCGATGGAACCATCAGGCAGCACGCTGAACCACTCGGGGTGAGCCTTGGCCCACGGGTGGTCCGGCGCGCATTGCAGGGCGAAGTCCAGCGCCACCTTGAGGCCCTGATCCTCGGCGGCAGCCACGAACTCCTCGAAGTCCTCCACGGTTCCCAGCAACGGGTTCACGGCATCGTGGCCGCCGTCCTCGGAGCCGATGGCCCACGGGGAGCCGACATCATCCGGGGTGGGGGTCAGCGTGTTGTTCTTGCCCTTGCGGTTGATCGTGCCGATCGGGTGGATCGGCGGCAAGTAGACCACGTCG
>DXFZ01000009.1 GCA_019114175.1 Candidatus Corynebacterium gallistercoris
CTGTCTGAGAGGTTGGGGCAGTATGCGTGCACGCAGCTAAAGCCGCTGATGCGGCGATAGCCCCGATGATGAGGGTGAGGGGGTTGGGACGCGGGGTGGCGTCGCTACCAAAAAAGTTCATGGCAACCATCATGCCTTGTAAATGGATACAGCCCGGGGCAAGGGGGCATAATGGGACAAATGAGCAGAAGGAAGCGGAAACCGGCGGCAGATCCGATCCTCTTCACCCCAGAGGCGAGTGAGCTGGCGCGGGACGTGATTGTGGAAACTGGTGGGGACCAGGTGGGTGAGCAGTTGGGCGTGACCGCCGTGGAGGCCGGGGTGGCGATCTACCGTTTTGCGAACAAAGTTCCTGGTTACAAGGGGTGGGAATGGACCGTGGTCCTGGCGAGCGTGCCGGGCAGCGGGGAGATCACGGTCAATGAGGTCAGCCTGCAGGCGGGCAAAGACGCAGCACTGGCGCCGGAATGGGTGCCCTACGAGGACCGTATCCGCCCGGGGGACCTGGGGCCGGGCGATATTCTGCCGCCCAAGCAGGACGACGAGCGGCTGGCGAAGTGGTCCGAGCTGCAGGAGGGGGATGGCTTCTTGAGGAACCCTCGGAGTGAGCGGACACTCTCCCACGCTGGCGTGAGCGAGGCGCTGGAGCGGTGGCGTAAGGGGGCGTTTGGTCCGCAGAGCGATTTCGCGCAGCAAGCGGACAAGGCGTGCGAGACCTGCGCGTTTTATCTGCCCTTTGATGCCGTGGAAAACGCCGTGGGGGTGTGCTCCAACGAGTACGCTGCCGATGGGCGCGTAGTGCAGGAGGACTACGGCTGCGGAGCCCATTCGGCCACGGAGCCGGAGTTCGTGGGAGACACCCTGGGGCGGGGGACGAGGGAGTACGGCGTGTACGAGGATGAGGGCGTGGATCGCTGGTAGTGGCGGGTGACCTGGGTTTCTAGCTGTTGGTGGCCTTGATGAACTCATCGGCGGCCAGCTTGCCGAGGGCATGGGCTGCAAGTGGGCTATCTCCGGTGAGGAGCTTGCGGTCCTGATGAACGGTGCCAGACATGTCATCGTTGACGAGGGTAAGGCCTTGGTTCTTTAGCTCCTGGCCGAAGAGGTAGGGCATGCCGCCGGGGACGTAGCCCAGCTCCCGGTTGGTGCCCTGGTCCAGGGAATCGGGGAACAGTGCCAATTCATACCCGGCGAAGCGGGATTCTTGCCGATCAAGGCCGGAGGCCAGTAAGGCGGCGGGACCGTGGCACAGGGTCACGATGAAACGGTCATGATCCAGAGCCCAGTCCAGGGTCTGCTGAACTTCCTTGGAGGTGGGCAGGCCGGTGAGGGCACCGTGGCCGCCGGGGATGAACACGCCCAGGTAGGGGGAATCTGTGCCCAACTCGGGTGCGAGGTCGGAGAGCTTCTTCGGGGAGCGGAACTTCTCCTCCAGCGTCTCCATAGTGCCCGCCACCGCCTGATCTTCGGCGGGCATGGCCCACCACTCGAACTTCACGGGGTTGCCGCCGATGGTGGCTACCTCTACCTCGAAGCCCGCTTCCATGAGGTGCTTCAAAGGAAGGGCGGTTTCCACGGGGTGGTTGCCGGTGGAGAAGAAGGTGCCGTTATCCATGGGGAGGTAGCGCTCCTCCGCGCCAATCATGAGGACCTTCCACTTGCCCTCGGTGTATTCACCGGCGTGCTCCACGCCATCGAAGTCCGTCTTCGGAGGGACGTACTGGCTCAAGGAGTAGGGAGAGGGGAAGAAGGCATCCTTCTCCGCCTTGTCCGGGGTGGGCTGGTTGCTCAGGTTGTCGGTGGAGTTGTCTTGGTTTGTCTCTTGATTTTCGCTCATGCTCCCCACCGTACGCCCGTTTTTGCCCCCCTATCACCCCAGATAGTTGCATATATGTCCTTGTCAGTGGTTTCTTAATACGGTGACCCAACCATTGGGGCACCCAACTTCTGACGTTTTGGCACTGTTTAACACCACTGGGGAGAACCCGAATCCATGGCAGATACAACTGCACAGCGCACCACTGGTGCAGAGACCAGCTTCTTAGACCGCTATTTCCACATCAGCGAACGCGGCTCCACCATCCCCACCGAAATCCGCGGTGGCGTGGTGACCTTCTTCGCGATGGCCTACATCATCATCCTTAACCCGCTGATCCTGGGCACGGGCGCGGACGTCAACGGCGAAGTCCTCGGCACCTCCCGGGTCGCCGCCGTGACCGCCCTGGCCGCGGGCGTCATGACCATCGCCTTTGGCGTGATTGCCAAGTATCCCTTCGGCATCGCAGCAGGACTGGGCATTAACACGCTTGTCGCCGTCACCTTCGTCGCAACCGAAGGAATCACCTGGCCGGAAGCGATGGGCCTGGTGGTTATCGATGGCATCATCATCGTGCTGCTGGCCGTGACAGGCTTCCGCGAGGCCGTGTTTAACTCCATCCCCGGTTCCCTGAAAGCCGCCATCGGCGTGGGTATCGGCCTGTTCATCGCCATGATCGGCCTGGTGGATTCCGGCTTCGTGCGTCGCATCCCCGATGCCGCAGGCACCACTGTGCCGGTCGGCCTGGGTATCAACGGCTCCATCGCATCCTGGCCCACCCTCGTGTTCATTCTCGGCCTGCTCATCTGCGGCGCTCTCGTTGTGCGCGGCGTCCGCGGCGGCCTGTTCATCGGCATCGTCACTAACACCATCATCGCCATGGTCGTGGAGCACTTCACCAGCTCCGGCCCCTCCTTTGTCGATGGTGAGCCGAACCCCAAGGGCTGGAACCTCGCTGTCCCAGCGTTCCCGGACTCCCTCGGCGGCATCCCTGACCTCTCCCTCGTGGGTGCCGTGGACCTGTTTGGCGCGTTCTCCCGCGTGGGTGTGCTCGCTGCCAGCTTGCTGGTGTTCACCCTGGTACTGGCCAACTTTTTTGACGCCATGGGCACGATGACCGCCCTCGGCAAGCAGGCCAACCTGGTTGATGAGCAGGATCGCCTGCCCAACCTGAAGACCGCCCTCGTGGTGGAGGGCACCGGTGCCGTGGTCGGCGGTGCTGTGTCCGGTTCCTCCAACACGGTCTACGTGGACTCCGCCGCGGGCATCGGCGATGGCGCTCGCACGGGCCTGGCCAACGTCGTTACCGGCCTGCTGTTCCTGGTGGCCATGTTCCTCACCCCGCTGTACGAGATCGTACCCATCGAGGCCGCGGCTCCGGTTCTGGTGATCGTGGGCGCCATGATGATGTCCCAGATTAAGGACATCGATTTCTCCCAGTTCAACATCGCCCTGCCAGCGTTCCTGACCATTGTGGTGATGCCCTTTACCTACTCCATCGCTAACGGCATCGGTGTGGGCTTCATCGCTTACGTGGTCATGGCGATGGTCGGTGGTAACGCGAAGAAGGTTCACCCGCTGCTGTACATCGTGGCGGCAATGTTTGTGGTGTACTTCGCCGTTGACCCAGTCATGGATGTCATCAACTAATCTTGATCGGCATGAGTGCCCTTCCCACCCCGGTCTTCATTGAGGACCCGGCAGATCCCCGCCTGGACGATATTCGCAACCTGAACTCTTCCGATAGGCGCCCGGATCTCCCCGGTGGGAAGGGCCTTGTCATTGCCGAGGGGCCTCTGGTGGTTTTGCGGCTTCTGGTCAGCAGGTTTCCCGTCCGTTGCATTGTTGGTTACGGTTCGCGGTTGGCTTCTTTTTTAGAGGGCGACGTCACCACCGCCCTCCCCGCTCATACCCCTGCTCCGGTGATGTATGAGGTCAGCCGGGACACCTTGAAAGAGGTCGCCGGTTTCGACATGCACCGAGGTCTGGTGGCCGCGGCGGACCGCGCCCCAGAGTGGAGCGTGGACGAGGTTCTGGACCAGGTAGAAGCTGACAGCCAGGGCAGTGGCCGGGGGAGTATTGTGGCCGTGCTGGAGGGCGTGGGGGATCACGAGAACATTGGCGCTCTGTTTAGGAACGCTGCCGGCCTGGGGGTGGACGCGGTGCTGTTCGGCGCGGCTACGGCGGATCCGCTCTACCGGCGCAGTGTGCGGGTGAGCATGGGGCACGTACTGCGCACTCCGTTCGCGCGCTTCGAGGGGAAGACGACGACATGGCAGCACGGCCTTGGCGCGCTCACGGCGCGCGGGTATGTGGTGGTAGCGCTCACGCCGAATACTGACACCACACTACAGGAGGCGATTGTGCAGGCTCGCGAGCTCAGCGCCGAGCGTATGAAGGCGCAGGGTGTGGAGGGTGCTGCCCCCAGGATCGCCATCATGGTTGGTGCGGAGGGGCCTGGCCTCACTGAACACGCGATGCGTGCCGCAGACATGCGCGCGGCGATCCCCATGATGCCGGGAACCGATTCCCTTAACGTGGCGACCGCCGCGGCGATCGGCTTCTACGCCGCAATCTAGCTCTTTTCGACGTAGACGATGTAGCCGATGATGTAGACCCCCAAGGAGGATAGTGCTATTGAGAGTGCAATAAGCGGAATACTCCCACCAGTAAGGGTGGCGGTGAGGCCGGCAAAGATGACTGCGACGAAAAAAGATATTATCGACGTGGAGTAGATAAGTTTTTTGTGCAGTCGGTTCTCTGCCCCTGCAATTCCAGTGGTGATGAATTTCCAAAAACTCACGAGTTTTCCTCCCGGTCTACTTGCAAAGTTTATTGAAATCCACAGCAGCGCCACCGGCTCCCTTGAGGATTCGGCACACTGCACCTGCAATCGGATTAGCAATGCCCGCAGGAGCGCAGGCTAGGAATCCGTGAGCTTGGTAAAGTGCCCACCCCGCGCGAGCTTTATTGCACTTTAGGCCAAAGGGGGCGATCCTGCTCCTTAGCGTGGATTTGGCAGGTCCATGATTTTTTCCAATCCCGCGATGAACAGGCGTTACACCTCATCTTCAGTAAAGTAGAGCGCGATGTCATGAGCAAGGTCTGTAGGCGTGGAATGAATTCGTGCGGCCAAGCTCTTGAACGTTGGATTCTCAACAAGCTTTTGCGCCTTTTGTGGGTGCCGCTCTTGGTCCGCAGCGTGAGGGAATCCCTCATCGCATAAAGCCGTAGCCTGGATGGATTTTTGGGAGAGTTGGTCGGCAGGTTGAGCTTCGGCAAGGGGAGCGAGCGAGAGGCTGCATGCACAGACAAGTGCGCCGATACTGAGAGCCTTGTTCTTCAACTGGATAATCCTTTCGGTGAGGGATGTTGAATCCAATTGTAAAACCTTTGTGAGCTTGTTGAACTCGGAGTTGAAAATTGTATACTTTCGTATGCACCCAAGTGGGGGCATTGGGTGTTAGCTAACTCTGTGTAGATAGGGGTGGCTCTAGCAAGGAAGGGCGGGTTAGTTCCCGCGGGCCCGCCGGCGCACTTCATCACCTATGGACGTGGAAAGCTTACGCAGACCCTTGATACCGCCGCGGATACCGTTCGCGGCGGTGGAGGCCAGGCTACTGGCGACATTCTTCGCTACTTCCTTGCCAGTGGGTTCTGCCTCGGGTGCGCGGCCTGCGTAGTCGTCATACCCTGGCTCCGCCGCATCGACCACAGCCCCGGAGGAGACGACCCAGGGGTGAGTGAGACCATCGTATTCACTGGACTTAGCCTCTGGCCTGCCATCCACGGCGAATGCGGCCACTGAGATCTCCGGTCCCTCCGGACTGAGTTGGAAGCCCAGCCAGTCCTCCTGGGCAATGCGTGCGGCCTTCGCGGGGTTGAAAGGTAGCTGAATCCCCTTGACTTCTTCAGCCTCATCCCAGAACTTGAGTTCAAAAGGATAAGGCAGGCCGATGTCCTCAAAGACGGTTTCCCGCGTGGCGCAGAAGGACCTCTTCAAGGTGCCACCTGCCCAATGCGCGAAGCCGCCAAAAGTGCTGAAGTCGGGGGTGCTGGGTTCCAGAGCGCCTTCCGGAACTATTGCATCGGCCATTGACCCTTCAACAGTATTCGGGTCAGCCACCGCGGTGGCGTACACATCTGAAGCGGATACGAGGATCCGGTAGCGCTCCGGAAGCTCGGAAAGCTTGTGTAGTCCCGGGATGATGGTCTGGACGACCGACAACCCTGGATAGCCCCCAATGTAAAACTCGTGTTGATCCGGCGCGGCGCTGCGGGTCATATCGAAGTCCCCAATGTGCGTGAGCGGCCACGCTGGATTGAGCTGGGCCAAATACTTACGGGCGAAGCCCCTATCAGCCTGCGGTTCGGCATCCACCACGGTGCGTGGCTGTGCAGCTGTCACGAACCACAGAGTCACAAGGGTCACTGGAGGGCTCCTACTTCTGTTATTTCTTCTTCTTGGGGTTTGTTCGCACGCCCAGCAGCACGTCCTCCCAATGCGGGGTCACAGCCTTGCGCTTGCGGCCGCGGCGCTCCTGATCCTGGCGTGGGTGCAAGAGGAACTCGTCAGTCTGTTCCATGTCCCGCTCTGGGGCCGGTGCAGCTTCTTGTTCGGGTGCGGGGGCACCATCTTCGTTCTCAGCGACCTCGCGTGAGGGAAGGGTAGTAACCGGGGTGACGCTGCGGACTGGCTGACCGAAGCGGGGATCCACCAGGTCACCGGCGATGCTGTTGGCCGGGTGCGCCAAAGACGGGCCAGGCTGATCCAACTCCAGCAAGAATTCCGCCACGTGCGCGGAGGTGCGGCCAGCCAATTCCTTGTCCCACCGCACTGCGGCAACCCATTTGCGGGAGGGATTTTGGTAGGCGTCCCAGGAGGCATCCGCCAAGTTCTCACCGCGGGCGGCCAGGGCTGTGGCCAGGACTTCCCACAGCGTCAGCTCATTTGGGCCTTCGGTGCTCACCGGGTACGTGGAACGCGCGAGCTCAGCGATGCGGGAACGTTCCTGCAGGATGGGCCACGCATAAGGTTCAATGCGGGACTCGTCCGTATCGGCCTCTTCCGCCAATTCAGCCACGGACGCACCATGGCGGATCCTATCCTGGATTTCCCGTGGACTGAGCTTAATGCGCGCGCGGTGCGGGCGTGCGAGCTTAGTGTCCTCTTCTTCCCCCACAGGCTCCAACTGGGGGTTGCTGGCGCTTGCGGGCGCTATGACGGGGGAGGGGGTTGAACCGGCGGCGGCGTCGCCCACAAAAGAAACAAGCTCATCCGTCAGCGGGAGAAAAAAGTCCTGCTCGGAATCAACCGCGCGCAGCACCAGCGACGAGGCATCGCTTTCGGCTGCCACGAACTTCAGCTCTTGCACGGGACGATCCTCCTGCTTGACGGAAAAACTAGGTATTACTCCCAACCTTAGCTAAAGGTTTAGGCTTTCGCGTGGCCACCATCGATAATGTGGTCGATGGCCTTAGTGAGGGTGGCGATGTCCGCAGGCTCGATGGCAGGGAACATGCCAATGCGCAGCTGATTGCGGCCCAACTTGCGGTAGGGCTCCGTATCCAGCACGCCGTTGGCGCGAAGGATCTTGGCGATCTTGGCGGCATCAATCTCATCGGAGAAATCAATGGTGCCGACAACCAGAGAGCGGGCAGAAGGCTCGGAGACGAACGGGGTGGCCTCTGGGCGGGACTTTGCCCAGTCGTACAACGTCTGAGAAGACTCAGTGGTGCGGGCGACCATGCCCTCCAAGCCACCGTTGGCGTTCATCCACTTGACCTGGTCATCCAGCATGAGCAACGTACCCACGGCAGGAGTGTTGTAGGTCTGGTTCTTGCGGGAGTTATCCACGGCGGTCTTGAGATCCAAAAAGGCTGGGATGTAACGATTCGTGGCGGCGATCTCCTCCACGCGGTCCAGCGCGGCGGGGGAGAAGGCGGCCAGCCACAGGCCACCATCAGAGGCGAAGCACTTCTGAGGGCTGAAGTAGTAGACATCGGCCTGGGTCATGTCCACGGGAAGGCCGCCGGCGCCGGAGGTGGCGTCGATGGCGACCAGGGCGTCTGTGTTCGGGCGGGTTACCGGCACCATGGCGCCGGTGGAGGTTTCATTGTGGGCCCAACCGACGAGGTCTGCGTCCGTGCCATCGAGTTCGGCGGGAGAGGGGGCGGTGCCTGGTTCTGCAGCGATGACCTGTGGCTCCTCCAGCCAGGGAGCCTTCTTAGACACGGAGGCGAACTTGCCGGAGAACTCGCCATAGGTGAGGTGGGCGGACTTGTTGCGGATCAGGCCGAAGGAGGCCGCGTCCCAGAACGCGGTGGCGCCACCCAAAGATAGGACGATCTCGTAGCCATCAGGCAGGCTGAAGAGTTCTGTCAGCCCCTCGCGTACAGAGCCAACGACGTCCTTCACGCCAGCCTGGCGGTGGGACGTGCCCATAATTGCCGCGTTGTCCTGGATGGACTGCAGCTGCGCGGTGCGCACCTTGGACGGGCCACAGCCGAAGCGGCCGTCAGTGGGGATGAGGTCTTGAGGCAGGGTGGGGAAAGAATCGCTCACGGGTGGAATCCTTAAAAAATCGCCGGTACGAAGGTGTGCTACCCAGACTAGACGGTCTGCCTGCGGGGGCGGGCATAAAGCGAGGAAAAGGTGCAAAATTATAAGTGAAACCCACGAAAGTGGGGGTAATTCATCTATACACATAAACTTGTGGATGTCATTCAGCTCACAGATTGGCTAGAATGTGTGGTGTCCCACGGCGAGCTCGAAGGGCTCGCAGGCAGAAAACGGCAGGGTAAGGCAGCACACTGCGGGCCGCTGGTGCCCCCGCTCAGACCCCCGCCCTGCCGGCAGCTGGGTATAACGCTATAAACTGGTACACGCTTGGAAACTAAAAGCACGTGAACATTCAGAAAGGGATGTCAATGGCTACCGATAATCAGGACAAGGCCGTACTCCACTACCCGGGTGGAGAGTTCGAAATGGACATCGTCCGCGCCACCGAAGGCAATGACGGTGTTGCACTGGGCAAGATGCTGGCAGAGACTGGCCTGACCACCCTGGATCCGGGCTACATGAACACCGGCTCCACGGAGTCCGCCATCACCTACATTGATGGTGCAAACGGCATCCTGCGCTACCGCGGCTATGACATCGCTGACCTGGCGAACAACGCCACGTTCAACGAAGTCTCCTACCTGCTGATCAACGGCGAGCTGCCGAACAAGGAGCAGGCAGAAGAGTTCAACCAGAACATCCGCAAGCACACCCTGCTGGATGAGGACTTCAAGGCACAGTTCCGTGTATTCCCGCGCGACGCTCACCCCATGAGCGTGCTGGCCTCCTCCCTCAACATCCTGTCCACCTACTACCAGGACTCCCTGGATCCGCTGAACAAGGATCACCAGAAGCTCAACACCTACCGCCTGATGGCTAAGGTGCCGATGCTGGCCGCATACGCCTATCGTGCATCCAAGGGCAAGCCCTACATGTACCCGGACAACTCCCTCAACGCGCGCCAGAACTTCCTGCGCCAGATGTTCGGCTACCCGACCGAGCCTTACGAGGCCGACCCGGTGATGACCAAGGCCCTGGACAAACTGCTCATCCTGCACGCTGATCACGAGCAGAACTGCTCCACCTCCACCGTGCGTATGGTTGGCTCCTCCCAGGCCAACATGTTCGTCTCCATCGCCGCTGGCATCAACGCCCTGTCCGGCCCGCTGCACGGCGGTGCAAACCAGGCCGTTCTGGAGATGTTGGAGGAAATCAACAACAACGGTGGCGACGCAACGGACTTCATGAACCGCGTGAAGAACAAGGAGCCCGGCGTGAAGCTGATGGGCTTCGGCCACCGCGTGTACAAGAACTACGATCCTCGCGCGGCCATCGTCAAGGAGTCCGCACACGAGATCCTGGAGCACCTCGGCGGGGACGAGCTGCTGGATCTGGCCATGAAGCTGGAGGAGATCGCTCTGGCTGATGACTACTTCATCGACCGCAAGCTGTACCCGAACGTTGACTTCTACACCGGCCTGATCTACCGCGCCATGGGCTTCCCCACGGACTTCTTCACCGTGCTGTTCGCCATGGGCCGCCTGCCGGGCTGGATCGCTCACTACCTGGAGCAGGTCAACGATCCGACCGCCAAGATCAACCGCCCGCGCCAGATCTACACCGGTTCCGCAGAGCGCAAGCTCTAAATCTTTGCCGGTTGCGCTGCACTGTGTGTGGAGCGCCTCACACCACCCCACGCCCTGAATTCACGTCAGAGGTGGGGTGGTTTTGCTAATGTTGAGGTGGTTTAAGGCAAGTAAGGCATAAAGGAGTAGATTCCCATGACCAAGCCACAAGTAGACCGCGCCTCCGGCCCCGCGCCAGAAGACCTGGTGGTGGAGGACATCACCGTGGGTGATGGCGCTGAGGCTCAAGCCGGCGGCTTCGTGGAGGTCCACTACGTGGGCGTGGACTTCGAAACCGGTGAGGAGTTTGACTCCTCCTGGGATCGTGGCGAGTCCATCAGCTTCCCGCTCTCCGGTCTCATTGCCGGCTGGCAAGAGGGCATCCCTGGCATGAAGGTGGGTGGCCGCCGCAAGCTGACGATCCCGCCGGAGAAGGCTTACGGTCCTGCTGGCATGGGTCACCCCTTGTCCGGGCGCACGTTGGTCTTCATCATTGACCTGCTGGACGCGAAGTAACGCACGGCTAGCCCCGCCAGCGCTCACGTGAAGCGCTCTCCCCAGAGCGCGCCAGTTGCGCACCTGCCCCCAAGCGGACTCCGTTAAAGAGGAGTACTAATGGGGGCATGTCTATTTCTGAGAATAGCTCTGAAGAGAATCAGTCCGCTGACGCTACTGCCACCCGCGCTCCCATGGTCGAGCTCGCTGATGGCAACCAGATCCCACAGTTAGGCCTGGGCGTGTGGCAGCTCAACGACCAGGACACGTACTCGTCAGTCCGCGCTGCCATCAAGGCTGGCTACCGCCACATCGATACTGCAGCGATCTACGGCAATGAGCAGCCCGTGGGCCACGCCATCGCGGACGCTGTGATCGCCGGTGAGGTCAGTCGCGCTGACCTGTTCGTTACCACCAAGCTGTGGAATGCGGATCAAGAGAATGTGGAAGAAGCCTTCGCTAAGTCCCTGGACAACCTGGGCCTGGATTACGTGGACCTCTACCTCCTCCACTGGCCGTGCCCGGCCGCTGGCACGTACGTGCAGGCCTATGAGGACATGGTGAAGATCAGGGAGTCCGGCCGCGCGAAGTCTATCGGCGTGTGCAACTTCTACCCCGAGGCCCTCGATGATCTGAAGAAGGCCGGCCACACCCCGGCTGTGAACCAGATCGAGATCCACCCCGGGTTCAGCCAGGTGGAGCAGCGCGCGGACAACAAGGCCCGTGGCATCGTCACCGAGTCCTGGTCGCCGCTGGGGCAGGGGCAAAACCTGCTGGACCCCACCATCGCGAAGATCGCGGCGAACCACGGGGCTACTGTGGCGCAGGCGATCATCCGCTGGCACATTCAGCGCGGCGATGTGGTCATTCCCCGTTCCTCCAAGGAGGAGCGCGTGCGGGAGAACTTCGATGTCTTCGGCTTCGAGCTGACCGATGATGAAGTCAAGGCGATCAATGACCTGGACCGCGAAGACGGCCGCGTGGGCCCCGATCCGCGAGATTTCAATACTGGTACCTCCGCAGAGTAGCTGTGCGGTAAATTAAGCGCTTATGAGCGCAAAATATTCGCATGTTGCGGTGGGTGCCCATGGCAAGGTCGGGGTCATCACTCTCAACCGGCCGGAGAAACGCAACGCCATCACCGCAGCGCTTGCCACGGAGGTCGCGTGCGGGGTTCGCGAGCACGTGGATGCCGGCCGCCGCGTGATTCTTCTCCGCGGTGAGGGGCCGGCTTTCAGCGCGGGGGCGGATCTTTCCGGTGGGGTGTACTCTCCAGATTTCTTCGGCGCGCTGCAGTCCATGTTGCAGGCCGTGCTGGACGCGCCGGTCCCAGTGATCGCTGATATCCACGGGCCCGCGGTGGGCGCGGGGTGCCAGCTAGCGTTGGCTTGTGACCTGCGGGTTTTCGGCCCGAAGGGGGCTGTGTGGGTGCCGGCGGCAGCCCACGGATTCGCCCTCGATACTTGGACGCACCTGCGCCTCAAGGACCTGCTGGGCGGCGCATGGGCGCGCAATATCATGGTGGGCGGGGCTAAGGTGGGTGCCGAACAGGCTGCGGCCGTGGGGTTTGCTTCTTTTGTGGGCGACGGCACCACCGACTCCCTTGCTTACGCCCAGACCATTGCGGAGCAAGCACCGCTTAGCATGGAGCACTCCAAGAGGGTGCTGAACAGCCCAAATCCGGCCAGCGATCCTGTGCTGGACGAGCTCATGTCGCAAGCCTGGGCTAGTGCGGACGCTGCTGAGGCCCGGGCGGCACGGCTACAGGGGCGTGCACCAGCGTTTACGGGCAAGTAATCTGGGTCATATGTTATTTGCTTTTAGTGTTGCGCCTTCCGGCGGAGATAACCCCGATGCTTCTGTCCATGAAGCCGTTGCCGCCGCGGTGAAGATCGTCCGCGAGTCCGGCCTTCCCAACCGCACTGACCCCATGTTCACCACGATCGAGGGGGAGTGGGATGAGTGTATGGACGTGATCAAGCGTGCGACGGAGGCGGTGGGGCAGTTCGGCCCCCGCGTCTCTTTGGTGGTGAAGGCGGATATCCGCCCCGGCCACACGGGCGAGTTGGAGGGCAAGTTGGAGCGCCTCAACCGCGCTCTAGGTTCTTAACCTTGGGGGTTTTGTTCAATGATGGTGGGAAGTAGCAAAATTTCTTTCGTCCATATCCGTAGCGCTGGGTCGATCCATTCAAGTAGGAGCAGTGCGTTAGTGACGTCATTTCTAAGATTGCGGGTAATAATTGGTTCATGATGAGCCGCTCTATTGCGAAGCTCATGCAGGCCTCTGACGATTAGTTGAACGTCGTTCGCCCTTCTACGCAGGTCGGTGCTCGCATTGGGAAAAGCTTTGTGGATGGCTGGGATCCAGAGTGAGGTGTAATACCTGTTTTCGAGCAGGTAGCGCCAAAATCCGAAACTGAGCTCAGCGATGATGTCATTGTGGGTGTAGGCTCGGCGCCGTCGGCTTGCTCGAGTTTTGGCAGTTGCAATGTCGGCCTTTCCTCGCTGATTGAGCGGCACGGAATCGATCCATGATTCTTGGTGGTCCTGTGTGTGCATCCAATCCGTCAGCGTTTGGTCGAGCGCGTTTCTCAGAAATACTTCAACAATGCCGGTGAGTTCCAAGACTCCAGCGGACGCTTTCACATTCCACTTGTAAAGGTCGAGGGCTGCCTCGTCCGACTGGCAGGCTTGTTGAAACGTAGCTAGGTGACTGGAGCTAAGCGCAACTCTCACGCGGCTGCGTATCCGTGTCTGGTCTTGCATATTCCCCCTCCCTTGACTGAATCCCCCAACAACAGTAGATTCTTTCCCGAAGACCCCGGAACGATCCCTGGCAATAGCTAAATCGCCGGGGTTTCGGGTTTTAGATCTCTTCGGCGTAGCGTGCCCTGGCGATGGAGTAGACACCGTAGGCGGCAAAGCCCAGGCCCACGAGGATCAGCAGCGCCATGCCGTAAGGCTGCGCACTCAAAGTACGCAGCGCTGCATCCAGGCCACCAGCCTTTTCTGGGTCGTTGGTGAGCGCCGCCTGGACGATGAGCACGCCCAGGGTGCCGAACGCCACGCCGCGGGCGACGTACCCGAAGGTGCCGATGGCTACAATCGCTGTACCCACGTTTCCGCTGGTGGTCCCGGCCTCAAGTTCCTCCTTGAACTTTCGCGTCGCACCCTTGTAGATGCCGTAGGCGCCAACCCCGATGACGACGAGCCCGGCGATGATCACCGCCCACTTGCCGAAAGGCATCGCCAGCACGTCCCCGGTGACGTCCTTGGCCTTGCCAGAGTCAGAGGACTTCTGTCCGCGCGCGAAGGTGGACGTTGTGAAAGCCAGGGAGAACATGATGACGCCCAAGATCGCCCCGCGCGCCTTGTCTTTCGCCTCCTGCGCGATGAAGATCGTGGTCAAGCGCCACAGGCCTAGCCCGGCAAGGCCTGCCACCATCACCCACAGCAGCACCTGGCCGCCGGGTGTTTCGGCGATCTGCGCCAGCGCGCCGGAGTTGGAGGCCTCCTCGCCGCCGCCGTCCGTACTTCCGGTGGCCACGCGCACAGCGATCCAGCCGATGAGGATGTGCAGCAAACCTGAGGTCACAAACCCGGCCCGCGCGAGTGTGACCAGCGCGGGGTGATTGGCAGCCTTGGATGCGTGTTCGGAGGTTGTCTTCATGGGGATTTACCCTACCTGGGTAGGCGGGCCAGTACCTCAATAATGGGCATTGTCATCACCGCGCCGGGGGTCTCGGACCACTCGCGCCAACCGGCGAGCATCTGCTCGATCGCGCTGGTGGACATGGCGCCCGTTGGTCCATCTGGGTCGCCCAGCGCACGTGCGGCTTTGTCACGAAAGCGGTCCTCGTCCACTCGGTCGGACCATTTCTCGGCGAAGGCTGCGCGGTTGTCTGTGGTTCCGTAGGTTTGCAGGTCGCCGCCCACATGCTCAATATCCAGGCCCGCTTTCGTGCACCAGGTCGGGAGGTGGCGGCCGCCGTTGGGTTCCATGTTTTCCAGCGACGCCGCCACGGTGAACACTGCCCTCCATCGGCTCAGGCCGGGGTGGGGCGGGTACCAGGTCATCGCGCCGAAATCGAGGTCTTTGGCCAGGATGATTCCACCCGGTCGCAGCACGCGAGAGCACTCACGAAGCGCTGCGACGGGATCAGTGACGTGGTGCAGCACCTGGGAGGCGAGGATCACGTCGACTGAATCATTGCTGAAGGGGAGGTCGAGGATGCTTCCTTCTGTGAAGGCGGGCTGGGTGTGTGTCCCATCTGGGGTGGTGGGGGAGGTGGGGTGCGAGGTGGCGTCGCTATCAAAAGAAAGATCCACACCCACAACCTGGCTTGCCTGGCCGCCGAGCCCAACCACGTGAGCGGCGAGAAGGTGGGTGAGCTCGCCGTGGCCGCAACCGACATCGAGGATGTGGCTGGAGGCTGTGAGATGGGGAAGGAGGCGCTCGGGGATGGCGTGATCATGCATGTCTACCAGTGTAAATGCGGATAAGGGAGAGGTGAAAGACTGGAATAGTTGATATATCAACTATATGGGTACATAATGGAGACATGCAATTCGGAATCATGACAATCGGAGACATCACCCCAGATCCCACGACGGGCAAGGTGGTCACAGAACACGAACGTATTAACAACACCGTAGAGATCGCGAAGAAGGTCGAGGAAGTGGGGCTGGACGTGTTTGCCACCGGCCAGCACCACAACCCGCCCTTCGTGGCGCCGGCCAACCCGCCGGTCTTGTTAGCCAACATCGCAGCGCAGACGGAGAAGCTGCAGCTCAGCACCTCCACCACGCTTATTACGACCACGGATCCGGTGCGCATCGCGGAAGATTACGCCTACGCACAGCACCTCGCGGGTGGCCGGTTGGACCTCATGATGGGCCGCGGCAACACCGGCGCAGTCTACCCCTGGTTCGGCGCGGACATCCGCAAGGGCATCCCGCTGGCCATCGAGAACTACCACCTGCTGCGGCGATTATGGCGCGAAACCAACGTCAACTGGAAGGGCGAATTCCGCACCCCGCTACACTCCTTCACCTCCACCCCGCGACCCCTGGACGATACCCCGCCGTTCGTGTGGCACGGATCCATCCGCTCCACCGAGGTCGCAGAACAGGCGGCCTTCTACGGAGACGGGTTCTTCCACAACCACATCTTCTGGAACATCGAGCACACCCAGCAGATGGTCAACCTCTACCGCCAGCGCTTCGAACACTACGGCCACGGCCGGGCAGACCAGGCCATCGTGGGCCTCGGCGGGCAGGTATTTATGGCCGATAGCGAAAAGGAGGCGAAGGACTTCTTCCGCCCCTACTTCAACAACGCACCGGTCTACGGGCACGGGCCCTCCTTGGAAGACTTCGAGGAGATCACGCCGTTGACAGTGGGCACGCCTGAACAGGTTATCGAGCGGTACCTGGGCTACGCGGATGCCGTGGGTGACTACCAGCGCCAGCTGTTCCTCGTGGACCACGCCGGGCTGCCGCAGGACGTGGTGCTGGAGCAGATCGAGATCCTGGGTAAGGAAGTTGTGCCGGTGCTGCGCAAGGAGTTCGAGGCCCGCCGCCCCGAGCACGTGCCCTCCGACCCGCCGACCCACGCCAGCCTGGTGGTCGCAGGACCGGACGCCAAGCACCACCAGGTGCAGCCCGCCGTGATCCCCGGAAAGGATGAAGAGTAATGAAGAAACTCATTGTCTTGAACGCGGGGCTATCCACCCCATCCACCACCCGCATGCTGGCGGAGCAGGTTGCCGGTGCCGTGGAGGCGCAGGTTTCCAAGCGCGGCGAGGGGCTTGATGTTGAGTACCTCGACCTGCGTGATTACGCCACGGATCTGGCCGGCGTGATGACCACGGGCATCTCCAGCGCCGCGTTGAAGGAGGCCCAGGACAAGGTCTCCGGTGCCGATGGCATCATCGCTGCCACGCCGGTGTTCACCGCCAGCTACTCCGGGCTGTTCAAGATGTTCATGGACGCCCTGGACACGGACTCGCTCAACGGCATGCCGGTGCTGCTGGCGGCAACCGCCGGCACGCCGCGGCACGCGCTGGTACTGGACTACGCCATGCGGCCGTTGTTCACCTACCTGCGTGCAACAGTGATGCCCACCGGCGTGTTCGCCGCCACCGAGGACTTCGGGGCACAAACCGACCTCACGCGCCGGGTGAACCGCGCGGCGGCGGAGCTGGCCGGCTACATGGTGGCGGAAACCGGCTCCGTGGTGGGCTTCGGTCCGGACGAATCCACCCACCGGGCAAGGACGTCTGGCACCAACGTGGACATGAACGTCACGGACTTCAGCCAGCTGCTCAAGGGGCACGACGGGAACTAGGCCAGTTCTTAGGCGAGTTTTTGGGCCAGTTCTTGGGCTAGCTCCTTCGCCAAAAATGGAGCGGACGTGCTCCCACCCGCCGCCACCTCCTGCGGGGTGCCGACGGCCATCACCTGCCCGCCCTCGTCACCCGCGCCGGGGCCAAGATCGATGACGTGATCCACGTTGGCGACCACACGCATGTCCAGCTCCACCATCACCACCGTGTTACCCGCATCCACCAGCGTGTGGAGGTGGTTCATCAGCCGGTCCGCATCCGCGCAGTGCAGCCCCGTCGTGGGCTCGTCCAAGATATAGAGCGTATCCCCGCGCTGGGCGCGCTGCAGCTCGCTGGCGAGCTTCACGCGCTGGGCCTCGCCCCCGGAGAGCTCCGTGGCGGGCTGCCCTAAGCGCAGGTAACCCAGACCCACGTCCATCAGCGCGTCCAGCGAACGCATGATGTCATACTCCTCGGCGAAGAACTCATGGGCCTGCTCCACCGTCATGCCCAGCACCTCCGCAATATTCTTGCCGTGCCAGGTGACCTCCAGAGTGGACTCCTTGTAGCGCGTGCCGTGGCAGATGGGGCATTCCGTGTACACCGAAGGCAGGAAGAGTAATTCCACCATCACGTGACCCTCGCCGTCACAGTGCGGGCAGCGACCGCCCGAGACATTGAAGGAAAAGGTTCCCGGCTTAAGACCACGTTGCTTGGCGGCGGGGGTTGAGGCGTAGCGGCGTCGCACAATATCAAAAAGACCCGTGTACGTGGCCACATTAGACCGAGGTGTGCGGCCGATGGGCTTCTGATCAATGGTGACGACGCGGCGGATGCGCTGGAGGTCACCGCGGAGCTCGCCGCGGGTCTCGCCGGGATCCTCCGCGAGCAGGAGATCCTCGTCCGTGGGGCGGGGTCATCGGAACTGGCGGCCCGGGTGGTGCCGGGGAGGTGGGCGAGCACGAGTTCCGGCAATGCCTGGCTGACCAGGGAAGACTTGCCGGAACCGGACACGCCCGTCACGGCGATCATCGCGCCGATGGGGAAGCGGGCTGAGATGCCTTGCACGTTGTTGCGGTGCACGCCCTGCAGCTCCAACCACCCGGCCGGGGTGCGGGGCGTGTGGGGAGGAAGGCCAGCGCCGCCGAACATGTAGCCGCGGGTGGCGGACTCTGCGATGTGCTTGAGCTCCTCCGGAGGCCCGGAATGCACCACGCGGCCGCCGCGTTCGCCAGCGGCTGGGCCGATGTCCACCAGCCAGTCCGCCTGCCGCATGATCTCCACATTGTGCTCCACGACGAACAGGGAGTTCCCGCGGGCCTTGAGGCCCTCAAGGATGCGCATGAGGGCGGAAATGTCCTGCGGGTGGAGCCCGGAGCTGGGCTCGTCCAGGACGTACACCACGCCGAAGAGGTCGCTGGTGAGCTGGGTAGCCAGGCGCAGACGTTGCAGCTCACCGCCGGAGAGTGTGGGGGTGGTGCGGTCCAGCGAAAGGTAGCCCAGCCCCAGCTCCACGATGGGCGTGATGCGCGGGATGAGGCCTTCGATGAGGCGGTGGCCGGCCTCGGTGGTGTTGGACTTGTTCAGGTGGGCGAGTGCTTCCCGGAGGGGGAGCGCGGAGAAGTCCGCGATGTCCAGCCCGCCGAAGGTGACGGTGAGTGCCTCCGGTTTGAGCTTCTTGCCGCGGCACAGCGGGCACGTGGCGACGGTGAGGAAGCGGGAGACCTTCTTCTTCATCGAGGCGGACTTGGTGTTCGCGAACGTGTCCAGCACGTACTTGCGCGCTCCCACGTAGGTGCCGGTGTAGTTCGGCTCATCGCCACGCGCCGCTGCCTGCTGTGACTCTTCGAGGGTGAGGCGGGAGTAGACGGGCACGGAGGGAGTCTGTTCCGTGTAGAGGATCCAATCCCGCTGCTCCTTGGGCAGGTCCTGCCAGGGGACATCTACGTCATAGCCCAAGCTGACGAGGGTGTCCCGGAGCTGCTGGCCGTGCCAGGCGGTGGGCCAGGAGGCGATGGCACGTTCCCGCAAGGTTAGCGTGGGGTCCGGCACCATGGCCTCCTCCGCCACGTCATAGACCTTGCCGATGCCGTGGCATTCCGGGCAGGCGCCTTGGACGGTGTTGGTGGAAAACTCTTCGGCGAGCAGAAGATCTTGGTTGTCCGGGTACTCACCCGCGCGGGAGTACAGCATCCTCACCAGGCTGGAGAGGGTGGTGATGCTGCCGACGGTGGAGCGGCTGCCTCCCGCGCCGCGGGCTTGTTGGAGGGCGACGGCAGGCGGCATGCCCGTGATGGAGTCCACGTCCGGCACGCCAGCTTGGTCGATGAGGCGGCGGGCATAGGGGGCGACGGACTCCAAGTATCTGCGCTGAGACTCCGCGTAGAGGGTGCCGAAGGCCAGCGAGGACTTGCCGGATCCAGAAACGCCTGTGAACACCACCAGCGCATCGCGTGGAACGGAGAGGTCAATGTTCTTCAGGTTGTTCTGGCGCGCGCCGGCGATGCGCACATCGGGCTGTATTTCTGCTGGTTGGGGCATTCCTCCACGGTATCAAGAGGGGCGGGGTGGGGTCACCGAATTTCATCACGCCGGGATTCTTGAGATCCTGGACCATTCAAGATTTCTTTCACTACGGAGGCCACCGCGCCCAGGCTAAATAAAGTTGCCCCAGCTATTGACTCGGGAGGGTCGAAAATTGCTAAGCAGGCGATGATCCCTAGGAGACAGAAGAAAAGGACTGCTGCAGCGATCCAGAGCCGAAGCCAAGCATCTCGCTTTGTGTGTTCGAAGGCTTCTCGGGTTATACGACGGTCCTCTACAGAGTCATCGTGCGCATCATTGAGGATTCTGGTTCCGGATCCAGGTGCAATCCGGTTGTATTCTTCGATGATGTACGGAGGTGGGATCGGCCCGGTGAACCCGACAAGTGTTGTCTCGGAGACCGCGTCTAGCCCTGTGAGTGGCGATTGATCTGGGCCTGGATATTGCCCCCCACGTGGTTGAAGGCTCTTGCCGTGCGGGTCTTCGAACGCAGACGGGCTTCCTGGGCCGCTTGGATCACTCGGTGGCTTTGTTGCATGTTGATCCTGCCCATCTCGTTCAGGGTGGTGTGGATCATTTTCATAGCTCATACTCTACTTCCTTGGTTGTGGAGGCCGCCAGTTGTTCTGGTTTGCTAGCTGTCTTGAGCTGCATGTGATGCAGCTCAAGATTGAAATTGGTGTAGGCCACCAGTGGTGCTGGCTTTATGGTGATCCTAAGCAGCGGGTGTGACAATGCCTGTCGCATGATCGAATTTGCGTTCGGGGTGTAGGTTAGTTGGCGCCAGAATGAACTCTAAACATGGCACATGCCTAGGCTACGGGTGTAACTAGAGCTTCGTTTCTGCGCTCTGGGAGCTGTATTTTTCCAGGCCAGGGTCTGTCAAGCCGAAGGCATAAATTACGTCAAGCCTCTGATCCACTTTTCGCCCGAATTCTCGTAACGTGCCTTGACAAGATTTGTTCTTGTGCCTTGACAGCCCCTGGGGGAGTGTGGGGCCCGGGGACGCAGGTCGTGGCGCTTAAAGGAATGGGTCTTGGGGCTAAGAAGTGAAGGGAAAGGGGCCTTGGGACTAAGGTTTTGGAAGACTCGAAGGGGAGAGCTGGGCTGGGCTCCGAGCAACTTTTGAATCCCCAACCCTCAACCAGCCCCCACCCCACCAGCACCAAAGAAAAAGTGCCCCAGAGAGGAATCGAACCTCCGACACCGGCTTTAGGAGAGCCGTGCTCTATCCACTGAGCTACTAGGGCAAAACTTGCTCGCACCCACCTCGGGGCGCTCGCAACACACATACTTTAGCACCCCGCCCACACGGGTAAGTAACCCGTTGACCCCACGCAATCCCCACACACGGGCCACCTAAAACGACCACGCACACACATCCCAAATCCGTCCTCCCACAAGCAACTCAAAGCGACTACGCACAAGCCACCTAGAGTGAGCGCTCGCTCTTCGGCTGGAGCGCCGCAGCCAAGAGCGGGAAGATCAGCACCGTCGCCGCGCCACCGGCCACCAAAATGGAGGCCCGCTGCTGGGAAAGGAGCTCCGCCTTCGTGGCCACCTCCGTCACGGCCACGATGATCGGCAGGCCCGTGGCAGAATACAGGCCCAACTGGAGCTTTTCCCGCGCGTCCTTGATCCCAGAGCCGGTATCCCGGAAGAGTTCGTGCAGGAAGATCGGCATACCGCGGGCCACCAGGATCACACCCACCACAACCAGCACACCCCATGGGGCCTGGGCCACGTCCTTCACGCTGATCGCCATGCCGGAGCAGATGAAGAAAATCGGGATCAAGAACCCGTAGCCCACCACATCCAGGCGCTTTTCCACATGCGGGCGGGAATCTTTCGGCACCAACGTCCGGAGGATAATACCGGCGGCGAAAGCTCCCAGGACCACGTCTAACTGGAATACCGCCGCTACAGACATGAGGATGAGCAAAAGGAGGATGACCATGCGGACGACGGTTTGGTTTGTGGCGGAGGCGCCGTCGATAAAAGCCCTGCTGATCCACGGAACAATGGCAGCCACCGTGCGGGGCACGAACGCCACCAGCAGCGCAATGAAGAAGAACAGTGCGATGACCACGAGGGTGACCCACGTGGACCGGGTGGACAAGACGATTGCGATGGCCATGATGGGCAGCAACTCGCCAACCGCGCCGTGGATCATCACGCCCTCCTTGATGTCCTCCGGCAAGCTCTCCGTGGACTTCAAAATCGGCATCAGCGTGCCCAGTGCCGTGGAGGTCACCGCAATCGCCAGGGTGGCGGCGGTGAGGAACGCGGAATCAAGCACCAGCGCGGCCGCAAGGAAGGCGATGAGCAAGCACGCGAACCAGGTCGCAATGGCATTGCGCCCCTGCTTACCGGTCAGTGTGCGCACGTTGATCTCGAAACCGGCCAGGAGGAACAGCATGCCCAGGCCCAACTCACGCAGGACCTCGATGCCCGTGCCGAGCTCCGCCAGCCCCAACATCTCCGGGCCAATGACGACCCCGAGGGCCAGCATGATAACCACGGCGGGGATGCGCTTCCCCGTCACGTAAGAGAGCAACGGGGAAAGCAGGGCTGCCGCCATGATGGCGGTCAGCGACAAGATTGTGTGGGCGTGCTCGGTGGCACCTGCAGCGACAAGCATGAGCGAAAGCTTAACCGCCCTCACACAAAGCAACAATCCCAGCGGCAATAGCGCCACTGGGATTGAGTAAGGAGGATCAGTGCAAGAAGGGGGGAGGGGTGCTAGTGATCCACTGGAGCTTCCACGCCCACGCCCGTGAGGGAGCGGACTTCCATCTCAGCCTGGAGCTCATCCATGTTGTCCGGCTTGCCCACGTAGGTGCCGATGATGCCAGCCAGGAAGCCAGCCGGGATGGAGACCAGTGCCGGGTTGGTCATCGGGAACCAGTGGAAGTCCACGCCGGAGAACACGGCGGTCTCCGTGCCGGACATGGCCGGGGAGAAGATGATCAGCACCACGGCGCTGACCAGGCCGGTCCACAGGGAGGCCACAGCACCGGTGGTGTTGAAGCGCTTCCAGTACAGGGAGAACAGGATGGTTGGCACGTTGGCGGAAGCAGCGATGCAGAAAGCCAGGGAGACCAGGAAGGCCACGTTCTGGTTCATCGCGCCGATGCCCAGCAGGATGGAGGCCACGCCGATGACAACCACGGTGATACGGGAGACGCGCACCTGCTCTTCCTCCGTTGCCTCACCGTTGCGGATCACGGAGTTGTAGAGGTCGTGAGCCAGTGAAGCGGAGGCGGTAATCGCCAGGCCAGCCACCACGGCAAGCACCGTTGCGAAGGCGACGGCGGAGATCAGCGCCATGAAGATCGGCCCGGCCAGCTCCAGCGCCAGCAGCGGGGCAGCAGCGTTGGCGCCACCCGGAGCATCCTTGATACGCTCCGGTCCAACGAATGCGGCGGCGGCGTAGCCCAGGAACAGGGTCAGCAGGTAGAAGCCACCGATCAGCACGATAGCCCAGGTCACGGACTTGCGGGCTTCCTTGGCGGTCGGCACCGTGTAGAAGCGCATCAGCACGTGCGGCAGACCAGCAACACCCAGCGCCAGGGACATGCCCAGGGCGATGAAGTCCAGCTTGGCGATTTCGGTCTTGCCGTACTTCATGCCGGGCTCCAGGATGGCGGTGTTGCCGCCGTGGGAGTTCACGGCCTGCTGCAGCAGCTCAGAGAAGTTACCCTTGACCATCCAGAAGATGATGACGGTCATGATGACCACGCCGCTGCACAGCAGCACGGCCTTGATCATCTGGACGTAGGTGGTGCCCTTCATGCCGCCGATGAGCACGTACGCGATCATCACCAAGCCCACCACGGCCACGACCAGCGCCTGGCCGGCCTTGCCGTGGATGTCCAGCAGCACGGACACCAGGGAGCCGGCGCCGGCCATCTGGGCCACCAGGTAGAACAGGGAGACGAAGAGGGTGGCGAACGCGGCGGCCAGGCGCACGGGGCGCTGGCGCAGGCGGAAGCTCAGCACGTCAGCCATGGTGAACTTACCCGTGTTACGCAGTGGCTCCGCCACCAGCAGCAAGGCGATCAGCCAGGCTACGAAGAAGCCGATGGAGTAGAGGAAGCCATCGTAGCCATTCAGCGCGATGGCGCCCACGATGCCCAGGAAGGACGCCGCAGACAGGTAGTCACCGGCAATGGCCAGGCCGTTCTGGGTACCGGAGAACGATGCGCCGCCGGTGTAGAAGTCGGTAGCGGACTTCTGCGGCTTGCGGCTCACGCGCGTCACGATGTACATCGTGACCACGATGAAGCCCACGAACACCGCGATATTCAGGATGGGGTTGCCGGCGGAGGTCTCCGCGGCAAGGTTGAACGTAGTCATCTTCGTCAAAACTCCTTATGCCTGGCCGGTGCCGTTAGTCTTGGCGGCCACTGCGCCGCTTTCCATTTCCTCACGAATAGCGGACGCGCGGGGCTCCAGTTCCTTGTTCGCAAACTTCACGTACGCCCACGTAATGGCGAAGGTGGAGACGAACTGCAGGAACCCCAGCAAGATGCCGGAGTTAATGTTGCCCCACAACTTGTGGGACATGACGGAGGGGAAATACATTGCGATCAGGACGTAAACCACGAACCACACCACGAACAGGATGGTCAGTGGGAAGGTAAAACCGCGCTGCTTGGAGCGCAGTTCCTGGAACTCTGGGCTGCGCTGAACCGCAATGAACTCTTCCGGGGTGGGCTCATGCCGCTGGAAGGTAGGGGCGGGCTGACTCAACGGTCTCTCCCTTTCTTGTGAAACATCAGTAACGGTGATCGCAGTCACAACGGGATGCGATTGCGATTCAAGCTACAGACAATCCCCATGTTTTTCCAAAGAAAAGCTCACGCACTACAGAATCCGGCCCGTGGGGGTGGGGGTGGTCACTCACGCAAAAACCCCCTGTATCTGCATCTATGCAATAAATGCACTGAAGATAAAGGGGGTAATGACCCGTACGGAAGATGAGGCAAGATTCAGTTAATCACCACCGGAATTGGTTATTAACTTATATGGCTTCCCGGTCAGCCTCGCCACGCATCACTGACCGCCACCAGCGGTTTTGCGCCGCCACGTGCACATCCTGAACCTCAGGTTTCCTTCACCGTCTACCGTGTGCCCCTTCTCAGAGACCCGCCACGGCGTGGCAGAAAGATCAAACTCCGCCTCCGGCACCTCAGGCGCATACACGCCGAAGCGCTCCGGGGCCGTCATCTCAATTTCTGTAATCTCAACCCGGTCCGCGATCTCCATGCACTGGGCGTACACCTGGCCGCCACCCAGGATCCACACCGTGGGGGTCAAGGAGGGATCAGACTGGCGGGCCCTCAAGATGGCTTCGGCGGCGTCCGCGATGGCGTCGCCCAAAGAAGAAACCACAAACCCACCCGGCGCGAAATAATCATCGCGGCGGGTGACCACGAAGTTCTTCCGGCCCGGCAGAGGCTGGTACGGCCCCTCCAAAGCCTCCCACGAGGTCCGGCCCATCACGACCGGGTAGCCCATGGTTGCGTCCTTGAAGTGCTTCAGGTCCTCCGGCAGGTACCAGGGCATGTCCGCGCCATCGCCGATGACGCCCTCGGTGGTTTGCGCCCAGATCATCGCAATCTCGATCTCACCGGGGTGGATGCCCTTGGCGCGGAGGGCCGCCCCTACCGCATCGCGGGTGGTGGCGGGGTACTCGCCGGGGGAGAAACCGGTGGGTCGGGAGGAGTGCGTGGAAGCCATCTATACCGCCACCTTTGCCTTGATCGCGGGGTGAGGGTCGTAGCCCTCGAAGGAAAAATCGGAAAAGTCGTAAGAGAACAGGTCGGCTGCCTTGTTCAGAACCAGCTGCGGGTACGGCCGAGGCTCGCGGGAGAGCTGCAGCTTCACCTGCTCCACGTGGTTGTCATAGATGTGGCAATCCCCGCCGGTCCAGATGAACTCGCCGACCTCCAGGCCCGCCTGCTGGGCCAGCATGTGGGTCAGCAGGGAGTAGCTGGCGATGTTGAACGGCACGCCCAGGAACATGTCCGCGCTGCGCTGATACAGCTGGCAGCTGAGCTTGCCATCGGCCACGTACAGCTGGAACAGCAGGTGACACGGGGGCAGGGCCATGTTGTGCAGCTCGGAGACGTTCCACGCGCTGACGATGTTGCGGCGGGAATCAGGGTTATCCCGCAGCGTGTCCAGCGCCGCCTGGATCTGGTCCACGTGCCCGCCATCCGGGGTGGGCCAGCTGCGCCACTGCGCGCCGTAGATGGGGCCCAAGTCCCCATTCTCATCCGCCCACTCGTTCCAGATGCGAATGCCGTGGTCCTGCAGCCAGCGCACGTTGGAATCCCCGCGCAAGAACCACAGCAGCTCACCCACCACGGACTTGATATGCACGGACTTCGTGGTGATCAGCGGGAAGGCCTCGGAGAGGTCAAAGCGGATCTGGCGGCCGAACAGGCTGGTGGTGCCGGTGCCGGTGCGGTCATCCTTGTGGGTGCCGCGGGCCAGGATCTCAGCCAGCAGGTCCTCGTAGGGGGTGGGGATGGGGTTAGTGTCCACTGTGTGTTTCATTCTCCTTGCGGGTCTTCTCACCGGCACAACAACGTACCCGTGCCGCCTATTTCATCGCTTTGGCGGGGGAGGCGTAAGGTGCCGTCGCCCCCAAAAAACTAGTAAGAACCGTGCTGCTCGCAATACCGCGCGGCAGAGGCCAACACAGCATCGGCCACATCCGGGCGGCAGATGAGCAGATCCGGCAGGGACGTGTCCTCCATGTTGTAGCGCAGCTTATCCCCGTTGATCCGGGACGCGTGCAGTCCAGCGGCCTGGGCGATGCCCACGGGCGCGGCGTTATCCCACTCGAACTGTCCGCCGGCGTGGACATACACATCATTATCGCCCAGCACCACAGACACGGTCTTCGCGCCACACGAGCCCATGCGCACCAGCTCCATCCCAAGGTCCGCGGCGATGAACTCCGCCACCGGCACGTCCGTGTTGCGGCTGATGACCAGGCGGTTCGTCTTCGGCCCATTCACCGCCCGCACCTCGGAGGTGTGGAAGACCTTGCCCAAATCCGGCATGCCCACCGCGGAATGCGTGATCACGCCATCTTCGGCCAGCGCGATGTGCACGGCCCAGTCCTGGCGCACTCCGGCGAACTCCTTGGTGCCATCCAACGGGTCGATGATCCACACGCGCTTGTTGTCCAGCCGGGAGCGGTCATCGGGTGCCTCTTCGCTGAGCACCGCATCGTCCGGGCGGTGCAGCGCCAGGGCGCGGGCGATCCAGTCCTGCGCCAGCGCGTCACCAGCATCCCCCAGCTTCTCCCCACGCAGCAGGCCAACGTTGCGGACCCCCTTGAGGATCTCGCCAGTGCCTTGGGCAAGGCGGAGGGCCAGGGTTGCGTCATTTACTTCAGCCGTCATGGCACTTACTTTAGCCGTCTGTTTAGATGGTCACATGCCCGAAGACCCGCTGGATAATTTTTCTGCCCCCGTTGCAGCGTGGTTCCGGGATGTTTTCGCCCAGCCCACCCCCGTCCAATCGGCCGCGTGGCAGGCTATTTCCGCTGGTGACAACGCGCTCGTTGTGGCACCGACGGGCTCGGGCAAGACGTTGGCTGCGTTTTTGTGGTCGCTTTCGCGGTTGACGAGTTCTTCTTTTTTGTGCGACGCCACCGCCGCCTCAGCCGGCAGCGCCTCTGCAGGGACAAGAGTGTTGTATGTGTCCCCACTCAAGGCTCTCGGCGTGGATGTGGACAGGAACTTGAGCGCGCCCCTGGCGGGGATTGCGCGCATGGCGAGTGCGCTGGGGGAGCCCGTGGCGCCGGTGCGCGTGGGCGTGCGCAGCGGAGACACGCCAGCCTCAGAGAGGGCGAAGCTGCTGCGCAACCCGCCGGAGATCCTCATCACCACGCCGGAGAGCTTGTATCTGATGCTGACCTCCAAGGCGGCTGGCACGCTGACGGGCGTGGAGACGGTGATCATTGACGAGATCCACGCCGTGGCCGGGACGAAGCGCGGCACGCACCTGGCTGTGAGCTTGGAACGGTTGGAGATGCTGTGCGGGCGGGCGGTGCAGCGGATTGGGCTTTCTGCGACCGTGAACCCGGTGGACACGGTCGCCAGCTTCTTGGGCGGGGACAGGCCCGTGACGGTGGTCAACCCGCCGCAGGAGAAGAAGTGGGACGTGCGGGTGACCAGCGTGGTGGAGGACTTCCAGAACCCGCCGGAGGGGGAGGCAGCGCAAGAGCCGGTGGATCCTGCGCCGGTGGATGACGCGCTGGCCGGGCCGGAGCTCATCGGCGAAGGCGCGATGATCCCGCAGGAATCCGCCCTGCCGCAGCAGCGCAGCGTCTGGCCACACGTGAACAAGGCCGTGTACGCCCAGGTCATGGCCAACCGCTCCACGCTGGTGTTCGTCAACTCGCGCCGGGCCGCCGAGCGCCTCACCGGCGCCCTCAACGAACTATGGGCCGCCGAGCATGACCCGGACTCCCTGGCCGCCCCCACCCGGCGCGACCCCGCCCAGCTCATGGCGCAATCCACCACGCTGCGGGGAGCGCCGTCGGTGATCGCGCGGGCTCACCACGGGTCGGTTTCCAAGGACGAGCGGGCGGACATTGAGGCCGCGCTCAAGTCCGGGGATCTGAAGTGCGTGGTGGCCACCAGCTCCCTGGAGCTCGGCATTGACATGGGGCTGGTGGATCACGTGGTGCAGGTGGGTGCCCCGCCCTCGGTGGAGGCGGCGGTGCAGCGGTGCGGGCGTGCCGGGCACTCCGTGGGGGCGGTGAGCCGGGCGACGGTCTATCCGCTGCATAAGCAGGACGCGGAGACCGCCACGGTGGTGGTGGACAAGATGCTGAAGGGAGAGCTGGAGCCGCTGGAGGTCATCACCAACGCCTTGGACGTGTTGGCCCAGCAGACGGTGGCGGCGGCGGTGCAGGCGGGCCAGGCAGGCCAGGTGTTGGACGTGGAGGCGTGGTGGCATCAGGTGCGCCGGTCTCACCCGTACGCTGCGCTGCCGCGGGAGGCCTTTGACGGGGTGGTGGAGCTCATCAGCGGCCATTACCCGTCCACGGACTTCGCGGACCTGAAGCCGCGCGTGGTGTACGACCCGGTGGCGGGCACGTTGGAGCCTCGCCCCGGAACGCAGCGCGTGGCTGTGACCAGCGGTGGCACCATCCCGGACCGGGGCATGTTCGGCGTGTTCCTCGCCGCCGGGGAGGAGACGGGTGCGCGTCGGGTGGGTGAACTCGATGAGGAGATGGTCTATGAGTCCCGCGTGGGGGACATTTTCACTCTGGGCGCCAGCAGCTGGCGGATCCTGGAGATCAACCGAGACCAGGTCATCGTGGCACCGGCTGCGGGTCATACGGGGCGGCTGCCGTTTTGGGTGGGCGACGCGGAGGGGCGCCCGGTGGAGCTGGGCCAGGCCATCGGGGAGCACCGGCGTGCCTGGGGCACCGGGCAGCTGGAGGACCTGCGCGGTGCCGCGTTCATCGATGCCAACACCGTGGCCAACCTGGATGCCTTTTACGGTGCGCAGAAGGAGGAGGCGGGGATCGTCCCCGATGAGAAGACCATCCTCATCGAACGCTTCCGCGATGAGATCGGCGACTGGCGCGTGGTGATCCACACCCCCTACGGCCGCGGGGTTAACGCCCCGTGGGCGTTGGCTTTATCCGCCCAGCTGCAGCGGGACACGGGCATCGATGCCATGGCCGTGGCCGGCGACGATGGCCTGGTGCTCCGCCTGCCCTACTCTGACGAGCCACCCGGCCTGGACCTCGTGTTGGGCGAGGAGTCCGGCCAGCGCCGTGCGGATGCCGCGCAGGCGGACGTCATGGAGTCCGTGGGCTCATCTGCCCTGTTTGCCGCTCGTTTCCGCGAGTGCGCCGCCCGATCCCTGCTGCTGCCGCGGCGGAACCCGGGGAAGCGCCAGCCGCTGTGGCAGCAGCGCCAGCGCGCCGCCCAGCTGCTGGACGTGGCCCGCAACCACCCGCAGTTCCCCGTGATGGTGGAGACGATGCGCGAGTGCATCCATGACGTGTACAAGCTGGATGAGCTCCGCGTGCTGCTCACCAGCCTGGGCGGCCGCGGGGATGCCGTCCGCGTCGCCGAGGTCACCACGGACGCCCCCAGCGCCTTCGCCGAATCGCTGCTGTTCACCTACACCGCCGCGTTCATGTACGAAGGTGATTCCGCGGACCGCGCCGCCGCCCTGGCCGTGGATCCCGCGCTGCTGGCGAAGGTGCTCGGCAAGTCCGGAGAGGGCATTGTGCTGGATCCGGCGGTCATCGAGCAGGTGGTCGCCGCCGCCCAGCACCTGGCCGAGGGGCGCAAGGCGACCACGGTGGAGCAGGCGGTGGACATGCTGCGCGCGCTCGGCCCGCTGACGGAGGAAGCCATCGCCGCGCGCACGGAAGGCGTGGACATCGCGGAGCTGCGCGAGCTCATCCCGCGCCAGATAGCGGAGGTCAGTTTCGGTGGCGCGGTGAAGCTGGCGGTGGTCGAAGACATGCCGCTGCTGCGCGACGGGCTGGGCGTCCCGGTCCCACCTGGGGTGGCAGCCAGCGCAGATTTTGTGGGCGACGCCACCGACCAGCTCCTCCTGCGCTGGATGCGCGGGCGCGGGCCGGTTGTCCCCGCCGACGTAGCTGCAGAGTTCGGCCTGGGGGCCGCCACAGCCCAGTCCCTGCTGGCCCGCTGGGTCGGCGATAGGCGGCTGGAGTCCGGACAGTTCACCGCCGAGCACACGCAATACGTGGACGTGGGCATGCTGCGCAGGCTGCGGTCCGCCACGCTGGCGGCGGCGCGTGGGGCGGTGGAGCCGGTCAGCCAGGCCACATTCGCGGAATTCCTGGGCACGTGGCACGGGTTGGGCGCGATGCAGCGCGAGGACCTCATGGTCGTGCTGGAGCAGCTGGCGGGCGTGGCGATGCCAGCCAGCGCGTGGGAGACCGTGGTGCTGCCGAGCCGGATCCCCGACTACGCGCCACGGGACCTCGATGAGCTGCTGGCCAGCGGGGATGTGCTGGCGATTGGCTCCGGCCAGGCGGGCAGCAACGACGTGTGGGTCTCGCTGGTGCCGGCAGACCTGGTGGATATTGAAGCCCTGCAGCAGGTAGATCAGTCCGTGGGGATGGTCGCCACGCAGATAGCAGACGCCCTGGCCGCCGGGGGCGCGTTCCTCGCCACGGAGCTGGCTGGTGCCACCGGCATCGCGCAAAGCGAGGTAGACCAGGCGCTGTGGGAACTATTCGACGCAGGCTGGACGACCCCCGATACGCTCGCGCCGATCCGAGCCCGCCTGGCGGAGGCGGGGAGCACCGGCAAGGCAGCCCACCGCGCACCGCGGCGCGGCCAGCGCCGCGTGCGCATGGGCCGCCGCAGCTTCGCCCAAACTAGGCCCAGCCGCCCGGCTGCAAGCCGGGTGCCGGGGCGCTGGGCCGCCACACCGGCAGCGCACCTGGACCCCGCCGAGCAGGCGATGATGCACGGCGAAGCGTGGATCGAGCGCTACGCTGTGGTGACCCGCGGGGCTATCATGGCGGAGAAAGCCACCGGCGGCTTCGCCGAGGCCTACCGTAACCTGTCCGCGTGGGAGGACACCGGCATCGTGCTGCGCGGGTACATTGTGGAAGGACTCGGCGGCGCGCAGTTCGCCCCCCGGGAGGTCATCGAACAGCTGCGCCAGACCGATCAGGATTCTAGCCGGGACACTGTCCACGAAGGTGGGGAGATTCACCTGCTCGCCGCAGTGGATCCCGCCAACCCCTACGGTGCCGCCCTGCCGTGGCCAGCCCACCCGGAGGACGCGCCCGCACCCAGCCGGTCCGCTGGGGCCCTCGTGCTCCTGTGTGGCGGGCGCGCCCTGGCCTACCTCACCCGTGGGGGGAAGAACATCACCACCTTCACCCGTGATGCCGAATCCGCGCCGGCGCGCGAAACGATAGCGATGGTGGTGGAGGGGTTGGCGGTGGCGTCGCACAATAAAAAAATAAGCCCCGTGACCATAGAAAAGATCAATGGCCACGCGGTGCTGGAGACAGACACCCGCGCCTGGCAAAACGCCGGGGCGTGGCTGACGCCGAAGGGGCTGAAGATCTAATGCCGGAAGGAGATTCCGTCCTCAGGCTGTCCGAGCGGATGCAATGGATGGTGGGGCGCACCGTGACGCACACTGACATCCGCGTGTCGCGGTTCGCTACGGTCACGCTGGACGGGCAGGTAGTCCGCCGCGTGTGGCCCTACGGCAAGCACCTGTTCATCCACATTGGGGATACCATCCTGCACACGCACCTCAAGATGGAGGGGCACTGGGCGGTGCACCAGGCGGGGCAGCGGTGGAGACGGCCCGGATACACCGCGCGGATCGTGCTGCGGTTCACCCCGCAGCACGCGGGTGGGCCGGAGATTGAGGCGGTGGGGCATGAGCTGGGGTTCGTGCGACTGTTCCCTGCAAGGGAGTATGGGCAGGTAACGGGCCATTTGGGGCCGGATATTCTGGACCCGGAGTGGGATCGGGAGGAGGCGCTGCGGCGAGTCCTCGCCCGGCCGGAGCGAGCCCTGGGGGCGGCGCTGCTGGACCAGACGAACGTGGCGGGCATCGGCAACGAGTACCGCGCCGAAATCATGTTCCTTATCGGCCGCCATCCGGCGGTCAAGGTCGGCGTGGCCGGGCCGGGCACGGTGGCGCGGAGCCTGGACGTGGCGCGGCGGGTGATGTGGGCTAACCGGTGGGTGGTGCCGCGTAACTTCACCGGTGACAAGCGGCCCGGGCAGCAGACATTTGTGTTCGGGCGGGCGGGGAAGCCCTGCCGCAGGTGTGGCAGCCCCATTGCCAAGGGCCCTCTCGGCGGGGTGGATGCCGGGGGAGACCCCTACCTGGATGCGGCTGAGCTGGAGCGGATCATTTGGTGGTGCCCGCGTTGCCAGGGGGAGGGCTAGTGGCGGCTAGTTAGCGCTAGTTACAGCTAGGCGCGTTCCTGGCGGTAGAAGTTGATGAGGGAGTCCGTGGAGGAATCCCCAGCGTCGGGCCGCTCGGCGCCCGTGACGGCCTGCAGTAGCTGCGTGGCCTGGGCCTTGCCCAGCTCTACGCCCCACTGGTCGTAGCTGTTGATGCCCCAGATGACGCCCTGGACAAACGCGATGTGCTCGTAGAGGGCGATGAGGGCGCCCAAGGTCTTCGGCGTGAGCTTGTCCGCCAGGATCGTGGTGGTGGGGCGGTTGCCGGGCATCACCTTGTGGGGGATCAGCTCATGGGCGATGCCATCTTTCGCCAGCTCTTCGGCTGTCTTGCCGAAGGCTAGCACGCGGGTTTGTGCGAAGAAGTTGGCCATGAGCATGTCATGCATGCTGGTCTCTCCGTCCGCAGACAGGCGGTCATCGTGGGGGTTGACGAAGCCGATGAAGTCCGCAGGGATCAGATGCGTGCCCTGGTGCATGAGCTGGAAGAACGCGTGCTGGCTGTTGGTGCCGGCTTCACCCCAGTAGATCTCGCCAGTCGGTGCCTGCACCGGGTTGCCATCGATGTCCACGGACTTGCCATTCGATTCCATCATGAGCTGCTGCAGGTAGGCAGGGAAGCGGGCGAGGTCCTGGGAATAGGGGAGCACCGCGTGGGACTGGGCGCCGAGGAAGTCCGTGTACCACACGCCCAGCAAACCCATGAGCACGGGAACGTTCATCTCCAGCGGCTCGGAGCGGAAGTGGTCATCGACCTCGTGGAAGCCCTCGAGGAAGTTCATGAAGTCCTGCGGTCCAATGGCAGCCATGAGGGTCAGGCCGATCGCTGAATCCACGGAGTAGCGGCCGCCCACCCAGTCCCAGAAGCCGAACATGTTGGCAGTGTCGATGCCGAACTTCTCCACCTCTTCGGCATTCGTGGACACGGCTACGAAGTGCTTCTCCGTGATGGCGCGCACGGCCTCGTCACCCTCCGTGTCCACGCCCGCATCCGCCAAGGCCTGCAGCAGCCACTTGCGAGCGGCGTGGGCGTTGGTCAGGGTCTCGGAGGTTGTGAAGGTCTTGGAGGCCACGACGAACAGCGTGGACTCCGCATCCAGCCCGTCCAGGGTGCCTGCCACATCGGCCGGGTCAATGTTGGAGATGAAGTGCGGGGTGATGCCGGCGGTGAGGTAGGGGCGCAGTGCCTGGGAGGCCATCGCCGGGCCGAGATCAGAACCGCCAATACCGATGTTCACCACGTTCTTGATGGTGTGGCCGGTGATGCCCTGCCAGGAGCCGGAGCGCAAGGCCTTGGCGAAGTCCCGCATCCGACCCAGCACCTCGTGGACATCCGCGGCGACGTCCTGGCCATCGACGCTGAACTCGCGCTCCACAGGGATGCGCAGGGCTGTGTGCAGCACGGCTCGATCCTCTGTGGTGTTGATGTGCTCGCCATCGAACATGGCCGCGCGGTAGTCTTCCAGCTCCATCGCGCGTGCCAGATCCCCCAGTAGGCGCAGGCCCCGGTCATCGATGAGGTTCTTGGACAGGTCCACGTGCAGCGGCCCCACCTGGTAGGTCATGTCTCCCGAGCGGCCTGGCTGGTGGGCGAAAAGTTCCCGCAGGTTGGTGCGGTGAATATCGCTGACGTACTCCGTGAGCTTCTTCCACTCCCTGGTTGCGGTAGCAGGTTCAGGGCGGGTTGGGATAGTCACGTGATCTCCTCACAACGAAATTGCTTTTATCCGGTAATACACACCACGGTAGTGGAAAAAGCGTATGAATGGGGTATGGCCGAAAACACAGATAAGAACACTGGCACCACTACCGAACAGAACACAATCACCACCATCGAAGCTGCAGGTTTATCATTCTCCGTACCAACCGGGCTATTCATCGGCGGGCAGTTCAGGGGCACGGAAGAGAAGATCGACGTGGTAGACGCCGCCACGGGCAAGACCATCCAGCAGGTCGCCAGCGCTTCTGAGGCCGATGCGCGCGAGGCGATGGATATCGCGGCGAAGGTGCAGCCTGAGTGGGCGGCCACCGCACCGCGTGAGCGTTCCGATATTCTCCGCAAGATCTTCGATCTCATCACCGAACACACCGATGAGCTGGCCGCGCTGCAGTCCCTCGAACTCGGCCGCGCGCTACCGGATTCCAAGGGCGAGGTTGCCTATGGCGCCGATTACTTCCGCTGGTTCGCCGACCGTGCCGCCTCCATTACGGGCGAGTACCGCGTGGCCCCCTCCGGCGCGGGGCGCATCGTGACCACCCACCGTCCCGCTGGCCCCGTGCTGGCCATTACCCCGTGGAACTTCCCGCTCGCGATGATCGCCCGCAAGCTCGCACCCGCCCTGGCCGCGGGGTGTACGGTCATCGCCAAGCCCGCTCAGCTGACTCCGCTGACCATGCTCTTCCTGGCAGACCTGACCCAGAAGGCAGGCCTGCCAGACGGCGTTTTCCAGGTTCTTCCGACCAGCTCCGCGCGCCGGGTGTCCTCCCTGCTGGAGGATGACCGCCTGCGCAAGTTCACCTTCACCGGCTCCACCTCCGTGGGCCAGGCCTTGGCAGCGAAGGCGGCGGAGAAGACGATCCGCACCTCCTTAGAGCTCGGCGGCAACGCGCCTTTCGTGGTGCTCTCCCATGCTGATGTGGACAAGGCGGTGGAGGCCGGCGTGACGGCGAAGATGCGCGGCGCCGGCCAGGTGTGCATCGCTGCGAACCGCTTCATCGTCCATGAGGACCTCCGCGAGGACTTCGAGACCAAGTTCGTGGAGAAGATGAAGGAGTTCGTGCTGGGGCCTGGCACGGATGAAAAGACCACACAGGGGCCGATGGTCTCCGCCGAGCAGCGGGATGGGGTTGTTTCTTTGGTCGACGCCGCTACCGATCAGGGTGCTAAGGTTCTCCTCGGCGGCAATGACGCCCTGCGTGCGCTGGGGGAGACACACCCGGAGCTGGATCCAAATGGGTTCTGGTACCCGGCGACTGTGCTGACCAACGTGACCGAGGACAATGACATCGCCAACGAGGAGATCTTCGGTCCCGTGGTCAGCATCATCAGTGTGCCGAGCGATGAAGAGGCCCTGCGGGTAGCTAACAACACCCCATTCGGCCTGGCCGCCTATGTGATGGGCGAAGACATGAAGGCCACCTTGCAGTTTGCCGAGAAGGTAGAGGCCGGGATGATCGGCGTCAACCGTGGCGTGATTTCCGACGCGGCCGCACCGTTCGGCGGCATCAAGCAGTCCGGCGTGGGGCGCGAAGGCGGATTCGAGGGGATCGACGAGTACCTGGACACCACCTACCTGGCACTCGACGTGTAGGTTCTGGCCAGGCTGCGCTCGACTAGCGCAGCGCGTCCAGCACGCTCTGCTGCAGCTGCCCGTTGGTGGCCACGGCAGACCCACCGTGGGGGCCGGCGGTGCCGTCGAGGGCGGTGAAGGTGCCTCCTGCTTCGGTGACGATCGGCACGAGGGCCGCCAGATCCCACAGGCTCACCTCCGGCTCGGCGGCGATATCCACCGCGCCTTCGGCGACCAGCATGTAGGACCAGAAATCTCCGTACCCGCGCAACCGCCAGGCCTTGTCCGTCAGCTCAATGAGCTGGTCACGCTTGCCCAGTTCAGCCCATCCAGACAGGGAGCTGATGGCCATGGATGCATCGGCCAACTTGCTCACCGCGGACACATGAAGTCTCTTAGACCCTGCCGAGCGCGTGCCGTGAGCTGCGGCGAAAGAACGCCACGCGCCCATGCCAGATGCCGCCCACCAGCGGCGGGAGAGCGCAGGGGCGGATACCACACCGACCACCGGCTCGCCGTCGACGAGCAGGCTGATGAGGCTGGCCCACACGGGCACGTCACGGACGAAGTTCTTGGTGCCATCAATGGGGTCTATGACCCACTGGCGGCCGCTGAAGGTGGCCTCACCGCCGAACTCTTCGCCCAGAACGGCGTCTTCCGGGCGGTGCGCAGAGAGGATGGAGCGGAGTTCTTGTTCCACGGCGGTGTCTGCGTCTGAGACAGGGGTGAGATCCGGCTTGGACTCCACCTTGAGATCGTGGGCCTCGAAGCGCGCCATGGTGATGGCATCGGCGGCGTCTGCGAGGGTGAGGGCGAGCGTGAGGTCGTCGGAGTAGGGGGCGGTGGCGATGGAATCCGTCATAGAAAAGATGTTACCAATGTTTTTTCTGTTACTTGAGCTGATTATAGTCGCCTAATGAGGTAAATTTGGCTCATCATTGACAGCTGATGTTCGATATTTGGGGTGAAACCGGGGGAGCGTTGTCGCCGTCGCCTTCTAGAGTGACAAGCAACGACACAACGAGGGGGTTGAACGACAGTGACCACACCACAAGAAGAACCAGGAAAGCTGAACGTGCAGGCTGCGGTGACCAGGTGCAACAAGGCAGAACTCGCCGTGGCCGTAATCTCCCAAAGACTTTGGGAGCTAGTGGATAGGCAGGCGAAGAAGCTCGCGGATCGGCTCGAAGGCGGACGTGCGGATGCAACACAGCCGGTGAACAGGATCCACGTGCACGTCTTCCGGCTGGAGCAAGCGCCGGGATTCATCCCTGACGTCGGTGTGATCAGCCGGCAAAAGCAGACTAGATGGAGTACCACGTCGCAGATATAAAGCCAGTGCAGGCTCCCAGAGCACGCTGGGGATACGTACTCACCAGTGCGCAGAACAGCTACGTGGCAGGCAGAGATGGTAGCTGCAGGTTCCCAGGGTGCGAGGTGCTCGCGACGATGCGAGGCAAAGACCACATTGTCCCCTATAGTCACAAAGTCCCCACCCGTGGCGGCCCCACAGACGTGTCCAACCTACAATCCCTATGCCGCACGCACCATAACCTCGAGACCAACGGAACCTGGCACGCCAGCACGGACGAGGGCTCCTGCACCATTTACTGGGTCGACCGCCACGGGGATGGATCGACGATAACGCTACATGCCTCTGACCAGCAGAAAAACCTGAAAATCCGCTAATTTGACGACACCAGACGAAATCACATCGAGCTCCGAGTCGAACAAATGCGAGTACGTATCCAACGTCATCTTCGCACTCACATGCCCCAGCTAACACTCTGCACCACCATCACGACCAGGCCACTCCAAAGCCCTAGGCGGCTTATCCCGCACCTGAGTGCAGCTCACCCGCCAAGCAGTACCACTTAGCAGTGGAGTACTTTCTAATAGACGCCAGGGAGAGTCATCCTTGTCTTGTAGTAGAGACGATTTCCGCTCCGCGCACAAAGAGGATGAGCGGAGCGGTGATCCGTAGCTGCTCGGCCTGTCGTTATCTGACCCAGACGTTCGATACATCGATGCTATTCACATTTGCGGTGATGGTGCACGAGAATTCCTGGCGGACTGGGGCGCCGAACCCATTGGGGAAGTCGACTTTCCCTTCCACCTCAACGATGTACTCTTTATGTATCCCGCTAATTTTTTCCGGGATATTCACTTCGGCGAATTCCACACCGCCGGGGTACTTTGCCCAGTCGGTGACCTTCTCCTTACAGATGTCTACACCCGCATCGATGTGCTCTGCCGCAGGCCATGCGGGGAGGACAATTAACGCTAGGAATGCGGCTGTGGCTGCGACTAGCACTGTCAGGACGTAGACCCACCAACGCTTCCATAGTGGCTTGTGTGGTTTTGCAGAGTGCAGAGAAGGGGACGATTGAGACAGCGCAAGGGGAAGGGACGATTCTTGCACGTTTTGGTTGGGCGAGTAGGCCTGGGAAGGCTGATTCTGGTGGTTTCTGTCGAATCCTGGGTATGCGCTTGTCATGATGTCCCTTCTTTCAGGTCGATGTAGACCGTCAGGAGGTGGGGTGTCACTTCGAGGCTGCGGTAGTCATGCCGGTGCCACAGGGCGAGCACAGTCTTATTATACCACCCGGCCCTGCCCCGCCGGGTGGAAATCCGTTTCATGGACCGCGAATAACAGCCCGGCGGGCCGTTATCATGGTGGGTGAGAGTTACGCTTAGGCAGACCTTAGTTTATTGAGGGCATTTGACGACGTGTGGGGGTATCATTCGAGGCTGAATTAGACTAAACTATTAACTGTGCTACATGCTCTATCTTAGCCCATTGACCAGCATGAACCTCACCCCACCGATGCACATAAAAATATGTCCCACAGAGGAATTCTCCTAACCGCAAGGCACCGGGTTCAGCGAGCCCCAAGGAGGTCAACCACAGTAGCCACTGAGGAAGGGGACCCCGCCACCGACCACGTCACGCCAGCCGCATCCACGCGGATGGCGCGCCCACCCGCGCCCTCAACCAGGGCTCGGCCCGGCAGCCAGTCCCAGCTAGCCACAGATCGCTGCATCCAGCAGCCCAGCTCGCCGGCGGCAACCCCGCCTAAGTCGATGGAGGCGGACCCCAGCATCCGCACGGTGGCGAACTCCGCGGCCACGTTGCGCCACGCAGCAGCGATGGCGTCATCAGCGAAATCGGTGGGGTGCAAGTAGCCGCCCAAACAAGTATCCGCCGCGGCCACATCTGCCACGCGGACAGGCTTGCCATCGCGGGTAGTAGGGATGGACGGCCCGCCGAACCAGGTGTACCCCATGGCGGGTCGGTGAACGGCGCCGAACAGCAGCTCATCAGGTGCTTCCGGGTCGCCCTCCACCAGCGCCAATGCTGAGCACCAGTAGTCGGACCCGGTGGTGAAGTTATACGTGCCGTCCACTGGATCAATCACCCATGTCCGCCCGCTGGTGCCCGGCTTCGCCGTGCCCTCTTCACCCACCAGACCATCATCCGGCCGGATTATGTCCAAGGCATCCGCGATAAACTTCTCCGCCGCCCGATCCGCAGCAGTCACCACGTCACTGACCGAAGTTTTTGTCTCCGTAACAAGCCCCGACTCCCGCATGCGCCACGCCAGACGGCCCGCGTTGTACACCAACGCCTGAGCCAGGTGCTCGTCTGTGTCATCCACGTGCGCCACGATAAACGTCTTGATGATCGCGTTGAGCATGTCCTCCGGGATGGGCGAGCTGCCCTGGCTGCCCTGCGCCCCCTTCGCGCCCTGGCTGTCTTGCTGCGGTTGTTGATCTTTAGCGGAATCCATACCTACCATTGTGCACCCTGGCAGGTAGACTTGCGCATTATGCAACCGGATGTTTCTGCTGAACTGAAAGACTTGAGTGGCACCCTGAGCACCATTGAAAAGGTGCTGGACCTCGATGACCTGTCCGACCGTGCCCGTGAGCTCGAAGACCAGGCTGCAGACCCGTCCCTGTGGGATGACCCGGACCATGCCCAGCAAGTCACCAGCGAGCTTTCCCGCGTGCAGGCGAAGCTCAAGAAGGTCCGCAGCCTCCGCCAGCGCCTCGATGACATCCCAGTGATGTATGACATGGCGGAGGAAGAGGCCGGCGAAGACCCAGAAGCCGCAGCCGAAGCCACCGCCATGGCCGATGAGGAGCGCCAAGAGCTCCGCAAGGAAATCGAATCCCTGGAGGTCACCACCATGCTCTCCGGGGAGTATGACCAGCGCGAGGCCGTGGTGAACATCCGCTCCGCCGCCGGTGGCGTGGACGCTGCGGACTGGGCGGAGATGCTTATGCGCATGTACATCCGCTGGGCGGAAAAGCGCGGCCAGAAGGTGGAGGTGTATGACATCTCCTACGCGGAAGAAGCCGGCATCAAATCGGCGACCTTCGTGGTCCACGGCGACTACATGTACGGCGAGCTTTCCGTGGAGCAGGGCACCCACCGCCTGGTCCGCATCAGCCCCTTCGATAACCAAAACCGCCGCCAGACAAGCTTTGCGGAGGTGGAGGTGCTGCCCGTGGTGGAGCAGACAGACCACATTGATGTGGATGAGAACGAGGTACGCGTGGACGTCTACCGCTCCTCCGGTCCCGGCGGCCAGTCCGTGAACACCACCGACTCCGCCGTGCGCCTGACGCACATCCCCACCGGCATCGTTGTGACCTGCCAGAATGAGAAGTCCCAGATCCAGAACAAGGCCTCTGCCATGCGCGTGCTCCAGGCGAAGCTGCTGGAGCGCAAGCGCCAGGAGGAGCGGGCGGAGCTGGACGCGTTGAAGGGCGATGGCTCCAATTCCTGGGGCAACCAGATGCGTTCCTACGTGTTGCACCCCTACCAGATGGTGAAGGATCTGCGGACGAACTTCGAGGTCAATGACCCCTCTAGGGTGCTCGATGGTGAGCTGGACGGGTTCTTGGAAGCCGGAATCCGCTGGCGCATGGCGCAAAACCAGGAAGCTGTGTAAGATGCGCAACTAGCCGTAATAAATCAACGCGAAAGAAGGGACGCGCCATGTTTGCTCTGCAACAGCTGGAACAAGAGCATGAGCGTTTTGCCCTGCGTTGTTGCGGCTGACTTTTACACATTTTTCGTTGAAGTGGGTGAGCAGCGCGCGCACCCACTTTTTTTTGGTAGCGACGGCACCCTGCCACTCAACCGCAACCAGCATCAGATGGGTTCGTGATCTGCTGCTTGCCTGCCTCCATGACCTTGGGGAAATCCCAAGAGAAAGGGGTTGATGCACGGTGAGTAAGAACCTGATCAACTTCGCCTCCATGGTGGAGGATTCCACCATGGAGCAGGCTAAGCAGATAGCAGAGCTGCCCTTCGTCTTCCCGCATGTGGCCTTGATGCCGGATGCACACTTCGGCAAGGGCTCCTCCGTGGGGACGGTCTTCGGCACGGACAGGGCTGTGATCCCCGCGGCGGTGGGCGTGGATATTGGCTGCGGCATGATTGGCGTGCGCACTCAGTTCGCGTGGTCTGACCTGCAGGATAAGGACCTGACCGGCCTGCGTTCTGCGATTGAGGCCGCCATCCCACTCTCGCCCGGAAACTACAATTCCTGGGCGCTTGATCCGCGCACGGAGGCCCGTACCCGGGAGCTGGCGCAGCTGGCTGAGGATACGGGCGTGAACCTGAGCCACTCGAAGAATTGGCGCCAGCAGCTGGGTAGCTTGGGTGGCGGCAACCACTTCATTGAGCTGTGCGTTGATGAGCAGGACCGGGTGTGGATGTTCCTCCACTCCGGCTCCCGCGGCGTGGGCAACAAGATTGCCCAGAAGCACATCAAGGCAGCTCAGAAGGTGTGCAAGCGCTACTGGATCCAGCTGGCTGACCCAGACCTGGCCTACCTGGTGGAGGGCACAGATGAGTTCAAGGACTATATCACCGACCTGCACTGGGCGCAGCGCTTCGCCTTTCTCAACAGGGAGGAGATGATGGACCGCTTCGCCGATTGCCTCGGCGACTGGGCAGGCCAGCCGGTGGTGGAGGAGGAGCGGATCAACTGCCACCACAACTACACGGTGAAGGAGCGCCACTACGGCCGCAACGTGTGGCTGACCCGCAAGGGTGCCGTGAGCGCTGAGGAGGGACAGCTTGCGCTGATTCCCGGGTCCATGGGCACCGCCAGCTACGTGGTGGCGGGCAAGGGCTACCCGCCGGGGCTGAAGTCCGCCCCGCACGGGGCGGGCCGGGTGATGTCCCGCACACAGGCGAAGAAGCGCTTCACGGAGGCGGACTTGGCCAGCCGTATGGAGGGCATTGTCTACCGTCCCGGTGCGGAGTTCGTGGATGAGATCCCGGACGCGTATAAGGACATTGACCAGGTCATCGCAGACGCGAAGGACCTGGTCAGCGTGAAGCACACGCTGCGCCAGGTCCTCAACGTCAAGGGCACCTAGTACCGGTGCCTACAGGTACCTACGGCTACCTACGGGGTGAGCCCGTGGATGTAGCCGAAGCGGTGCTCGGTGGTGGACACGGCCTGCTCCAGCAGTAGCGGGAGCAGCTCGCGGCGGCCATCCGGCAGCACGTCCTGGTCCAGGATGACGGACCCGGACTTCGCTGCGGCCTCGTAGAACTCGTCCGGTACGGTGCCGAGGCAGCGCACGCGGGCGGATTCTGCGGTCTCAATTTCTTCGGCGAAGTCCCGGTCGCTGGACTTGCGCATCTGCTCGCCCAGTTCGCCCCATTCTGCAGCGATTTCTGGGGTGGCGGACACATCCAGCTCAGTGCCGGTGGCGGCGGAGGCCAGCTTCAGGCGCAGCAGGTCACGCGGGTTGGTGCCAGCGTTGACACGCACGCGCAGCGGCTCCAGCAGCGGCTTGTAGCGGAACACGTTGGACTCGACCACGAGGGCGGTCTTGTCATGCTCCACGCCGAACTCGGTGCTCATGGCGTACGCATCGGACTCGGCGGCACGTCGCAGCCAGATGTGGTCTTCCTTCTCCAGCACGGGGGAGCCCAGGCCGCGGATCTCGCGCAGCAGCTGCGTGATGTGGGTGGGCAGGGTGCCGGAGGCCAGCTCGGAGATGTCACCCTCGGTCCAGCGTCCCTGCTGGGCCACGTAGTTCGGGCCGCCAGCCTTGGCGCCGTTGCCGATGGAGGAGTTCTTCCAACCGCCGAAGGACTGACGCTGCACGATGGCGCCGGTGATGCCGCGCTCCACGTACGCGTTGCCAACCTCCACGCGCTCGCGCCAGTAGGCGGTCTCTTCTACGTCGATGGTGTGGATACCGCCGGTCAGGCCGAAGCCGGTGGAGTTCTGCCATTCGATGGCCTCATCGAGGGTCTCGGCGTGCATGATGCCGGCGACGGGGCCGAAGCACTCGTGGGTGTGGAACCAGGAGCCGGGCTGCACGTTGTCGCGCAGGCCGGGGCTCCACAGGGTGCCTTCCTCGTTGAGCTTCTCCGGCTTCACCAGCCACTTCTCGCCCTTCTCCAGGGTCGTCAGGCCGCGCATGAGCTTCTCGCCCGGCTCTTCGATGACGCCGTTCATCCAGGTGGAGATGTCAGAGCCGGGGCCGACCTTGATGGAGCGCACGGCGTCCACCAGCTGGTTGATGAAGCGCTTGGACTTGCCCATGGAACCCACGGTGATGATCAGGGAAGCGGCGGAGCACTTCTGACCGGCGTGGCCGTAGGCGGACTTGTAGATGTCTGCCACGGCCAGGTCTGGATCGGCGGACGGGGTCACGATGATGGCGTTCTTGCCGGAAGTCTCGGCGTTGATGACCATCTTGGGCTTCCAGCCGCGGAACAGCTTGGCGGTCTCGGAGGCACCGGTCAGGATGACGGACTCCACGTCCGGGTGGCTGACCAGGTGCTTACCGGCATCTGCTTCGTCGGCGTTGACCAGCTGCACCATGTCCTCGGTGATGCCGGCCTCGCGCAGGATGTCCATGAACACCTCGGCGATGCGCAGCACCTGCGGGGCGGGCTTGATGATCGCGCAAGAGCCAGCGGCCAGGGCTGCGAAGATGCCGCCCAGCGGGATGGCGATGGGGAAGTTCCACGGCGGGGTGATGACCACGGACTTGTACGGCGTGAACACGGAGCCACGCACGTGGTCCAGCTGGCGGGCGGACTCCGCGTAGTAGCGGGCGAAGTCGATGGCCTCGGAGACCTCGGGGTCGGTCTCGGCGATGGTCTTGCCTGCCTCGAACACAGCCGCGGAGATCAGCTTGGAACGGTTGTTGGCCAGGGCGTCGGCGGCGCGGTCCAGCACCTCGGCGCGGTCCCAGCCGGACTTGGCGGACCACTCGGCGGAGGCCTCCAGGCAGCGTGCCACGGCCTTGTCCACGGTGTCGGTGTCCGTCACCAGCGGGCTGACCGGCTTGCCGGGGTCAGATTCCGGAGCCAGGATCTTGCGTGCCCATTCGCGGTTGGCGGGCAGCACGGGATCCGTGTCTGGCTCGTTGACGAAGTTGCCGGGCAGGCCTTCGGACTGGCAGCCGGCCTTGGTGGCTTCTTCCTCCAGGCGGTTCTGGGTGCGGCGCGGTCCGGCGAAGGTCTCCCAGCGGTCGCGCACGGAGTTGCGGAAGCGCAGCTCCTGGCTCTCCATGGGGGTCATGCCGGAGAGGTCATCGTCGTCATCTTCTGGGGTGAACAGGGCGTAGAGGAAGTTCTGGCGCGCGCCGTTTTCCTCCAGGCGGCGCACCAGGTAGCTGATGGCCACGTCGAAGTCTTCCTTCTTCACCACAGGGGTGTAGAGGATCAGTCCGCCAACAACGTCCTTGACTGCCTTGGCCTGGCCGGGAGCCATGCCCTGCAGCATTTCCACGTCCAGCTGCTCTTCCACGTTGCGTGCAACGGAGAGCTCGTGGGCCAGTGCCACGTGGTAGAGGTTGTGGCTGGCCACGCCCACGCGGATGGCATCCGCGTTTTCTTCGCGCAGGATCCAGTCCAGCAGGCGAACGTAGTTGGCATCCACCTCGGCCTTGGTGAGGTAGGTGGCCTGTGGCCAGTCGTGGACCTCGGAGTCCACACGCTCCATGGAGAGGTTTGCGCCCTTCACCAGGCGCACCTTGATCTTGGCACCACCCTTGGCGCGGCGCTGCTTGGCGAACTCGGTGAGCTTCACCATCGCGTCGAAGCTGTCCGGCAGGTAGGCCTGCAGAACGATGCCGACCTCGAGGTCGCGGAACTCCTCTTCATCCATGAGTTCCATGAACAGCTGGATGGTCAGGTCCAGGTCCTTGTACTCCTCCATGTCCATGTTGATGAAGGGGTGCGGGTCGCGCTTGACGGCCTGGCGGTACAGCGGGCGCAGGCGCTCCTTGAGGCGCTCCTTGGAGCCCTCGATGTCCCAGTGGTTGAGCTGGCTGACCACGGAGCTGGCCTTCACGGAGACGTAGTCCACGCGCGGGTTCTTCAGCAGGTTGACGATGTCATCGAGGCGGCGCTGCGCCTCTGCCTCGCCCAGCACGGCCTCGCCCAGCAGGTTGAGGTTCAGGCGGAAGCCCTCCTCTGCGGCGTCGTCCAGCAGGTTGTCGAGCGCCTTGGATTCGGCGTCGAGAACGAGGTGACCCACGGTGCTGCGCAGGTAGTTGCGCGCGATGGGCATGACCACGTTGGGCAGCAGTGGTGCTGCGATGGATCCGGCGGTGACCAGCACGGTGTCCAGAAAGCTCATGAATCCTGGCACGGGTGCGGTGCGCTTGATGGGGTGGGCGATCTTCATGAATTCGCGGGCCGCCACCTTGTTGTCTTCGGGGCGGGCCACGCGGTCAACGAAGGCGAAGGTGAATTCCACGCCGTCCGGATCGTGCACCATGTCTGCAAGTTGCTTGGTGGACTTGGAGGTTTCCTCCACTTCCAGCCATTGTTCTGCCCGGTGGATGGCCTTGGTTACGGCTGCTTCCACATCGTCGCTGTTGGGCAATGGGGTATGGGCTTGGTTGCTCATTGACGCTCTTTCTCTATTTTTATTGCGACGCCACCCTCACGCGTTGGGTGCCGTTACGGGATTATAGGGGTTGGGTAAGAGCTAGTTGACGGGAGGGCGGTCGCCACGGTGGCGCACGCAGAGCTGCACCAATGCAGGGAACCTTTCTGGGTAAAAAATAACGGTCTACGTACCAGCGTACGCAGACCGTGGCCCAATGAAAAGATGGGGGCTAACCGGTGTACTCCATGGGGGAACCCGGCCCCAGTGGGATTCCCAGCAGCCACCAGATGGCGAAGAAGAGGAACCAGCCGAGCAGCATGGATACGGAGTATGGGATGGCGAGGGACATGAGCGTTCCGATGCCAGCCTTCGGGTAGTAGCGCTGCAGGAAGGTGAGCGCGAGGGCGAAGTAGGGGCTCATCGGCGTGATGATGTTGGAGGGGGAGTCACCGATTCGGAAGAGCATCTGCGTGAGCTCGGGGGAGTAGCCCACGTACATGAACATCGGCACAACGATCGGTGCCATGAGTGCCCACTGTGCGGAGCCGGAGGTGATGAACAGGTTGATCAGCGCCACCATGATGACGAAGGCGAAGAACAGAACCAGGGGTGGCAGGTCAGCCTTCTGCAGCAGGTCGGCGCCGGTGATGGCGGTCCAGGAGCCCAGGTTGGAGTTCTTGAACCAGGCCAGGAACTGAGACACGGCGAAGAAGAGCACCAACATGGGGACCAGCGTCTTGATGCCGCGGCCCATGAACTCGGGGATGTCTGCGGCGGAGGTGATGGTCTTGGCCAGCACGCCGTAGATGAGGCCGAAGAAGAAGAATGCGGCGGCGATGGGCACTGCTACCGACCGGATGAGGGGGCTTTCCATGACGGAGCCGCCTTCGCCCTGCAGTGGTGAGCCGGGGATGAACAGCAGTCCGAAGTAGAGGACCAGGCCCACCAGGGTGGCTACGCCGGTCCAGGCGAGGGCCTTCTTCTCGTGGGTTTCGAGCTGGATTTGCTCATCCAGTTCGTCTTGGGTCAGGTCCTTCGCGGACTTGTCAGAGTCGTTATCGAAGCTGACTTCTTCGTAGTCGATCTGGTCGTGGTCCACCAGATCGCGGGCCTTCTTGTTGACGAATAGCTCGGTGACGGCGGTGATGATGAGTGCCAGCACCACGGCGGAGGCGGTGACGAAGAAGTAGTTGGCCAGCGGGGAGACCTCGTAGTTCGGGTCCACGATCTGCGCAGCCGGGGTGGAGATGCTGGCCAGCAGCACGTCCGTGATGTTGAGGATCAGTGAGGAGTTGAAGCCGGCGGAGCTGGCGGCGAAGGCCACCATCGCGCCCACAATCGGGGAGCGCCCCACGGCGCGGAAGGCCATCGCGCCCAGGGGGATGAGGATGACGTAGACCGCGTCGGAAGCGATGGAACCGGTCACGCCCGCGATGGCGACCACGAAGGTCAGCATCTTGGGCCCCACCTTAGAGACAATGGTGCGGATGACGGCGCTGATGAGGCCAGCGTGCTCAGCCACGGCCACGCCCAGCATGACGATGATGATGACGCCTAGGGGTGGGAATTCCACGTAGTTGGTCACCGCATCGGAGATGATGCTGGAGATACCGTCACGGGTGAGGAGGTTCGTGATGGTGACTTCTTCACCGCTTTGCGGATCGGTGGCGGACATGCCGATGGAGGATCCGATCCAGCTGGTGACGAGAACGAGCCCGCCGAGGATGACAAAGAGCCAGAAGGGGTCAGGCAGTTTATTGCCGATCTTCTCCACTGTCCCAAGGAAGCCCTTGGGTGGTTGCTTGCCCCTGGGGGCTGGCCTTTGTTTTTCTTTGGTGCTGCTGCTCATGCTCTTGGGCGCTTTCTCACGTTGAATCGTCAGTTAAGAGTTCTTTGCGTGGCACTAACTCTAGCTTGTCGGTGTGACGCCGTACACGTTGATGCGTATATTTGCCCCTCATCACCATGTCACAGAAGTCACTTTGAGCTTCTCTGATCACAATGTCTTCGCTAGACTGACTTGCTGTGATCACATTCAGCAATGTTTCGAAGAGCTACAGGACATCCACCCGTCCGGCGCTGGACAATATCTCTGTGCAGATTGATAAGGGAGAGTTCGTCTTCCTCATCGGCCCTTCCGGCTCCGGCAAGTCCACATTCCTGCAGCTGATGCTGCGGGAGGAGAAAGTGGATTCTGGCGACTTGCGAGTCGCTGATTTCCATGTGAACAAGATGAAGGGTAGCCAGGTGCCCAAGCTGCGCCAGCGCATCGGGTACGTCTTCCAAGATTTCCGGCTGCTGCAGAAGAAGAATGTCTTCGATAACGTCGCCTTCGCCCTCGAGGTGATTGGCAAGAAGCGCTCGGAGATCGAGCAGCTCGTCCCAGCCGCCCTGAAGACGGTGGGCCTGGATGGCAAGGAGAACCGCTTTCCCCACGAGCTTTCTGGCGGTGAGCAGCAGCGCGTGGCCATCGCGCGCGCCTCGGTGAACAAGCCGCTGGTACTGCTTGCCGATGAGCCGACCGGCAACTTGGACCCGGATACGTCCTCCGAGATCATGTTGCTGCTCAACCGCATCAACCAAAACGGCACCACCGTGGTGATGTCCACCCACGATGATGTTGCGGTGGACTCCATGCGCAAGCGCGTGATTGAACTGTCCAAGGGCAAACTGGTGCGCGATGACGCGCACGGCGTCTACGGCGTGGGCCGCTAACGCGGCTACAGGAAGGGAATACCCATGAAAACGAATTTTGTCTTCCGCGAGGCCTTCACTGGCCTGCGCCGCAATGCCACGATGACCATCGCCATGATCATCACCACGGCCATCTCCCTGGCACTGCTGGCCACTGGCTTCTTGCTCACCAGCATGACGGAGCGCACCAAGGAGATCTACATCGACCGGGTGGAGGTCATGGTCCAGTTGGACGATGAGATCTCTGCCACGGATCAGGACTGCTCGTCTGCAGCATGCTCCGAGTTGATGGACCAGCTCAATGGCGATGACGGCGTGGAGACCGTCACGTACCGCAACAAGCAACAGTCCTATGACCGCTTCGTGGAACTGTTCCAGGATTCCGATCCCCGCCTCGTGGAACAGACCAGCGAAGATGCGTTCCCGGCTGCACTGCACATCCGCCTCACGGACCCCACCGAGACCCAGCCGATCGATGACATCCGGGATAATCCGGCCGTCATCAACGTCGTGGATCAGGGCGATGATCTGCAGGCTGCTACGGAAAACCTCGATGCGATCCGAAATGCGTCCTTCCTCATCGCAGCAGTCCAAGCGGTGGCGGCGATCTTCCTCATCATGAACATGGTGCAGATAACCGCATACTCGCGCCGCAATGAAATCAGCATCATGCGCATGGTTGGTGCGTCCCGCTGGTACACCCAGGCGCCGTTTGTGTTGGAGGCCATCATCGCGGCGACGATCGGCGCGGTGCTCGCTGTCGGCGGCATGTTCGCGGCCAAGACCCTGGTCGTGGATCGCGCTCTGAAGAGCTTGTATGACTCCCAGATCATCGCGCGGATCACGAACAGTGATATCTGGCTGGCGTCCCCATTCGTGATTTTGGTCGGCGTGTTGGTGGCTGCGATCACCGCGCAAGTGACCTTGCGCTGGTACGTCAAGAACTAGCGTTCGCGCGGGGGGCGGAGTAGGCTCTATGTTCGTTATGGCAAAGAAGAGCACCCCCACTGATTCGGGGAAATCCAAAGGTAAAAAGAAGGCAGGCAACGCGAATAAGGGACCTGCCCCTTTGGTGGTGGCCACCAACCGCAAGGCGCGCCACGATTATCACATTCTGGATACCTACGAGTGTGGTGTGGTGCTGGTGGGTACCGAGGTCAAGGCGCTTCGCGAGGGAAAAGCCAGCCTGGTGGACGCATACGCCACCATTGACGAGGGGGAGGTGTGGCTGCGGGGGCTGCACATTCCGGAGTACTCCATGGGCAACTGGACCAACCACAGCCCAAGGCGGACCCGCAAGCTACTCCTGCACCGCCGCGAAATTGACTCTCTGATGGGCAAAGTGCGCGATGGCAACAACACGCTCGTCCCCCTTCAGCTGTACTTCGTGTCAGGCCGGCTCAAGGTGGAGCTGGCTCTGGCGCGCGGTAAGCAGGAGTATGACAAGCGCCAGGACATTAAGCGCCGCACCGAGGAGCGGGAAGTGACCCGCGAGCTTGGACGTAGGATCAAGGGCATTAAGGGATAACGTGGAGCACTGGTGTCTGGAGCATCCGCAAGCGGGACTGTTAGAGGTCTTCGTGGGCGCAGGAGAGGCGCTACAACAGCTGGATAAGCACTTCCCGCAGGGCGACAAGCTCGCTGATGGGGGCAACCAGGTTCTCGTGCTCCATGACGGGGAAGTAGTAGCCCGGCTGGAAAGACCCCAATCCCTCAAGCTGGATGTGAGCAAGGGGCGGAAAAGTGTGGAGGAAGGGGAGTATAACTATCACATTGGCTTCGATCTTCCCCAGCTGGAGTTGCAGCCTAATCTGCTGAGAAACTACCTCTTCACCGTGCGGGTGAAAGACAAAGAGGGGTGGGTTCACTTCGATCCGCCACCCGGCTCCATGGCCGAAAAGAAGGCCAAAGAGATGGAGGGGTCTTCCTTCAAGCGCTGGTTGTATCCGATCCTGGCTGGCCTAGGTAAGGGCTCCTGGGCATTGACGGTCATCATCTTCGGCCCCGTCATCGCAAGGTTTGTCGGCCAGGTCCGTGAATGGCTAGCGCAATATCTGCCGGACTGGCAGCTGCCCTCCATCCCCTGGCCGGAGATCAACTGGCCGGACATCACCATGCCATCGATCAACCTGCCGGAGATCAACCTGCCCAGCTGGAATCTGCCCGACTGGATGGACCCGATCCTCGAAGCAATTGCGGTGGCCATGGAGTACTCCAAAGTATGGGTGCCAATACTCATCGGCGTAGCCCTGGGAATCGCGGCGGTCCGCAACAAGCGCAAGTCTGACGAGCGCAAACAACGGTGGGCGCAACAGCACGAATCACCCGATGACCCAGGGGACGAGGAGCGCGCTTAGGATTTTCTCAGGACGTGATATGCTTCGAGGGATTTTTTAACGTTTGCGCTGCTAAGGGGCATAGATGTCGAGGTCATCACAGGGGAAGCCTGCAAGTACATTTAGCTGGAATACAGCTCTCATTGCTGTGGCAATCATCGTCGCCGCCGTGATGGGCTTTTTGATTGTGTCCAAGATCTGGTCCGATGGGGAACCGAAGCGGACCATCACTTCCACCGGCATCGGCGGCTCTTTTGAGGACATCGCTGAGTTGGCCGTGGAGCAATACTCCTACTCCAACGTGGGGCGCTTCAGCGTCGATGGGTACAAGGCATTCCGCTTCACCATCCCGCTGACCGGGAAGAACTTCCTCATCGCCTATGACGGCGTGGTGAAATCTGGATTGAAGGACGTCCAGGATATCGCGGTGGACATCAAGGATGATGACCGCACCATCAGCATCAAGGCCCCGAAGTCTGTTGTCCTGTCCAATGAGATCGAACCATCGTCCGTGGTGGTCTATGACCAATCCTTCAACCCGATCAACCAGCTCGGCGTGGATGACCTCACCGAGTTCTTGAAGGTTCAAGAGGGTGAGGCTGAAAAGAAAGCGACCGAGAAGGGGTTGCTTGACCGGGCTAACAAGCGAGTGACTGAGCTGCTGGAGTCTCAGACGGAGGCGTTTATCGAGGGTACGGACAAAGAAGGCTACGAGATCCAGGTCAAGCTGAGCTAGCTGGGTCCTTTGCCGGGAAGATCCCCTTGACGCGCGGGAGAGCGGAAGAGTATTCTTAATTCTTCCTGCTGCATGCGTTTCCGCAGCAGGCAATCGCGGGGTCGATTTTGGTTTCGACTTTGTGAATTGAGCCAGGGGAAGCGTGCCGGTGCAGACAGGAGACCACCGTTAAGCGTCGCTGTAATTCTATAAGCGCCGAGAACACTCAGCGCGACTACGCCCTCGCTGCCTAATAGCAGCGACCGCGTGTCTGTCAGACCGGGTTAGTCCCTGACCCGGACCCTGGCATCGACTAAAGGGACTCGCCATCCGGCTTTGTTGCTTGGACCGGATGGGACTTTTTATCAAGCAACTGGGCCCGTCTTATCAGACTTGTTCGCAAGAGCTGAAGGGCCGAGTAGAGGCGACTAGCGCGAACTGCGCACGGAGAAGCCCTGGCGAGGTCGCAAAGGACCCGGGTTCAATTCCCGGCGGCTCCACCATTCAGGCGCCAGTCACACGTTGGCTGGCGCCTTTGGCATGAAAGGAATCCAGTCACATGCGAGATGTGCAACCACGCACCAGCAAAACTGCCAGCGCCAAGCTGCGCTGGGCGGGCATCGTCATGATCCTCGCCGGCGCGCTCATTGCCTTTCTCCTAGAGCGCACCTGGCTCCTCGACGGTGACGAGGACACGTGGGAAAACTTCGTCAACTCCCGCTCCGCCGGGGCCACGGAGTTCTGGTCCACCATCACCATCGCCTTCAACCCGTCGGTGGCTACCATCGTGTCCATCGTGCTCGGGCTTGCCATCTGGCTGCTCATGAAGAGCTGGCGCAATGGCCTGTTCCTCGTCGTGTCCATGGTGGTGTCCACCATCATCACCCACGCGCTCAAGGCGTTCGTTGGCCGGGAGCGTCCTCCGGAGATTGACCGGCTCATCGTGGAGACGAATTTCAGCTTTCCCTCCGGCCACGCCACCGCCGTGTCCGCCATGTGCGTGTCTTTGGCACTGTTGGCCAGCAGCCGTATTGTCAGCCGCTCCCGCCGCCACTTCTGGTTGAAGCTCATCATCTGGCTCGGCGCCGCGGTGGTCATTGTGGTCATCGCCATCTCGCGGTTGTATTTGGGTGTGCATTGGGTGAGCGACGTCACCGCCGGTGTGCTCATCGGTTCCGGCACAGCTTTCGCCTTCGCGTGGATGATCACGGTGCCGAAGGCAGCACCCGCGCAGCCGGCTACCCCAGGGGTTACCCCTACTCGCTAAACGGCATTGTTAGCCAGGCCACTGTACAGCTTATTCTGTTCTGCATGAATGCCGTGCTCATTGCCGTAATCGTCATGCTTGCCCTGGCCTTGTGCCGAGTGCACGTGGTCTTGTCCCTGTTCATCGGTGCCCTCGTGGGCGGCCTGCTCGCTGGCCTGGGGCTGGATGCCACCATGGTTGCGTTTGAAGAGGGCCTGTCCGGGGGCGCGAAGATCGCCCTCAGTTACGCCCTGCTGGGCGCCTTCGCCATGGCGGTGGCTTCCGCGGGACTGCCCAAGCTCCTGGCGGACTGGTTGATCAGCAGCCTCGGGGTGGAAAGCGATAAGGCCAAGGCTCGCACCATAGCGATCACCAAGTGGGGCCTGCTGGCAGGCATCCTCGCCATGGCGGTGATGAGCCAGAACCTGATCCCGGTCCACATCGCCTTCATCCCGCTGGTCATCCCTCCGCTGCTGGCTGTGTTCAACCGCCTGCAGCTGGACCGCCGACTCGTCACCTGTATCCTCACCTTCGGCCTCGTGACCACCTACATGTGGATCCCGCTGGGCTTCGGCTCCATCTTCTTGAATGACATCCTGCTCGGCAACATCCAGTCCGCGGGCATGGACACCGCCGGCATTAATGTCATGCAGGCCATGGCCATCCCAGCCGCGGGCATGTTCATCGGCCTGCTCATTGCCGTGTTCATCACCTACCGCAAGCCCCGCACCTACGCCACGGTGGGCCTGGCGGACGCTCAGGGCGACACGGCGGCGGAAAGCGCGGCGGAAGAGCCCATTTCTCGCTACAAGATCACGGTGTCCATCATCGCCATCATCGCCACCTTCGGCGTGCAGGTGGCAATGCAGTCCGCCGGCATGGAAGCAGATTCCTTGCTGGTCGGCGCGCTCGTCGGCCTCGCCATCTTCATGGGCACGGGTGCCGTGAATTGGCGCGCCGCGGACGATGTCTTCACCGCCGGCATGAAGATGATGGCGCTGATCGGCTTCATCATGATCACCGCTCAGGGCTTCGCCGCGGTCATGTCCGCCACGGGCGAAGTGGAGTCCCTCGTCACCGCCAGCGCGGACCTCTTCGCCGGCAACAAGGCTGCTGCCGCCATCGCCATGCTCATCGTGGGCCTCATCGTCACCATGGGCATCGGCTCATCCTTCTCCACGTTGCCGATCATCGCCACGATCTACGTGCCGCTGTGCGCCTCCATGGGCTTCTCCCCGCTAGCCACGGTCGCGATCATCGGCACCGCGGGCGCTCTCGGTGACGCCGGATCTCCAGCGTCAGACTCCACCCTGGGCCCTACGTCGGGTCTTAACGCGGACGGCCAGCACGATCACATCCGGGACTCCGTGATCCCCACCTTCCTGCACTTCAACATCCCGCTGCTCATCGCCGGCTGGACCGCCGCGATGGTCCTCTAACGCCCGTTAGTTGATCCGCTGTTCGTGGCCTTCCCACGCGGCCTCACGCAGCTCGTTCTTGCGCACCTTGCCGGTGGAAGTCCGGGGCAGCTCGTCCAGGATCACGATGTCCTTCGGGACCTTGTAACCCGCGATGTGTGCCCTGCAGTGCGCAATCACCGCGTCCTGCACCGCCTCGCGGTCCGCGCCCCGGGCCTCCGGCCGCAGCACCACATAGGCCCGTGGCCGTTCGCCCCACTTCTCATCCGGCACGCCAATCACCGCGCAATCGGACACATCCGGGTAGCTCACCACAGCCTGCTCCACTTCAATCGTGGAGATATTCTCGCCTCCGGAGACCACCACGTCCTTGGCCCTATCCAATAGCTGGATGTACCCGTCTTCGTGCATGACACCTAAGTCACCGGTGTGAAACCAGCCGCCGCGGAAGGCTAGCGCCGTCGCCTCCTCATCCTTAAAGTAGCCAGCCATCACACCGTTGCCGGTGAGGATGATCTCTCCCATCGTCTGCCCGTCCGCGGGCACGTCCACCAGCGCATCATCCACCGTCTCGGTGGGTTCGATGACCCGCACGTCATCGTTGGTCACGCTCGCCACGCCCTGCCGGGCCTTGAGCACCGCGCGGCGCCGCACGGTCATGTCCGCCCACTCGGGCTGATCCTCGCAGACGGTGAACGGCCCGTAACTCTCGGTCAAGCCGTAGACGTGCGTGACCTCCACGCCGATGTTTTCGCAGCGGGTGATGATCGTGGGGCTCGGCGGGGCGCCGGCGGTGACGACGCGCAGGTTCGTCACGCGTCGCTTGTTGTCATCGTCCACCAGCGTGGTGAGCACGGCCGGTGCGCCGCACATGCTGGTCACCCCTTCGGTCCCGATGAGCTCCCACATCTTCGGCCCCCGCACCGCCCGGAGCGCCACCTGAGTCGCTGACGTGGCCATCGCC
>DXFZ01000088.1 GCA_019114175.1 Candidatus Corynebacterium gallistercoris
CCGGCCAGCCATGCTGTTCGTCCACGGCATGACTGACTACTTCTTCCAGGTTCACGTGGCGGAGCACTTCACGGACGCCGGCTATGCGGTGTACGGCGTGGATCTGCGCAAGTGTGGCCGCTCCTGGCGTGAGGGGCAGACGTGGCACCATGTCACGGATCAATCGATCTATGACGAGGACCTCTCCGTGTGCCTGGCGCTGCTGTCTACCGCTCACCGCGCCGGTGTCATCCCCGTGGGGCACTCCACCGGTGGGTTGGATGTGACCGGGTGGTTATCTAGATTGTGCGACGCCGCCACCGACCCAGCCGCCAACCCCGGCGCCGCCGCGTTGCACTCTCAGGTTCTTGCAGCGGTGCTGAACTCCCCCTGGCTGGGCTTGCAGTTCAATGCCGGCATGCGCTTTGCCATTAATTACGTCATCACGGCCGTGGCGAAGGCCAATCCCACTGCCCCGCTGCCGGGCGGCATCAACCCGGTGTACGGGCGCAGCTTGCATGTGACGGAAGCCGGCGAATGGGACTACGACTTGGAACTCAAGCCCTTGGAGCCTCGGCCCAAGTTCGTGTCCTGGCTCGCGGGCGTGGCCAAGGAAATCAAGCGGGTGCAATCCGGGCGCGGCCAGACGGGAGTGCCGACCCTCATCCTCACCAGCGATAAGCACCGCTTTTCGACGAAGCTGACTGAAGAATCCTACGAGGCGGACCTCATCCTCATGCCGGAGCAGATGTGGGCTAACGCACGGAATGTTTCCCCACAGACAACTGTTGTGGTGATTGACAATGCCATGCATGACGTTTTCCTTTCCCGCCTGCCGGTGCGGCAGCGGGCTTTCGAGGAGACGACGCGCTGGCTGCATGACGTACGGCGCTTCGCCTCATTTTCTAAGGACAACAGCTGATGACATCAGAGCATTTTGACCTCATCGTGGTGGGAACCGGTTCCGGCAACTCCATCCCGAATCACACCAACCATGACAAGAAGATTGCCATCATTGAAAAGGGCATCTTCGGCGGCACCTGCATCAACGTTGGATGCATCCCGACCAAAATGTACGTCTATGCGGCGGATGTCGCCCGTGAGATGGCGGAGCTGGACAGGCTGAGCCTCACCGGAGAGTTCACGGGCGTGAAGTGGGAGCACCTACAGCAGCGCATTTTCGGTGATCGCATTGACCCGATTTCTGAGTCCGGCAGGGACTACCGCGCCGGGGACCGCACCCCCAACGTGACCCTCTTTGAGGGCACCGCGAGCTTCACCGAACCGAAGACTCTCCAGGTCGCCGGTACTGATGGTTCCACGACGACCATCACCGGAGATCAGATTGTGCTGGCCACCGGCTCCCGGCCGTTCATCCCGGACGTGATCGCGGACTCCGGGATCTACTACCACACCAATGAGACGATTATGCGCCTGGATTCCCAGCCAGAGTCCCTCGTTGTCTTGGGCGGCGGCATTGTGGCCGTCGAATTCGCCCATGTCTTCAGCTCCTTGGGAACGAAGGTCACCGTGGTCAACCGCTCCCCGCACGTGCTGAAGAACCTGGATGAGACCGTGGTGGAGCGTTTCAACGCGCAGGCAGAGGCGCAATGGGACACCCGCCTCGGCCTGGAGGTCACCGGCGCCAGGAAGGCCGAGAACGGCCTCAACGTCATCGAGTTGGATGACGGTTCAACTGTTGAAGCAGAACAGGTTCTCGTAGCCATGGGGCGCACCAACAACTCTGACCTGTTAAATACCGGTGCCGGTGGGGTGGACACCGATGACAAGGGGCGCATCCTCGTTGATGAGTACGGCCGCACGTCCGCCGAGGGCGTGTGGGCGCTGGGCGACGCGAGCAACGAGTTCCTGCTCAAGCACGTGGCTAACGCCGAGCAACGCGTCATCAGCCACAACCTAGCTCACCCGGATGACCTGATCACGCTCAACCACGAACATGTCCCCGGTGGCATCTTCACGCACCCGCAGATCGGTACCGTGGGGATGACCGAGCAGGAGGCGAGGGAGTCCGGGCGCTCGATCACGGTGAAGGTGCAGGAATACTCCGATGTTGCCTATGGCTGGGCCATGGAGGATTCCACTGGTTTCTGCAAGCTCATTGCTGACGCGGAGACTGGCGAGTTGTTGGGTGCACACATCATGGGTCCTCAAGCCACTACCATCCTGCAGCTGGCCGTGACACAGATGAATTTCGGCATCGACTGCCGGCTCATGGCCAGGAACCAGTACTGGCCCCACCCCGCGCTGACGGAGCTCTACGAAAACGCGTTGTTGGGTCTGGAGTTTGTTTCCGCCCCGCCGGAGGGCTTGTTGCCCTAGACTACGGTGGTATGGGTGGCAAACTTATTGTGATTACCGGCGCGGCCTCCGGCATCGGCCGCGCCCTGGCCCTCAACTTCGCAGCGGAAGGAACCAGGCTATACCTATCAGACCGCAATGGCGAAGGGCTCGCGGAGACCGCCGCGGAAGCCAGGGCCCGCGGCGCTGCGGAGGTTGTGCCGGACATCGTGGATGTATCTGACCTCACCCACGTCACCAGTTGGGCAGACACTATCCTGGCCACCGGTGGCGTTCCTGACGAGATTCACCACGTTGCGGGCGTCGCTTCCTGGGGAGACCCACGCACCTACCCGCAAGAAAAATGGCGACGGGTGATTGACATCAACCTCTTCGGCAGCGTGCACATGGTGCAGGCGTTCAGCAAGCACATCGCCACCGGACCGAGGAAGAGGAAGGACCGCCGGAAGTTCGTCTTCGTGTCCTCCGCAGCCGGCATCATCGGGCTGCCCTGGCACGCGGCCTACTCTGCCTCCAAGGGTGGCGTCATCGCGATGTGTGAGGTGTTGCGCTTTGACTTGGCGCCCTTCGGGGTGGATGTCCACGTGGTCGCACCTGGCGCGGTGGATACCCCGCTGGTGCACAGCATTGATATTCACGGGGTGGATCAGACCAACTCCCGGGTAGTGAAGGCGAAGAAGCTGTTCCAAGGTCATGCGGTGACCCCGGAGAAGGCGGCAGAAAAGATCCGCACGGGCGTGCGCAAAGGGACGTTCCTCATCACCACCAGCAGAGATATTCGCTTCGGAAGGTGGGCGCAGGTGAACTTTCCTTGGGCCTATGCGGGGTTCATGCGGCTGCTGAACCGTGGTTTCCGCTGGGCAGCGAAGGGCTAACGGTTACGGTCACACATGCCTCTATAAGACAAACATGAGGAGTAGCACGGCCGGAAGGATTCCCACAGCGACCGCCAAGAAAACCTTGCCCTGCCAGTGGGCGTAATTGAAATCTATGCCCATGCCGAATCTCTTTTCCACGACGATCGCGGGGTCATCCGCGTTGTGGTAGAACATCCCCCACTTCCAGTTGTCCGGGTTACCCTGAGGGTCATCCACCTGATCGCTGCCGCGCGTACCAATGATTCCGTCCCGTTCGGCTGCTCGGATCTCATCATCCACTTTGCCATTTTTCATCACGTAGAAACCAAGACCGCCGAAGAGGCTGGCAAAAGTGAGGGCCATCATCAGGCCGAAAGACCAGCCAGTGAGGTGCTGTAGCGCCGGAACTGGCCCGGTGATCTGTATGAATGCGAATCCAACGCCCATTGCCCCACAGATGACGGACACGAACAAGAGGGTAAAACGCATGGTAGCCATGACCCGGAGGGCTCGTGGCACCTCAGCCTCCGTGGTGGCCTTGGACAAACCAGCCACAGACTGAACCTGCAACAGGTAGGTCAGCCCCCCGCAGAGGGCCATGACGATAATCCCCATGAAGGTGGGGAAGTAGACGCTGCCAACCGACTTGGCACTCCAGTCATCTGGCTGCAGGTCTGGGCCCCAGTGTGTTGGCACGGGGTCTGGGATCGTGCTCCACTGCGTGGCCACGTATACCGCCCCCAGCAAGAGAGCAAGCCAACCAAGGAGTTGGAAAATCCAACCCGTCTTCGGGTTGGGTACTGTGCCAGCTATCCTCTCCACAACGTCAAGTTCGTGTGACATCGACCGGCACCTCCAAAACGTCGAGGGCTGTTGCCAGCCCGTCGTAATTTGTCACGAGCATGACGAATGCGACCTGTTCCTTCTTGCTCAGCTCCCCGGAAAGCCTGTGCCATGTCTCCGGAGCCAGGGACCTCGTCTCCACGAGTTCATCAACCGCATCCAGCAACACGCCCCGCCGCCCGGTGAAGCCGTGGTCATCGGATTCGATGGCCATGATCTCCGCGCGACTCAGCCCTGCCCGGGCAGCGATGTCTCGGTGCTGATCCGCCTCGTAGGCGCTGCCCCGCACGTGCGCGACCCGCAAGATGATAGCTTCCGTGTCCACCCGGCTTAAGTATCCGAAGGGCATCATCATGGCCGAATAAACCAGCCAACCGCGAAAGAGACGCTTGGCCCTGCCAATCGTTTGGAATACCCCCAGCGTTTTCCTCCCCGTCACCCGCGCCCCAATCCGCGCAATTCCCCAGTTCAGCACCCCCAATTCACGGATGCTCCGGGCTGGGCCCGGGCCCCGCGCAGCACCCGGCACTGACCCGGTAGTACGTTCGCTACTCATAGTTCCTTAGAGTAGCAAATATTCAATGCTCCCGGTGGAAAACTTTCTAGCTCTCCACGTCCGTTAGCACCTCGTAGCCATCCTCAGTGACCACGAGGGTGTGCTCAAACTGCGCGGTCCACTTCCGGTCGCGGGTCTGCACGGTCCAGCCGTCATCCCAGATGTCGTAGTCCAAGCCACCGAGGTTGATCATCGGTTCGATGGTCAGGGTCATGCCTGGCTCCAGCAATTCGGTGTGCATCGCGGGGTTGTCATAATGCAGCACAACCAGGCCGTTGTGGAAGGTCGGCCCCACGCCGTGACCAGTGAAATCCTGCACCACGTTGTAGCCGAAGCGCTTCGCGTAGGCCTCGATCACCCGGCCGATGACGTTGATCTCCCGCCCCGGCTTCACCGCTTTGATTCCGCGCCACATGGCAGCCTTGGTCCGCTCCACGAGCAGCCGGTGCTCCTCGGACACCTCCCCTGCCAAGAAGGTGGCGTTCGTATCACCATGGACGCCGTCCTTGTAAGCGGTCACGTCAATGTTGACGATGTCTCCGTCCTCGATCACCGTGCTATCGGGGATTCCGTGGCAGATGATGTCATTGAGGCTCACGCAACTGGACTTCGGGAAGTTGCGGTACCCCAGCGTAGATGGGTACGCGCCGTGGTCACACATGTACTCGTGGGCGATGCGGTCAATCTCGTCGGTGGTTACTCCGGGGGCGACGGCGGCCCCTGCCTCTTGCAACGCCAACGCTGCGATACGGCTCGTTGAGCGCATCTTCTCAATCGTTTCTTCGGTCTGCACCCACGGCTCGCCCACGTTCTCCCGCACGGAGTTCTTCCACGCGTATTCCGGGCGCTCAATGGAGGCCGGAACCTCTCTGATGGGGGTGGGCGTGCCTGGGACCAAAGGTGCTCTACTCATGGGGCACGATTCTACTCCCCGCAACTGGCTATTGGTCTTGGCCGTCTAGGTTGGCGAAGAAGTGATTGGTCACACCCACCGCGTGTTCGGAGCCTCCGCCGAGCACCACCAGCGTGGCGAATGCCAGATCACCCCGGTAGCCGGCGAACCAGGCGTGGGACCCTTCGTTAATTTCTGCCTCGCCGGTCTTGCCATGCACCTCGCCCGCCCCGGCGATGGCCGTGGCGGTACCGCTGGTCACGACAGTGCGCATCATGCGCTGCAGCTCCGCGATGTGCTCTGGGTTCAGCGGGTTCGATTTCTCTCCCCCCACTTCCGTGCGGTGTTCATCTCCGGCAATGAGGTACGGGGTGGGGCGTTTGCCCGCAGCCGCCGTGGCCGCCACCAGGGACATGCCGAACGGGCTGGTCAAGTCCAGCCCCTGGCCGTATCCGGCTTCCGTCCGATCCAACATGACTTCGCCCTCCGGCACGGATCCCGTGAGGGTATCAAGCCCATCGATGGCGAAGTCCGCGCCCAAACCGAAGTTGGCGGCAATATCCTTCAACTCGCCCGGCGCGAGTTGCGTGGAGATGTCAGCAAAGGTGGTGTTGCAGGAGCGCGCGAAGGCGGTCTCTAGGGCGGTGCTGCCTAGGGAGAAGCCGTTGTAGTTGGTCACGATGCGCCCTCCGATGTTTTGGGTGCCGGGGCAGCCCACGGTGGAATCCGGTGTTAACCCCTGCTTCTCCAAGCCTGCGTAGGCGGTGAGCATCTTAAACGTGGATCCCGGCGGGTACTGGCCCATGAGGGCGACGTTGCCGTCCTCGTCTGCCTTGGCCGTCTGGGCAACTGCCAAGATTTCCCCGGTGGATGGGCGCATGACCACCATCATGGTCTTGGCATCGGACCGGGTGTCCACCGCGGCCTGGGCTGCTTCTTGAACTTTGCGGGACAGGCTGACGTGCACGCTGCCCGCCAGCTGCGGATCCTCGCCGGCGATCTGGCTGACCTCCGCCCCTTCGGCGGTGGCTGCGACGACCTTCCAGCCGTTATCGCCCTCCAGATCATCCTCGACGATGCGGGAGACCCTGCTGAGAATGTCCGGAGCCAGCGATGGGTCCGGCCTCACCAGCGCCGCCTCCTCATTGAGGCGGATCCCGCTCTCCCCCTCTAGGGTCTCTTTGAGTTTGGCGCCAGCCACCGCGTTGACTGTGACCACCGAGTATTCCCCCCGGACGCCCTTGGCTTCCGCCGCCTTGGCCTCTGGGTCGATGGTGGGGACGGAATCGTCCTCGGCATGCAGCGCGCTGAGCTCTGCTGCGATGCGGCGCATCGTGCTCGATATGCTGGCTGTCTTGGACGTATCGACGAACACGCGCCACTGCCGGCCAGGTTCGAGGAGTACCGCACCATCAGATCCGACAACGTTTGCCATCTGAGCCGGCACCTGCCGCAGCTCGAGGTGCTGGTTCGCGCCCAAGTCCGGGTGCAAGATGGCGGGCTGCCAGCGCACGGTCCAGTCCCCGGCTGTCTTTGTCAGCATCATGGAGGACTCGTACTCAACGTGCCGATCCCCCGGCAGGTCCCACCTCATGTTGTAGGTGGCGGTGGCTTGGTTTTCCGCAGTATGGACCTCCCTCAAGTCCACCTGCAGCCCTTCTGCTTGAAGGGAATCCCACGTCTTATCGATCGCCGACTGGGCTACGGCGGGGTTGTCCGTATCCTCCCCTGGTGCTTGCCTGCCCGCGAGCTCGTCAAGGAACTCTTGGGCGGCATTATCAGCGTTATCCGGCCGCGGTGTGCACGCCCCAACGCTGCACACCAGGCCCACAGCCACCACGGAGGCCACCACCGGCTTGATCTTGAGCATGGTGTTCACCCTAGCAACTGTCTTAGAGGATTCCGCGCTCCCGCGCCACGGACACGGCACTCGTCCTGTTTTGTACCCCCAACTTGCCGAACATATTGCCCACGTGGGACTTCACCGTCGCCTCGGTGAGGATCAGTTCCTGGGCAATCAGGCGGTTGCTTTTACCCTGCGCGATCAACTGCAGCACCTCAAGCTCCCGCGGAGTGAGCTTCTGGAAGGGCTGGTTGATACGGCCGAGCAGTTTCCCCATCACCGCCGTGGACATCACGTTTTCACCCGCAGCAGCGCGACGCACGCCTGCGATCAGCTCATCAGGGCCGCAATCCTTGAGCAGGTACCCCACCGCGCCGGCGCTGACAGCCCCCACCACGTCACCGTCCGTGGAATAGTTCGTCACCACCAACACCTGAGGTGCCGCGGGGAGTGCCCGAATCCTCCCGGTTGCATCCACCCCGCCCGCAGGACCTGAGCCCACCTTTTCACCGAAGCGCAAGTCCATGAGCACCACGTCCACCTCACCGGGATGATCCTGGACGTAGCCCACCGCCTCATCGGGCTGGCCCACATCGCCAACAACCCGTATATCCTCCGCAGCCTCCAGCAAGGCCTTAAGCCCGGCGCGAACAACCGGATGATCATCTGCAATGATTACTGAAATCATGGACGCTCCTCTCCGTGTGCCGGAATGTGTACGCTCACTCCACAGCCCTCGCCAGGGCCAGTCTCAATCTCCATCGTTCCCCCGCACTGCTGGGCCCGGCGCAGCACACCTGGAAGCCCCACTGAGGATTCCTTGACGAGGTTGATGTGGGACGCGTCAAAACCCTGCCCGTTATCGACCACGTCCACGGCGACCATGCCCGGTTGATACGTGAGCGTCACCCGTGCCTGAGAGGCGTTGGCATGGCGCACCACGTTGGAGACCAAGGACTGCACGATCCTCACCAATGCTTCCTGGGTACGCTCCGGCAATGCGAAGGGTTCACCGTCCATGTCAAAGCTCAGATCTGGGCCCATCGGAGTCGTGGAACAGACCCGCGCCAGCGCCACCGGCAGATCGGCCCCTTCCAGTGGTGCCGGTTGCAGCGCCGCAATGATGCGCCGTGTCTCAGCCAGGTTCTCCTCCGCCGTAACGCGCGCCAGCCGGATCTCCTCCAAGGCCTTGGCATGGGTGGTGGCGGCTGGGGCCGAGGTGGCGTCGCCCCCACAAGAAGAAGCATCGCTCAACCGACGTTCCACCGAAAACAACAACATCTGAATCGAACTGAGCCCCTGCGCCACCGTGTCATGAATATCCGCCGCGACCCTGGCCCTCTCCCCCATCTCACCGGCATGGTGGGAAGCCTCCGCGCGCGCGATAGCCTCCCGCCGCAGCAACCGGAACCCCAGGCCCAAAGCCACCGCCACACCAGCGCCCACCAACGGGCCGATGACCCCGCCGATCGTCCACCCATTGAACCGAGCCAGCGCCCCCACCGCAATCGCCGTGATCGCCACGACCACGGGGATCGCCACCTGCGGGCGCACCACCCCAATCGCCAAAAAGAACAGCGCAAACGCAATGAAGGAGGCGCTCTGGAACTCAAAAACCAACACCGACCAGGCAACCACCACCAACAACAACCACAACCACCGCGGCGCCAGCACCAGACCACCGGCGTACACCCCCGCGAACACCACAATGCGCCAGTCAAGCCCTTCATTGAGCACCACCACAGCGACCAACATGGCAACCAACACGTGGAGGGCATAGCCCAAATACTCCCACAGGCGATCAAGGCGATCGACCTGCCGGCGGGGCGAGTGAACAGCGGTGTGATCCATGGCATCCAACTTTAGTAGGAGATGAAGACACTCCCTTCCTCCGATGTGGGGAAGCCCCGCGAGCAGCCAAGATGGAAGCATGTATCAGGGAATTAAGGAATTGCGGGCGGCCCGTGGCCGTACTGCGCTCATCATCGTCACGGTAGGAATGATCACGGTGCTGGTCACGTTCCTCAGCTCACTCGCTGCAGGACTGGCACAACAATCCGTGTCCGCGCTGCAAGACCAGCTGGGTGACAACAAGGCGCTGATTCTGCAGGACACCGGGACCACCAACCTGTCCACCTCCCGGCTCAACAACGAACAGCTGACCAAGATCGAGGACGCGGGCGGCCAGCCGCTGTACATGGCGCGCGACAAGGTGGGAAGCGATACGGTGATCCTGCTTTCCTCCGAGGCATTGGCCCCGGGCACCGTCCAGGTTCCGGGCGAGCTGAAGGCGGAGGCCGAATCCACGTACGCGGCGGACCCGGCGATCACAACCATTGAAGAGGCGCCGAAGGAGCTGTACCTCGATCACCAGCCCGTCATCCTGGCCAACCCTGACCTGGTGGTGCGGATGCCTGGTGCCTCCACGGCGGCAGCGGTGGCTGAGTCCAACCAGGCCGCGATGGACGTGGCGAACGGGATGGATGGGGCAAAGGTGCTAACCGGCAAAGACCGCTGGAATGCCTCCGCCTCCTACTCCGGCGAGCAGACGAGCTTGAACCTGATGATTGTCCTGCTCTACGTCATCTCCGCACTGGTCTTGGGAGCTTTCTTCACCGTGTGGACCATGCAACGCCTACGGGGCGTTGCGATCAGCTCCGCTTTGGGGGCATCCCGGAAGGTGCTGGTGGCGGATTCACTGTCCCAGGCGGCCTTGGTGCTGGCTATTGGCATCACCTCCGGTGTGCTGATCACCTTGGCCGCGGGCACCGCTGCGGGGTCTGCGATGCCTGTGGTCCTGGATAGCAGCACCTTGCTGCGGCCGGCGGGGATCCTGGCGCTGGCTGGCATCCTCGGCGCCGCAGTGAGCATCAAGCCAGTGCTCAGTGTGTCTCCGCGCACGGCACTGCAGTCTGCGTAGCTGGCGCGCGGACAGCAACGTAGCAGAGCACAGGGCACCACAGGGCAGCACAGGGCACTGCAGAAGATGCAGCGGATAACGCCGAAACCAGGCACAGTACAAGCCCACACAACGAGAAACTGAGGACGACATCATGGGAACACACAGCACGGATAACGTTGCGCTCCGAGTCAAAGACATCACACTGGACATCAAAGATGGAACCGGCACCCGCCGGCTCCTGGATCACATTAACTTCACAGTGGCACCGGGCGAGCTGGTTGGCATCACCGGCCCCTCCGGCTCTGGAAAGTCCACCCTGCTGGCAATCGTGGGCTGCCTCACCCAGCCCAGCAGCGGCGAGGCCTTGCTCAGCACGAACGATGGGGAGATCGCCCTGCATGAAGCCAGCGGAGCTGCGGCAGCAGCCATCCGCCGCGACCACCTGGGTATCGTGTTCCAGCAGGCCAACTTGCTCCCCGCGTTGACTGTGGAGGAACAGTTGCTGCTCATGCCGAGGCTGGGCAAAGTCTTCCCCATCAAGGGGAAGAAGTGGCAGCACTACAAGGACAAAGCCGCACGGCTGCTGGCGGGTGTGGAGCTGGAAGATCTCAAGGACCGCAAGGTTTCTGACCTCTCCGGTGGCCAGCAGGCACGCGTGAACTTGGCCCGCGCCTTGATGAACGACCCCCAGATGCTGCTCATCGATGAGCCCACCGCGGCACTCGACACGCATGCCGCGGAAAAGGTCACGGAACTGATCCGCACCATGGCCAAGGAGGCGAATATTCCCGCGCTCTACGTCTCCCACGACGAAGATCAACTGGCGACGTTAGACCGCACGCTGACGCTGGTGGACGGGAAGTTGGAGGACTAGTGAGGCGGCCTACTTGGTGACCCGCACCTCGGCCTTTTGGCCCTCCACGGCCTCAAGGCCTTCTTCCTCCGCGATGCGCATCGCTTCATCGATGAGGGTCTCCACAATCTGATCCTCGGGGACGGTCTTGATGACCTCACCCTTAACGAAGATCTGGCCCTTACCGTTGCCGGAGGCCACGCCCAAGTCAGCGTCACGAGCCTCACCTGGCCCATTCACCACACAGCCCATCACGGCAACGCGCAGTGGGAACTCCATGCCTTCGAGGCCAGCGGTGACTTCATCAGCCAACTTGTACACGTCCACCTGCGCCCTGCCACAGGAGGGGCAGGAGACGATTTCCAGCTTGCGGGGGCGCAGGTTCATGGATTGCAGAATCTGATCCCCCACCTTGATCTCCTCCACCGGGTCTGCGGACAGGGACACGCGGATGGTGTCACCGATGCCCTGGGAGAGCAGCGCGCCAAAGGCCACGGAAGACTTGATGGTTCCCTGGAAAGCCGGGCCGGCCTCCGTGACACCAAGGTGCAGCGGGTAATCGGACTTCTCCGCCAGCTGACGATAAGCCTCAACCATGATCACGGGGTCATTGTGCTTCACCGAGATGGCGATATCGCCGTAGCCGTGCTCTTCGAAAAGCTGAGCCTCCCACAGTGCGGATTCCACGAGGGCTTCGGGCGTGGCTTTGCCGTACTTTTCCATGATCCGCTTGTCCAGGGAGCCGGCGTTCACGCCGATGCGGATGGGGATACCGGCATCCCCGGCGGCCTTGGCAACTTCCTTCACCCGGCCATCGAATTCCTTGATGTTGCCGGGGTTCACGCGCACTGCCGCACAGCCAGCGTCAATGGCGGAGAAGATGTACTTCGGCTGGAAGTGGATGTCTGCAATCACCGGGATGGGTGACTTCTTGGCGATCTGAGGCAAGGCCTCCGCGTCCACGGTCTTGGGGCAGGCCACGCGCACAATGTCACATCCGGAGGCGGTCAGCTGCGCGATCTGCTGCAGCGTGGCGTTCACGTCGTGAGTCTTGGTGGTGGTCATGGACTGCACGCTGACCGGGTAGTCACTGCCCACGCCCACGTTGCCGACCATCAATTGGCGGGTCTTGCGACGCGGGGCGAGAACTGGTGGCGGGCCGTCTGGGATACCCAAGGAAATGCCGGACATGTAAGAACCGAGGCACCTTTCGTCTTTAGTGAAGTTTGCTCTTCTTTTTAACGCCCCCACTCTACCCTCTTCGACGCCACCCCTGCCCCACCGCCACGAGCTGCCCGGAGGTCAGAACAGGCGAATGGGGTTCACCAGATCCGCAATGATCACCGTGGCACCAAAGACGATCAACACCAGCGTTGCAGCATAGGTGATCGGCATGAGCTTGGTGTAGTCCGCCGGGCCGCCGGGTTGTTGGCCGCGTAGGCGGCGGAAGAAGTCCCGCACCTTCTCGTACAGCACAACAGCAATGTGCCCGCCATCCAGTGGCGGCAACGGCACCAGGTTGAACGCCGCCAGGAAGAGGTTGAGGCTGGCCAAGGCGAGGAAGAAAGACATCCACAGTTGGTACTGGACGAGCTCGCCTCCCACACGGCTGGCACCGACAACGCTCATGGGCGAATCGTCCGCCCGGTCTCCGCCAAAAATGGAGGCGACGACACCTGGAATGCGGCTGGGGAGGTCCACCAGGGCAATGGCCGTGTCCTTGACCATGCCGCCCGTGAAGCTGAGTGTTCCTCCCACGGCGGTCACGGGGTTGTAGTGAAGGGGCCGGAACTCAGGCTGTTCCGGGCGCATGCCAATGGCGCCGATGGTCATAGGGTTGCCTGCGGTGTTGAGCCGCTCCACCACGTCCACCTGAAGGGTGATCTCAACGTCCTCGCCGCCGCGCTGCACCGTCGCTGGCACCGTTATTTTTTCACCGACGGCACTACCGGAATCCTTCCCAAGCTCCTGCAATTGGGTCCGCAGGGTTGGGAAGTCCTCCACCTCTTGGCCATTAACGCTGATGAACGTGTCCCCCGGCTGCACACCAGAGGCTGCTGCCGGGCCGTCGCCGGAACACTTCGTCAGGCTGCCATCCGCCAATTGCCGCTCCGGAACGCACTGTGTCTCCGCCACCGTGGCCTCATAGGTCACGCTACGATCCGGTAGCCCCCACGCTAGGGCAACGCCGTAGATGATCCCCAGCGCAAGGAGGATATTCATGACGATGCCGCCGCACATGACGAAGATGCGTACCCACGCGGGCCGGTCGTACATCGCGTACGGCCTTTCCTCGGGGGTCATCTCATCCATCTTTGTCATGCCCGCAATGTCACAGAAGCCACCGAGGGGAATGGCCTTGAGGCCGTATTCCGTGTGCCCTTTGTGCGTAGACCAGATGGTGGGCCCAAAGCCAATGAAATAACGGCGCACCCGCATCCCAGTCACACGAGCGGCATACATGTGGCCCGCTTCATGCAACGCGATGGATATGGCAATGCCGAAGGCAAAAAGGACGATGCCTAGCGCGAAAGCCACTTGGCCATCCTTTCGTGGGCTTGTGCGCGGGCCTCACGTTCAGCGGCCAAGACTTCTTCCAGGCTTGTGGCTTGGGCAGAAAGGTGAGCACAGTGGTCCATCGTTTCCGCCACCGTATCGACGATCCGCGGGAAGGATAGGTTTCCGGCCAGGAATTCCACCGCCGCTTCCTCATTGGCGGCGTTATAGACCGCCGGCATGGCACCTCCGGCATTCACTGCCTGACGGGCGAGTTCCACCGCAGGGAAGACCTCTTCATCCAATGGCTCGAAGTGCCACGTCGCTGCCTGGGTGAAGTCCAGTTTCCGGTGCGCGCCGTGAATGCGCTCCGGCCATCCCAGAGCCAAGGCGATCGGCAGTTTCATCGAGGGCGGTGATGCCTGCGCGATGGTGGAGCCGTCCAAGAACGTCACCATGGAGTGCACGATGGATTGCGGGTGAACCGTGACCTCAATGCGGTCAGCGGGGATTCCGAAGAGCAAGGAAGCCTCGATGAGCTCGAGCCCCTTGTTCACCATGGTGGCCGAGTTCAGAGTGTTCATCTGACCCATCGACCAGGTGGGGTGGGCTGCGGCCTGTAGCGGCGTCACCGGCTCGAGCTCTTCGCGCGACCAGCCCCGAAACGGACCACCAGATGCAGTGAGCACGAGGGTATCGACTTCCTCGGCCGTACCGGCGCGGAGGCACTGCGCCATTGCAGAGTGCTCGGAATCGACCGGCACCAACTGCCCCTTCGTGGCCTTGTCCAGAACCAACTGTCCGCCGGCCACGAGGGATTCCTTATTCGCCAACGCGAGCCTCGCACCAGTCTCCAACGAGGCGAGAGTGGCATCCAGCCCCAATGAGCCCACCAGCGAGTTGAGAATCACATCGTGATTTTCCAGCTGGTCTGCGAGCCGATCCACCAGCTGACGGGCGGAGTCAGTTCCGCGGATGCAGTTGCCGGAAAGTTCGGAATCCAGCCACTCCGCCGTCCGATCACTGGCCACAGCCACCACACTGGCGGGCAGGCCAAACCGCGTGGCTTGCTCTAACAGCAGCTCCGGCTTGGATCCGTGAGCGGCGATACCAACCAGTTCGAAGCGCTCAGGGTTGGACTCAATAATGTCCAATGCCTGCGTGCCGATGGAACCGGTGCTTCCCAGGACAACAACTTTCTTCTTCACCTGACCCATTGTTCCATGTTCGTCACCACACCGGCAGTCCCCACCCCATCCGGGAGCCACGTTGGGGCGCCAGGGCACAGATTCCCCAGCCACACCCAATTTGGGGACGATCAAGTGGGTGGCGATACCGTAAACGGGCCGTGAATATGACAGAATGGGGTCAACATAACTGTTTGACATCAGGAGGAAACGGTGGCGGCCCACACGAAGGAAGCTGAAGTTTATAACGGCGTCTCCACGGCAGACGTCCCATCTGCGGCATGGGGATGGAGCGAGCTCTCCCGCCGCAGCATCGTCATTTCGGGCGTTATCGGCGGCCTGTTCTTGCTGGGCATGCTGTTCGGCAACCACGAGGGCAACGTGGAAAACATCTGGTTGATCGGCCTGGCCGTGGTGACCCTCGTTGGTACCGCCCTCTTCGTCATCCGCCCGAAGGGAACCCAGCGCCGCACCGTCACTGCCCACAACAAGCCACTGGATCACGTGGAGCCACAGTGGGCTGCCGATCAGCGCAATCTCACCGGCGTGTACTCTCAGTTGTCCGATGACCAGCTGCGTGCATGGAACGTTGATCCCCGCCACCGCGAGGAACTGCCGGGCGACAAGCACTAATTAGCTGCCCCCCCCAACCACAACAGCTGCGGCCCTCTCCTTCGTTCGAAGGAGCTGGGGCCGCAGCTTTGTGCTTACCCACTCTACGCGGGCTGGTTTTCCTCTGCCGCTAGCTGGCCACAAGCTGCGGCGATTTCCTGCCCCTTGGTATCGCGCACCGTGCACGGAACACCCTGGGCCTCCACGCGACGCACGAATTCATCCTGGCGATCCTTCGGGGAAGCATCCCACTTGGAGCCCGGAGTTGGGTTCAAGGGAATAACGTTGACGTGCACCTTGGAACCCAATGCGCCACGCAACTTCTTCCCCAACAAGTCAGCACGCCACGGCTGATCGTTCATGTCGCGGATCAGAGCATATTCGATGGACACGCGGCGCCCCGAGGTCTCGGCGTAATACCGCGCGGCATCCAGCACCTCGTCCACCGACCATCGGTTATTGACCGGCACAAGTTCATCGCGCAGTTCATCATCCGGCGTGTGCAGGCTCACTGCCAAGCGCACCGACATGTTCTCATCGGCCAGCTTGCGGATCGCCGGTGCCAACCCAACCGTCGACACGGTGACGTTGCGCTGAGAGATGCCGAATCCCTCCGGAGCCGGTTGGGTGATCTTGCGGATGGTGTCCACTACTCGCTTGTAGTTGGCCAAAGGCTCGCCCATGCCCATGAACACGATATTGGACAGGCGACCCTCCTCCCCCGCCACGTCACCATCGCGCATGGCCGCCGCGGCGAAACGCACCTGCTCCACCATCTCGCCCACAGACAGGTTGCGGTCCAAGCCGCCCTGGCCAGTGGCGCAGAACGGGCACGCCATGCCACAACCAGCTTGGGAGGAAATGCACAGTGTGGCCCTGCCCGGGTAGCGCATCAACACGCTCTCCAGCAAGGTTCCGTCATGCAACCGCCACAGCGTCTTCCGGGTCTCCCCGTCATCGGCCTCGCGGTTGGTCAGCGGAGTCATCAGATCCGGAAACAGCGCGTCCTTGACGGCGCTGCGCTTGTCCTCCGGAAGATCCGTCATCTCCCGAGGATCGCCCTGGAGGCGACCATAATACTGGCGGGCAATCTGATCTGCACGGAACTTGGGCAGCCCGAGCTCCTGCACTGCCTGAACGCGGGTTTCCGCACTCAGGTCAGCAAAGTGTTGAGGTGGCATGCCCCTTTTGGGGGCGGCGAATTGAAGTTTTACTGGTTCAGCCATGGTGGTGGCCATTATTGCACGTGGGCGTTTCATATTGCTAGAAAGCAAATCCATAGAGTTCAATGGAGACTATGACAAACCCATATAAGAATGCCGGTAATGATCCGCTCGATGAGACCCGGGGATTTGAGCCCGCGGCGCCGTCGCACGAAACACAGCAGCCGGTAGCAGAACCAGAACGAGTTCCCGCAGCCACCGAAGAGACACCGAAGTCTGGCAAGAAGGCGAAAAAGGATGTCCAGGGATCCATCGCAGGCACCACCTGGGTTGGGCTCATCATCGGTGCCCTGCTACTCATCCTGCTGCTGGTGTTCATCATGCAGAACCAGGAGTCCGTGGAGCTGCAGCTGTTCGCTTGGTCGATGAACTTCCCGATTGGCGTGGGTATGCTCATCGCCGCGATCACCGGCGCACTCATCATGGCGATCGTCGGAGGCCTGCGTATCCTTCAGCTGCGCAAGCAGGTCAAGAAGTAACCCCTGCTCAAACGAGCGTCGGGGCTACACCCCGCTGATCATGTTCAGCACCACCCAGGTGACCATGGCAGCGGGGAGCATCCCATCAAGCCGGTCCATGAGCCCGCCGTGCCCCGGCAACATGCCGGACATGTCCTTAATGCCAAGGTCACGCTTGAACTGAGACTCCACCAGGTCCCCCAATGTGGCACACACGGCCAAGCCAACTCCCAGCAGGAAGCCGATCCAGAATGGGGCATCCAAGAGCAGAGTCACGCAGGCCACGCCCACGGCGATAGACGCGAGAACCGATCCGGCGAAGCCCTCCCAGGACTTCTTGGGGCTGACCGCGGGAGCCATGGGGTGAGTGCCGAAGAAAACCCCAAATACGTATCCGCCCACGTCAGAAGCCACAACGCACAACATGAACGTGACGATGAAGGCCCAGCCATCGATATCGCCACGTTCCATCCGGGAGAGCATGGCTGCGAATGAGCCAAACAGGGGGATCCAGGTGAGGATGAAAATCCCCACAGCCGTATCCCGCACGTAGTTGTGGGGCGGGGACGAACGCCCATGGTGGAATAGGCGGGTAACCATCAGCAACAACACCGATGTAGCAAAACCCGCGACGAGGCCCGTGGTGCCAAATGGCCACGAGAGCCACACCATGACCTGGCTGCCAATGACCAACACCATGAGGCTCAAGACATAGCCGGCCTCATAGAGCCTGCGCCAGACCTCATAGGTGGCCAGCCCCACGGCGGCAGCGACCAGCGGATACCACCCCCACGTGGTGACAAGCGCGCCAATGACCAGCGCGCCCAGCAGCACGCCAACGCCCACCGCTTGCTTCAAATCCCGACCGGCGCCATTCTTCGGCTTAGGCGAACGTGCCACCGCGAGCTGTCCCTTTCCTTCGCCCCGCGAAAAGAAGCTAACAAACCTCTAGCGTGAGCTAGACGTCCATCAACTCCTTTTCCTTGTTCTCCACCACAGAATCTACCTGGGATACGTAGGTGGCGGTGATCTTCTCCAGCTCCTTCTCAGCAGCCTTCACCTCATCCTCGCCGGCCTCGCCATCCTTCTGGATCTTGCCCAGGCCTTCCATCCCCTTGCGGCGGATGTTGCGGATGGCAATCTTCGCGTCCTCGCCCTTGGACTTGGCCAGCTTGACCAGCTCCTTGCGGCGCTCCTCCGTCAGCTGCGGGATAGTCACACGCAGCACCTGGCCATCGTTGGTTGGGTTCACGCCGAGATCCGAGTTACGAATTGCGTTCTCAATGTCCCCCATCGTGGACATCTCATAAGGCTTAATCAGCAGCATGCGGGGCTCTGGCACGCTGATGGTCGCCATCTGGGTGATGGGGGTGGGCACCCCGTAGTACTCCGCGATAACGCCATTGAACATGGCCGGGTTAGCGCGGCCAGTGCGGATCGTCATCAGATCCTCGCGGGCATGTTCCACGGAGCTGGTCATGCGCTCTTCGGATTCCAGCAGAATGTCGTCAATCATGATTAAGAATCTACCACCTTGGAGTCCACCAACGTTCCGATGCGCTCCCCATTGACAGCACGGGCGATGTTGCCATCGGTCAGCAAGTTGAACACGAGGATGGGCATGTCATTATCCATGCACAGGGAGAAGGCCGTGGCATCGGCAACCTTGAGGCCCTTCTCGATGACCTGGCGTGGCGTGATCTCCGCGTACAGCTCCGCATCTGGATTGGTGCGTGGGTCATCGCTGTACACACCGTCAACCCCCTTGGCCATGAGCAGCACTTCGCAGCCGATCTCCAGGGCGCGCTGGGCAGCAGTGGTGTCCGTGGAGAAGTACGGCATGCCCATGCCGGCACCGAAAATCACCACGCGCCCCTTCTCCAGGTGGCGGTCCGCGCGCAGCGGAAGGTAGGGCTCTGCGATCTGAGCCATGTTGACGCTGGTCTGCACGCGGCAATCAACACCCTCTTGCTGGAGGAAGTCCTGCAGCGCCAAGCAATTCATCACGGTGCCGAGCATGCCCATGTAATCAGAGCGAGCCCGGTCCATGCCACGCTGCTGGAGCTCAGCACCGCGGAAGAAGTTGCCGCCGCCGATGACCACGGCAACTTCCGTACCCGCCTTGGAGACCTCAGCGATCTGCCGAGCCACGTTTTGCACCACATCGGGGTCAATTCCCACGCGGCCACCGCCGAACATTTCACCGCCCAGCTTTAGCATGACTCGCTTGAATCCCTCGCGATTGTCCACAGTGCTCACGCAACAACTCCTTGTTGACTCGGTTGATTTGTATCGTTGGCTGATACCACACGGCCCGTCCTATGCATTGCCGTGTTTATCTCAACAGCTCATCCTACAGGCATCCAGACAGGAAAAACGCCACCACACCCACTTGCGTGGGGTGGTGGCGTTCCACATGCCTAGCGCGGCATCAACCGCGCGAGCAGACAGGCCTTAGGCCTGGCCAACCTCGAAGCGCTTGAAGCTCTTCAGGGTGACGCCAGCCTCATCCATGACCTGCTTGACGGTCTTCTTGGACTCGGTGACGGAAGGCTGATCCAGCAGGCACACGTCCTTGAAGTAGCCCTTCAGGCGACCCTCGATGATGTTCGGCAGAGCCTTCTCCGGCTTGCCTTCCTCACGAGCGGTAGCCTCAGCGATCTCGCGCTCCTTGGCAACTACCTCAGCCGGAACCTCGTCAGAGGACAGGTAGGTAGCCTTCAGAGCGGCAACCTGCATGGCTGCAGCCTTGGCAGCGCCCTCGTCGTCGCCCTCGTAAGCAACCAGCACGCCCACTGCTGGGGGCAGGTCTGCGGAGCGGTGGTGCAGGTACACGGCAACCTTGTCACCTTCGATGGTCACGGCGCGCTTGAGCTCCAGCTTCTCGCCGATCTTTGCGGACAGCTGCTGGAGGGCGTCAATCGCCTTCTCGCCGTCCACCTCAACGCTCTCCAGCTCCTCGCGGGAGTTAGCCTTAGCTGCAGCGGCTGCCTCAGCAACCTTGTTAGCGAAGTCGATGAACTCACCGTTCTTAGCCACGAAGTCGGTCTCAGCGTTGACCTCAATCATGGTGTTGCCGGATACAGCGATCAGGCCCTCAGATGCGGAACGCTCAGCGCGCTTGCCCACATCCTTGGCACCCTTGATGCGCAGGATCTCGATGGCCTTGTCGAAGTCGCCAGCAGCTTCCTCAAGTGCCTTCTTGCAATCCATCATGCCGGCGCCGGTGATCTCACGGAGCTTCTTTACGTCTGCAGCGGTGTAGTTCGCCATTAGGGGCGATCCTCCTTCTGGTGGAAGTTAGTTCTTGGCTTGTGGTTTATAGCCTAGGTGACAATCAGCGCCTGCGCCCGTTGACACCGCGGTGGGGGTCAAATTCCTAAGGGGCTCAGGCGCTGATAGCTAAGTCACCATATGGGTGCAGAAGATTACTCTGCAGCTGGAGCCTCAGTAGCCTCAGCGGACTCAGCGGAAGCCTCGGCGTTGTCCGCCGGTGCCTCTGCAGCCTCGTTAGCAGCAGGCGCATCGCCGGCAGCTTCCTTAGCAGCAGCCTCCTGGCGCTCGGCGCGTGCCTGGCGACCAGCCTCCACGGCGGAGGAGATGACGGAGGTCAGCAGGGTTGCGGAGCGGATAGCGTCATCGTTGCCCGGGATGGGGAAGTCAACAACATCCGGGTCACAGTTGGTGTCCAGCACAGCAACCACTGGGATGTTCAGCTTCTTAGCCTCGGAAACAGCGATGTGCTCCTTGTTGGTATCCACGATCCACAGTGCGGAAGGCACCTTGGACATGTCGGAGATACCCCCCAGGACGCGCTCCAGCTTGGTGCGCTCGCGGGTCAGCATCAGAACTTCCTTCTTGGTGCGGCCCTTGTAGCCGTCCTCAGCTGCATCCATTGCCTGCAGCTCCTTCAGACGGTGCAGGCGCTTTGCCACGGTCTGGAAGTTGGTCAGCATGCCACCCAACCAGCGGTGGTTCACGTAGGGCATGCCCACGCGCTCGGCCTCAGTAGCTACTGCTTCCTGAGCCTGCTTCTTCGTGCCGACGTACAGGATGTTGCCGCCGTGGGCAACGGTCTCCTTGACGAACTCGTAAGCCTCGTCAATGTAGGTCAGGGTCTGCTGCAGGTCGATGATGTAGATGCCGTTGCGGTCCGTGAAGATGAAACGCTTCATCTTCGGGTTCCAACGACGGGTCTGGTGACCGAAGTGGACACCAGCGTCCAGCAGCTCGCGCATAGTAACAACAGCCATAGTGTTACAGGGGCCTGCAAAGGATTTATCCTCATGAGCCTGAACCGCACACCTTCGTGGTGAGCAGTTGAGGCCGCCGCCCCTTCCTCGCTTTCAAAAATCTTGTAGTTTGACGGTTTCACACAATTCACTCTTTGCGCCGCCGCAATTGCTGCGACACACTTTATGAACTGTCCTGGCAGATATACCCCGGTATAGCTGTGGCGTGCCGTGATACTTGGAATTGTTCCCAAGACCGTGCTGGCACACCGTGTAGGTGGGGCGCGACAATCTACGCGTAGTCAGTAGCCTTTCCCAACTGGGCTTTCGCCACACCCATGAAGCATCACGCACCGCGTGACTCTGCTGAGTCCAGACATACTGCATCGCCCATGCTAGTAAATGCGTTCCCCCAAGACAACTAGCGGCGTGCCGGCTGTGGACAAGCTCTTTGTTATCCACACCCAGCCCCATTTTTTGTTGTGGGTCGACGCCCCCGCGCGCCAACATCAACACCCATGACACGGTCACACCACACCACCTGGCAGCAACTGCTGCGTAGTTCTCTCATCGCTACGGCTCTCACATTGCTCCTCGCCTCTCCCCCGCCCCCCAGCCACGCGGCTACAACCCCGCCACCGTCCCCGGCGCAAGCTCAGGTCTCACGCACCCACAAGCTGCCCATCCCATGGCCCAAGGGGGAAGAGCCGCGGGGTGCCGTCGCGAAAAAAGCAGAGATACCCGACAAGCCGTGGCTGCCCGGCCACCGCGGCGTGGACCTCGTCGCCAATCCAGGGGACGCAATCTACGCATCCCGGGGCGGGGTGATCGCCTTTTCGGGAATGGTGGCAGGCACGCCCGTGGTGTCGGTGCAGCACGCCAGCGGGTTGAGGACCACGTACGAGCCGGTCGTGGCGGAGGTGCGCGCCGGCGATTCGGTGCGGCGGGGGCAGCGAATCGGCATACTCGCGGATACGACCACGCTCAGTGAGACCGCGCGGAAATCCCCCGGCTTGTCGTGGGGTGCCCGCTTGCCGAACGGGCACTATGTGGACCCCATGACGCTTTTGGGGCCGGTGAGGGTACGCCTGTACTGGCCGAAGTGATGCGGAGTTCTTGGGCCCTATTCAAGCGCCGGACCTCGGGTGAGCCTGGTTGAAGACCGCCTTGAGGCGCTCGGTTCCCACGTGGGTATAAATCTGGGTTGTTGCCATGGATGAATGCCCCAGCAATTCCTGCACTGCGCGGAGATCAGCCCCACCTTCTAGGACAGCTGTTGCGGCGGAGTGGCGCAAGCCGTGGGGCGACAGGCGCGGGACCCCGGCCGCTTGAGTCGCGTTGTTCACGACTGTGCGGACTTGCCTTTGGTCAATTCGGCCGCCGCGGGCGCCGAGGAAAAGTGCCTCCTCAGCTGGCCCCGTACGCGATGGGCGAAGCAACTGTGGGCGAAGGCTGCGCCAGCGGTTCAAGCTTTCGGCAACAGTGACTCCGAAGGGAACAACGCGGACCTTGTTGCCCTTGCCGAGGACGCGCAATGTGCGGCGGGAATCATCCACATCCCCCAGGCTTGCCCCAGACAATTCCGACACGCGAATGCCGGTGGCGAAAAGCAGCTCCACCATGGCCCAATCCCGGGCAGCGATGGGATCCTCCGGCTGCTCATTACTGCGCTGGCGTGCCGCGTCCAAGACCACCTGCGCCTGGTCGACCCGGAGAACCTTGGGCAGCGCATGGTGGGGTGCAGGCGCATGCAGGCCACCGACTGGGTTTCCTGCCACCCAATCTCGGTGACTGAGGTACGCCCCAAAGCCCCTCATGCTAGAGGCGAGGCGGGACAAGGTGGCACGGCTGGCCCCGGATTCCATGGCCCAATCCAACACGTCCCTCGCGTGATCGAGCGTGAATTGATCAACCTCTGTAATCGTTTCCGTGGCCTGGCGCACATCACGCACATAGGCCTTCACGGTGTTCTCGCTGCGCGCCTTGACGTGGCGCAGGTAGCCCTCATACTCCTGCAGGGCGTGGTGGAGTGACACCGGTGAATTCATGACCACCTAGCCTAGCGCGTCTTCACCCACCGATCTGCATGGCGAACAATGAGGCCGAAATCCTCCAACTCTCGAATGGTGACCATGACCCGGTGGACGGACAAACCAGTATCTTCGATCATCGTGGCCAAAGTGCCAGCGGAATCTGACTGTGTCCCAGCTGCATCAAAAACCGCGGTCTGTTCCCAGCTTAGGAGCCGCTGCGTGGATGAGCCGTCCTGCGTAATCCAATCCAACTCAAGCTGGGTGCCCAAGGGTTCCACCTCTGCCCTGATGTCCTCCGCACGAAGCGCCATGGTTGCTCTGTGTTCCGCCAGCCGCACCAGACACCCCTGGCTGCTGACGGATGTAATGGGGCCAGGCACCGCGAACGTCGGTCTGCCCATGGACTCCGCCCAGTTCATCGTGTTGATCGCCCCGGAGCGATACGGAGCTTCAGTCATTAGGGTCCCCTGGCTGATCCCGGCGACGAGGCGGTTTCGGGTAAGAAACCGGTGGCGCGCAGGGGGCGTTCCCGGCGCGTATTCGCTGATAATAAGACCACCGGAGTCCTTGATACGATTCAACATTTCTTGATTTTTGCGCGGGTACGGGACATCAACTCCGCATGCCAAAATGGCGGCGGTGTTGTTCCCATCCTCCAGCGCCTGGGTATGAGCAATGCGATCCACCCCATCGGCTCCCCCAGAGACGATTGTGTAACCCTCCCGGCCGAGTTCCGTGGCGAAGTGCCGGGTCACGTCCGCCCCGTAGCCCGTGATGGCCCGGGTGCCAACGATGGTGATGGATTTCTTGGTCAGAGAATCCAGGGAGCCGGTCCCAGCAACCCATAAGGCGAACGGTGCGGTGGATTGGCCACGCACAGTGTCATCGGCTTGTTCGTCCCAGAAGCTGGGTGCGAAGGCACTAGTGAGGTTGAGGGGCCAGTCTGGGCTGTCCGGGGTGACTAGGCGCCAGCCGTTGGTGTGAGCAAGCTGCTGATCGGCGCGGGGATCCTTGCTGAACCTTTCCGCTGGTTGTTCCTTTCCGGCGTTGTGGTCATGCCAGAGGTGGGCCGCAGCTTCTTCCACGTTAGCCGCGGTTGGGGTGTTGTCTGGACAGCCGTGAGGCCAGAGACTTTCTAGAATGCGCCTGTTGGAGGCTTCTACTGCTCGGCGTAGATAGATCCAACTGAGCTCTCGGTGGTCCGGGTCATTGAACCATTCTGGATCCGAATGAGTTATTGATGGTGCCATGATGTGGGTGCTCCTCACGCAATCTTTACTTCCCCGGCAGTGAAGTAATCCACTGCGTTCATGATGTGCTCCAATCCCGGTTTCGCCGCGCCATCGAGGTCAGCGAGGGTCCAGGCGACCCGAAGAGTGCGATCCGCTCCCCGTTGGCTCAGGCTTCCGGAGGTGAGTAGCCCCTCGAGGGCCAGCATTGCCTGCTCTTCTGCGGGGAAGTGTTTCCGTAGCTGGGCGGCAGGCACCGTGGCGTTGGTGAATTCCGCCACATCCCCGGCCTCGGTTTTCCCGAGGCCGGCCCAGCGGTGCAGGGAGCGTTCCCGCGCTTGGGCGACACGTTGAGCTATGACCGCCGTAGACTCCGCCGCTGCCGCGGAACCACGATTCAGCGATGCTGCGGCGGTGGAGGTGCGGGTATAGACATCGATGCGGTCATGCACCGGCCCGCTGAGTTTGCCAAGGTATTTCATCCGCGCGGTGGATGTGCAGCGACAGTGGGTGGCGAATTCTGCCCCACATGGGCACGGGTTGGCGGCCAGCACGAGTTGAAACTGAGCTGGGAATGTCACCGTGCGGCGGGCGCGGATGATTTCAACCTCGCGGCGCTCCATCGGCCCGCGTAAGGCATCCACGACCTCCCTTTTAGCCTCCGGCACCTCATCGATGAAAAGCACGCCGTGGTGGGCGAGGCTCACTGCACCCGGTTGTGGATGGGAACCACCGCCTATCATCGCAGCTTGAGTCACACCGTGGTGTGGAGCAATGAAGGGGCGTCTGCCTGCAAAGATGCCGCCAATGTCCCCCTTGGATCCCGCGATCGAGTGGATGATCGCCGCCTCCCGCTGCTCCTTGCGCGTCATCGGGGGAAGGATGCCAGGTATTCGCTCTGCCAGCATGGACTTGCCGGTCCCAGGCGGGCCCACCAAGAGGAGATTGTGGCCTCCCGCCGCTGTGACTTCCACCGCCCGCCGCGCCTGGGCTTGGCCCACCACATCGGCCATGTCTGGCACGGATTGCCCCGCGGGGCCAAGGTGGTTGATTCCAGATTGATCGGAAACAGTGGAGCATGCGCCATAGGGCAGGCGGCTCGGCGCGGAATGAGCGTCCAACTCTGGCAGCCTCCCCCCGTGGATCCAATCCAACACCTGCCCCAAGTGTTGGACCATCATCACCCGCACTGGGGGATGGTCCGGGTCGGCCAGGCTCATCGCCTGCGCTGCCTCAACCTGACAGTCCGCAGGGATCACCACGTTGCTAAACCCATGCTGGTGAGCCAGGAGAATCACAGGTAGCACTCCTGGCACGGGACGCACGGAGCCATCGAGCCCCAACTCCCCTATGACGATGGTCCTATTGAGCCTGTCCACCACGGCATCGCTGCCTTCCCTGGCTGCGATCATGGCACAGACCATCGCCACATCAAATCCCGAGCCGGACTTCGGCAGCGATGCCGGGGACAAGCTCATGACCGTCTTTGAACCCGGCCACGCCATGCCCGTATTGGTCAGCGCGGACCGGATCCGGTCCTTGGCCTGCATCACGGCTGTATCACCCATACCCACCACGCTGATGCCTGGCAGCCCCCGGGCCACGTCACATTCCACGGTGATGATGTGACCCGTGGCCCCTGACAGCGCCACCGAATAGGTGTGTCCCACCGCCATCACCACACCCCCTCAAGGTGATCGCGCACGCCACCTGGGCCCACGTCGATGACATCAATGCGAATGTTGTCGATTTCTTCATAATCATCCCTGTGGGTGCTCAGCCAAATGCCGGAGACCAACCTGATTGTGCTGAGCTTTCTTTCCGTGATGCTGGCAAAGCCACCCCCGTCAATGTTTTTCGCGCGGTATTTCACCTCCACAAAGGCAAACACCCCCTCTGAATCACGCACCACCAGATCAATCTCCCCGAAGCGCGTGTAAAAGTTCCTGTCCACGATGTCATAGCCCTTGGACTCCAGAAATTCAGCTGCCACTTTCTCCGCGGCGGTCCCACGCGCCCGCGTGTGGATATGCCCCATGAGTTGTCCCCTCCTAGTCTTGCGCGGCCGGCCTCCGCTGGCGGCCTTCCAATATTCCCGTTCGTCGATGTGTTGGCGTACATGGTGCGCCAGTGGTCATCTTCGCCTACCGGCATCCCGGCGGCCCCCTCCTGAGACGCAAAAAACCCACCAGTTGTGGATAACTGGTGGGGTGTGGATAAAGCCTGTGTGGGGGGCTGCCTAGTTTTCCGGAAGTTGCAGCTCAGGCTTGTCAAGCTCTTCGATATTGACATCCTTGTAGGTGATCACGCGGACATAGCGCACAAAGCGGGCAGGCCGGTACATGTCCCAGACCCACGCATCGGACATGCGCACCTCGTAGTAGACCTCACCGCCGGAATTGCGTGGAATGAGTTCCACTGCGTTTGCCAGGTAAAAGCGCCTCTCGGTTTCCACTACGTAGGAAAACTGGCTAACCACGTCCCGGTACTCCCGGTACATGGAAAGTTCTACGTTTGCTTCGTAGTCGTCTAGCTCTTCAGCACTCACGGTGATTCTTCGCCTCCACCTTCCATAGACAACTGCCACTGGCGGTGTGCCGCGGCCACATTGGTGTAAGTGTAACGGTGAAAAGGCGTGCCACCCTGGAGGCTCACCGCATCCATGTGCGCCTTCGTGCCATAGCCCTTGTGGCCCGCCAAGCCATAACCAGGAAACTCCTCATCCAGTTGCCTCATGACTCGGTCCCTGCTTACCTTCGCCAACACGCTGGCAGCGCTGATGCACCGGGCAACTTGGTCACCCTTGAACACCGGCAAGTGAGGGACATCTAGGCCCGGAACCTTCATTGCATCGGTGAGCACGTAACCAGGCCGCAGATCCAGCGCCGCCACGGCCCTGCGCATTCCGGAGATGTTCGCGTGCTGGATTCCGTGCGCGTCAATCTCAGCCGCGCTGATGTGGATGATGGAAAAACTTGCAGCAACTTCCCGGATCACGTCATAGAGCTCTTCCCGGCGCTTTTCCGTGAGTTTCTTAGAATCCGTCAGGCGCGCCAACTCACTGATGGGCTTGTCTGGCAGGATGCACGCGGCAATGGAAATCGGCCCGCAGCACGCACCCCGCCCTGCCTCGTCCACGCCGGCGACCGGCCCCAAACCGGCGCGAACGATGGCTTGTTCCATTGACCGCGCTTCCGGCATGCTGCGCACCTTTGCCCGCACGGGGGCTGCCGGGTGATCGCTGCCCAGCCTCGTTGGTTGCCCTGACAATGGCCAGCTATCCCTGGATCGGTAGGGAATCCACCCCGCCGATGCGGCTGAAGGGCAGCATGATGAACTCCACGCGGCCGACAACGTTGTCCACCGGGATCGTCCCCTGGTGCTCGTCCCCGATGTGTGCCCGGGAGTCCAAGGAATTCGTGCGGTTATCGCCCATCATCCACAGTGAATCCTCTGGCACGGTGATGGGGCCGAAGTACTGGCCTTGACACTCAGCTGACCCGCTGGTGGGGTCGATCGGATTGACCGGCGGGGTCATGGTGAAACTGTCATCGACCTTTTTGCCATCCACCATGATCCCGGGGTCGCCCTCTTGGCACTGCACGGTCTGTCCGCCGGTGGCCACAACGCGCTTGACCAGCGTGTTCTCATCGGGAGCCACGATTCCGATCATGCTGCCTGCGTTCTGCAGCCCGCGAATCACATCATTGCTAGAACGCTTCGTGGTGAACCCTTCATTCCAGGAGTCCGTCCCTACGAAGACAATGACATCTCCGGGCTCCGGAGTCTTATCCCCCCGGTAGGCCAACTTGTTGACGAAGATGCGGTCTGGGGTGCATCCCGCGCAACCGTGGAGGGTGGGCTCCATCGATTCCGAGGGGATGAGGTAGAGCCTGCCCACAAACGTGTTAAATGCCCCCAGGATGAGCATGGTCACCACGATGATGATGGGCATTTCCACCCACCACGGGTAGGTCTTCTTTTTCTTCTTCGCCGTGGCCTCTGCCGCCGGTTCGGCGGGGGTGGTGCGCTGCGGGTGGTCTGACATGCTCGGTTCGTTCACAGAGATCTACCCTAGCAGCTCCGGGCTGCCTTATATACGACGAAACCCAGCCACCTGGCTGCTTGATAGCCAGGTGGCTGGGTGGTGCCTCGCGCGATCCAGTGCGACCGCGCTCCGAGGGTGACGCTTAGCGCTTTTCCTTGATCTTGGCTGCCTTGCCGCGCAGGTTGCGCAGGTAGTACAGCTTCGCACGGCGGACCTTGCCGCGGGTCAGAACGTCGATGTGATCGATGTTCGGGGAGTGCACCGGGAAGGTACGCTCCACGCCGATACCGAAGGAGATCTTGCGGACGGTGAAGGTCTCGCGGATGCCGGAGTTCTGGCGGCGAATCACAACACCACGGAACACCTGGATACGGGACTTGCTGCCCTCGATCACCTTCACGTGCACGTCAACGGTATCGCCGGCGCGGAACTCTGGCAGGTCGGTGCGCAGCTGTGCTGCATCTACCTTGTCAAGAATATGCATGGAAAATCCTTAGCTTGGTCTGGATAGAGGATCCACGCGGCTTTTCACCACGTCTCGGTGCGCCTACGGGTTCATACCCACAACATGATTAACTGCAGTAGTATGCCATCGATTGCACCTATCGTCCAAATCCGGCTTTCTTCAGCGCGTCAGCCATCGAACCTCCGGCCGGCGCCGGCTTGTTTTTCTTTTTTTGTGGGGCGACGCCACCCTTACGCCTCTTCTCCCCCGGCTTTTCCGAGGGTTCGTCACGCAAGCGCAGGCTCAAGCTGATGCGCTGACGCGCAACATCAACGTCCATCACCTTGACCTTGACCACTTGACCGGAGGAGACGACCTCATGGGGGTCTCGCACGAACTTCTCGGACATGGCGGACACGTGCACCAAGCCATCCTGGTGGACCCCGATGTCCACAAAGGCACCGAAAGCGGCAACGTTGGTCACCGTGCCTTCAAGGATCATGCCCGGCTTCAGGTCCTTCACCTCTTCAACCCCGTCAGCGAGCTTCGCAGTGGTGAAGGTTGGGCGGGGGTCTCTGCCAGGTTTATCCAGTTCCGAGAGCACGTCTGTGACCGTGGGGACACCGAATTGCTCCGTGGCGAACCGCTTGGGGTCCAATGAAGTCAGGACGGCGGAGTTCCCCAGCAATTTATCTACTGGATAACCGGTCTGGTCTGTGATCGTCCGCACCAACGGGTAGGCCTCAGGGTGCACTGCAGAGCCATCCAGGGGGTCTTCGCCGCCGTTGATGCGCAGAAAGCCAGCAGCCTGCTCGAATGCCTTGGGCCCCAGACGTGGCACCTTGAGCAGTTCCTTCCTCGTCTTGAACGCACCGTTCTCGTCGCGGTAGGTGACGATGTTGTCTGCGATGGTGGGAGTCACACCTGCCACGCGGCGCAATAAGGGCGCGGAGGCGGAATTGACGTCCACCCCAACTGAGTTCACTGCGTCTTCCACAACCGCGTCCAGCCCCTGGGCCAGAAGCGTCTGGTTGATATCGTGCTGGTACTGCCCCACGCCGATGGACTTGGGATCGATCTTCACCAGTTCAGCCAGCGGGTCTTGCAAGCGGCGGGCGATGCTCACCGCACCACGCAAGGACACATCCATCTCTGGGAACTCGGCCGCAGCCACCTCGGAGGCGGAATACACAGACGCGCCAGCTTCGGAGACGATCACGGACTGCGGCTTCTTCCCGCCCGCATCGGCGATGTCCTGCGCTACCTGCTTGGCCAGCTTCTCCGTCTCCCGGCTTGCCGTGCCGTTCCCCACGGCCAACAGCTCCACCCCGTGCCGGGCGGTGAGACCAGCGAGGACCCTGCGGGCCTCCTCCCACTTACCCGCACCAGTGTGGGGGTAGACCACCACCGTGTCCAGCACCTTTCCGGTGGGGTCCACCACCGCGCACTTCACGCCGTTCCGGTAGCCCGGATCCAGGCCCAGCGTCGCCCGCTGGCCAGCGGGCGCGGCCAGCAACAGGTCCTTTAGGTTCCGCTGGAAAACGGTCACGGCCTGCTGGTCAGCCTTCTCCTTGAGCTTCATGCGCACGTCCACCGCAGAACTGATGGAGAGCTTCGTCCGCCAGGCATAGCGGACGCAGGCAGCTCGGAACTTATCGCACGCATCGCCGGCGGGCAGGATCCCGGTCCGCTCCGCGATGAGGCCCTGGTAGAACTCATCGTCTTCGCCTGGGCTCAGAGTCAGGTTCAGAACTCCTTCTTGTTCACCACGGAACAATGCCAAAATACGGTGGCTCGGTAGCGCCTCAAAGGGTTCATCGAACTCAAAGTAATCCCTAAACTTAGCGCCCTGGTCTTCCTTGCCCTCGACCACTGTGGCGACGATTTTTCCACGGGAGCTGAACTCTTGACGGATTTCACCGACGAGATCCGCGTTGGTAGCAATATCGTCAATGACGATGGCGCGCGCACCCTGAATTGCGGCGGCGCCGTCGCTAAATGAATCACTAACAAACGATGCGGCGACCTCCATAGGATCCCGATCCGTACCCTGCAACAGAATGTCAGCCAACTCCCCCAGGCCGGCCTCACGAGCGATGGTCGCCTTGGTACGGCGAGTAGTCTTGTACGGCAGGTACAGGTCCTCCAGGCGCGCCTTCGATTCCACGGTGAGAATCTGCTGCTTGAGCTCATCGGTCAGCCTGCCCTGGCTCTCAATGGCTTTCAGGACGGTGGCGCGCCGCTCATCGAGCTCGCGCAGATACCCCAGGCGCTGCTCCACCTGGCGCAACTGGGAGTCATCGAGACCCTCGGTGAGCTCCTTACGGTAGCGGGCAATAAACGGAACAGTGGCGCCACCATCCAACATTTCGATGGCCGCACGGACTTGCTGGCTAGCTACGCCGGTGAGCTCATCGGCGATGATCCGGGCAAGATTTTCAAGGCTCGTGGGGTTATGCATTGGATCAATTCTAGTTGGCGGCAGTGCGGGCGAGGCACACCAGGTGAGGCAGACATGCATGGAATTTGGGACGGGAGGGGCGGCGAGATGAGGGGCGGTTACCCCCACAGACGAAGCTAAGACAAACTTAAACTTGCATGGGCGTCAAAGGTAGCTTAATTTAAGCATTGGTTAACCAAGGCTACGTAGGCCACTGACAATGCCAGTCGGTTGTCCTGCCGCACACGCGCAGGCCAACCCCCTGACTCAAGAAGGACCCCATGTCTCGAACATTTGCCAAGTCCGGCGGATTCATCGTCGCAGCTACCGGCGCCGCACTCATCCTCTCCGGCTGCGCCAGCGCTGACGACAACAACTCTTCCGCAGAATCCACCACTGCAGAGGCCAAGGTGACCAGCCTGGTTGTGTACTCCGGCCGCAACGAGGAACTGATCCAGCCGCTCATCGACAAGTTCGAAGCGAGCCACGACATCAAGGTGGACGTGCGCTACGGCAAGACCACCGAAATGGCCGCCACCATCCTCGAAGAGGGCAAGGACTCCCCCGCTGAGGTCTTCCTCTCCCAGGATGCCGGCGCACTGGGTGCCGTGGCCGGCCAGGACCTCCTAGTGAAGCTGCCGAACGACGTCACCAGCCTGGTTGCCGAGGACTACACCTCCAAGGATGGTTCCTGGGTGGGCCTGACCGGCCGCGCACGCGTGGCTGCCTATGACTCCGAAGATCTGAAGGCAGACGAGGTTCCGGCCGATGTTCACGAACTGACCAAGCCAGAGTGGAAGGGCAAGGTGGGCATCGCCCCCGGTAACGCATCCTTCCAGTCTTTCGTCACCGCCATGCGTGTGATGGAGGGCGAGGACGCTGCCCGCGAATGGCTGCAGGGTCTGAAGGACAACGATGTCCAGATCTTCGGCAAGAACGGTGAAATCCTGGAGGCCGTCAACAACGGTTCCCTGCCGGTGGGCCTGATCAACCACTACTACTGGGCACGGTCTGAGTCTGACCCCAAGGATCAGCGCGCCCAGCTGAAGTTCGGCGAGGCCGGCACCGTCTCCGCCCTGGTGAACGTCACCGGCGCTGGCATCCTGCCGGCCGGCGAAAACTCTGAGGCCGCCATGGAGTTCGTGAAGTTCCTGCTCTCCGAGGAAGGCCAGAAGTACTTCCTGGAGGAGACCGCTGAGTACCCACTGGTTGAGGGCATGGGCACTCCTGCCGATGTTCCACCGCTGGAGGACCTGGGCGGTCCGGACATCAACCTGTCTGACCTGGACAGCCTGGAGGAGACCGTCCAGCTGATCACCGAAGTTGGGCTGCTCTAAGGCGCTGCCCGCCCACACAAGTTGAGGACCCTGCCTAAACGCATACCTACATGAGCTCTGCTGACCTGCATAATCCGCACGCTCCGCAAACCGCGCACCATGAAAGGCCTACCAATGGGCCTTCCGTGGTGCTCTTCGCGTTATCCGCGCTGGTGGGCGCCAGCACGGTGGTGCCTTTTATTCTTCTGATTACCCAGTCCATCAGCGGTGGCTGGGAGAAGTTTGAAACGTTTCTCTTCCGCCCGCGGACTGTTGAATTGTTCATCAATTCCGTGCTGCTCACAGTGACCGTTAGCGCATGCTGCTTGGTGCTGGGTGTGGTGCTGGCGTGGATCATCGCCACCTTCCGCCTTCCGGGCAAACGCTGGCTCATCGTCTTGAGCTGTCTCCCCCTAGCAGTGCCCTCATACATCGGCACCCTGGCATTGTTGTCAGCATTCCCCCACCTGACCGGCTTTGTCCCACTTGTCATTGCCATGACGCTCACCTCCGTGCCCTTGGTGACCATTCCCGTGCTCGGCGCCCTGGCCTTGACGAACAGGGACATCACGGACGCCGCGCGCACGCTGGGGGCAAGCACGTTCAGCGCCTTTTTACGCACCACCGTTCCTCAGATTCTTCCCGCGGCAATGTCTGGTGTACTGCTAGTGGCCCTCTACGTGCTCTCGGATTTCGGAGCGCCGGCGATGATGCGCTTTGAGACCCTGACAACTGGTGTCTACATGGTCTTTTCCAGTTCCTTCAACCGTGCCAACGCTACAGTCATGTCTTTACCCTTGGCTGCGTTGGCCTTGGCGGTTGTTGTGCTGGAGCGACGGGTGCGGAAGACGAGCAAATACCATCAGGCTGGAATGACCCAGGCGAATCAGTCGCGCCGCAGCCCAATCGACGTGTCCCGGGGTGCGCAACTTGCCTTGAGCGGCGTTGTCATCGCTATCAGCGGTTCCGCGATCATCTTCCCCCTTGCCTCCCTGCTGTGGCGCATGAAGGAAGGGACGCGCTACCTGAGCGAAACCAGCCGCATCGTTGAGGCTAGCGTGTCTTCACTGAGCATCGCGGTCATCGCCGCCACGATTGCCACGCTTGCGGCTATGCCCATTAGCTACCTGGCCGCCCACCACCGCAGCCGAGCCGTAGCAGTGGTGGAAGGCGCGCACTTTGTTGGCAACGCACTACCCTCGGTGGTGGTGGCTCTGGCTCTGGTCTCCACCATGTTGACGCTGTTCAAGGGCAGCTATCAAACGATGGGGGTGCTGCTGGCCGCGTATGTTGTCCTTTACATCTCCAAGACCATCGGCTCCAGCCGCTCCGCCATCGCCCTGGTTCCCCTCGCAACACAAGATGCCGCCCGCACCCTCGGCCGTGGCCCCATCGCCACGGCCTGTGAAGTGACGCTGCGTGGCAGCCTCCCCGGCATCGCTGCGGGGTGGTTGCTGGTTGCAATTGCTGTGATGAAGGAGCTGCCGGTCACCCTCATGCTCCGCCCGATCGGGCTGAACACCCTAGCCACGGAACTGTGGAGCAAAACGTCCCTGGGCGCCTATGCGTCCGCCGCCCCCATCGGCGTGTTACTAGTCCTCATCGGGATTGTGCCGGCCTGGTGGATGAGTAAGAATGTGATCACCCATGTCTCTTAAGTGTGAAAATATCTCCGCCCACCACCCCGGAAATAGCACGGCGACGCTGAAAAACGTCAGCCTGTCCGTCCCCACCGGCGAGATCTGCGCCGTGCTGGGCCCATCGGGAAGCGGCAAGACCACACTCCTCCGCGTCATCGCCGGGCTGCACACCAACTCCAGCGGCGCGGTGATCGTCGGTGACAAGGATCTCTCCGCTACACCGGTCCAGCACCGCGGTATCGGGGTCGTTCCCCAGCAGGGCGCGTTGTTTGGCCACCTCACCGTGGCCGCGAACATCGGCTTCGGTTTGAAGCTGCGCACGCACCGTTCCGCGGTCAAGGATCCCCGTGTCCAGCGCATGCTCACACTGACGGGCATGGCAGAATTCGCGGCCCGCTACCCCCATCAGCTGTCCGGTGGTCAGCAGCAGCGCGTGGCTCTGGCCCGCGCTCTAGCCCCGGAGCCTCAGGTGCTGTTGTTGGATGAGCCGTTCTCCGCCCTCGATGCGTCCTTGCGCGAGTCCCTGCGCACCGAAGTGCGAGATTTGCTCCACAGCTTGGGGATCACCGCGCTCCTCATCACCCACGACCGTACCGAGGCCTTCAGCTTTGCGGACCATGTAGCCCTCCTGCACGACGGCGCAGTGGTGGATTCCGGCACCCCCGTGAGCGTCTACCGGCACCCATCCTGTGCTTGGTCTGCTTCCTTTTTGGGCGATGCCACACTGCTGCCCTGCTCCCCCTCAGCGCAGGGATCGACCTGCGCACTCGGCGAGCTCACGGTCGCGGAAGGCTGCCCCGCCCAAGGTTTGGCCGTTGTGCGGCCGGAGATGCTTGAGGTGGAGCTCAGCGGGAACGAAGGGCAAGGAGTACTGGCAACCATCGAGGGCGTTGAACACCGCGGTGACAAGCAGGTGCTGCGGCTCACGGTGCCAGAGGCTGGCCGGATGGGCGGCGACGGTGGCGTCGCCATCACAGCCAACGCTGCCCCCTTCCCCACCGCAACGGTTGGCACCACCGCGAGCATCTCCGTCAGCGGGCCCGTGCACGTGGTGGCGGGCTAGCCGAAATCCTCGTCCCATTCGGGGGCACGGCGCGTATAGGCGGTCAGGTCCGACTCGCCATGAATATCCTTTTGCATGTGCAGGTATTCCAGGTGACGGTCAAATAGATCCAAAACGTTGCCAATGAGCTGCTGGCGGGTATAGCCATAAACGTCAAAGCCGAGGGACCCGTTAGCGCCAAAAACCTCCAGGCGATAGTAGTGGGACAGCACCTGATCCGGGGCAAATTCGGGAGTTTTTTCCAGCACCGGATAAAGCTGATACTGGAACGCCGGATCATGGGCAAATTCCACCGAAAGGTCCAGCTGTTTAGCCTGGGAATCGGCAGTATCGCCCATGACCACGGTGGCCTCATACCCGCGCTTACTCAACGCCCGGGCGACATCCGATAGAGCCGGCTGAGCGATATCCACGAGGTAATCGTTGCATTCTTCATCCGTCGGCCACGTATTAGCCCGGTCCAAACGGGCCTCCCAATCCTCAGAAACACCCATGCGGCTGGACATAGCGGAATGCAGCGCAATGGCACGGGATTCCACCTGAGCGTTTTCCCTGCGAATGGAGCGAACTAGACCCAACATGATCAGGAATATGACCACCATGAAGGGCAACCCCATGACCAACGTGGCCATTTGCAGCGTGCCGATGCCGCCTACCTGCAGCATCGCCACCGTCAGCGCACCCACCGCAGCAGACCAGAGCACACGCATCCATGGCGCGCCATCCTGCTGGGGATCATCAGAAATGCTGGAAAACTTCGCCATGACCAATGCGCCGGAATCCGCAGAGGTCACGAAGAACAAAATGCCCACCACCAAGGCCAAGACAATAACCACCTGGGCCAAGGGCAAGCCCTGCAAAAGCATATAGAAGCCTCGTTCTGGGGATTCCACCGTGGCCTCCAAGAACTCTTGATCCCCGCCCATCACGCGCTCCAAAGCAAGGTTTCCTAGGAACGATGCCCACAGAGCCAAGAAAAGGAAAGGCACAAAAAGCGTGCCCACGATGAACTGGCGGAAAGTACGGCCGCGGGAAATGCGGGCGAGGAACAAGCCAACAAAGGGAGCCCAAGCGACCCACCAGGCCCAGAAGAAGAGCGTCCAGTTGGCCATCCACTCCTGTGTTGCCTCCGGAGTCTGGCTATAGCTAAAGGTTTCAAAAGTCCACAACGGAAGCTGGTAGAGGTAATCCCCCATGTTCTTGACCAGAGAATCCAGCAGAAATCCCGTCTTGCCGCTGAATAGGACGAACAGCAGCAAGGCGGTGGCCATGTACACATTGAACTCGGAAAGCCTTTTAATGCCCTTGTCTACACCGGATACGGCCGACAAGGTGGCCACGCCCACCGCCAGAACGATCAGCGCGATCTGCATTGCCTTGCCCTCAGGCAGGTCAAGCAGGACATTCAACCCGTAGTTGAGCTGCACCACGCCGATGCCCAGCGAGGCTGCCACGCCGAAGATCGTGCCCAGCATCGCTGCAATATCAACCGCGTTACCGACCGGGCCGTGGATGCGCTTGCCGATGATGGGATAAAGGGCCGAACGAATGGCCAAGGGCATGTTGAGACGGTACGCATAATAGCCGAACGCCAGGCCCATGAGCGCATAGAGCGCCCAGCCGGAGATGCCATAGTGGAACAGCGTCCACACGACGGCATCCTGCAGTGCCTGCTCCGTTTGCCCCTCTCCCACCGGCGGGTTGGCGTATTGAGCGAGCGGCTCAGCCACGGAATAGAACAGGATGCCAATGCCGATACCGGCCGCGAATAGCATCGCCGACCAGGAAAACAGGCTGTACTGGGGCTTCGAGTGGTCCGGGCCTAGCCGGATATTCCCCGCCTTCGTGACCGCCACCCACACCATGAAGATGAGCACCGTACTGACGGTGCCGACATAGAGCCACCCCAGGTTTCCGGTGAGCCAGCTGGCCACGCTACCTACTGTGGCATCGAAATTTTCTTTAGCGACGGCGGCCCACGCCGTGATGGCCACCGTGATGGCCAGGGTCGCACCGGCAACAACCCAATTAGCTTTCGGTTGCGATCTGGAGGGTTCGTCAGACAAGAATGAGTTCCTTTCAGTCTGCCCGCGGGGCGCCTCGTAGGCTGCGGGACTATCGGTGCCGTAAAGCTATGAGGTAGTCGGTGGGCGCGCACACGGGGCGTGCGATGCCCCTTTTTTTCGACTATCTCACAGACTTCTCAGCAACAGACTGAAAAGAACCCAAAAAGAACCGAATTGGTTCAGATTTTTGACGTGCTACTTCCCGCCGAACCAGCCGGTGACGGCTGGAGCGATATTGGTGTAGACGTGCTTGTGCTCCTGGTACTCCTCCAACCCGGTTGGGCCCAATTCACGGCCAATACCCGAAGCCTTCATGCCACCCCATTCTGCCTGTGGGAGGTAGGGGTGGAAATCGTTGATCCAGATGGTGCCGTGGCGCAGCTTGCGAGCCACGCGCTCGGCCTTACCGCCGTTTTGCGTCCATACTGCGCCCGCGAGGCCGTAGATGGTGTCATTTGCAATGGCAATGGCTTCTTCTTCGGTTTCGAAGGTCTCCACGGTGACGACTGGGCCGAAGGCCTCGTCATGCACGCAATCCATCTCCTGGGTGCAGTTATCCAGGATCGTGGGCAGGTAGTAGACACCGCCGGTGAGATCCGTGTTGCCGGTGGAGTGGGACCCCTCATTATCCTCTGCGGTCGGTACCCGGCCGCCGGTGAGTACGGTGGCACCTTGCTCCCGTGCCTTGTCCACGTAGGCCACGATCTTATCGCGGTGCTCCTCAGAGATGAGAGCGCCGGTTTCAGCGGCCTCATCAAGGGGACCGCCCAGCTTGATCTTCTCGGCGCCTTCCTTCAGCGCTACTACGAACTTGTCATGGATGGAGGCCTCAACCACGATGCGGGAGCCTGCGGAGCAGACCTGTCCGGAGTGGACGAAGGCACCATTGAGTGCGTTGTCAACCGCGGCATCGAAGTCTGCGTCAGCGAAGATGACGTTCGGGTTCTTACCACCCAGCTCAAGAGCAACGCGCTTGACGGATTCCGCTGCGTTGCGGGCGATCAATCGGCCGGTCTGAAGGCCGCCGGTGAAGGAGACCATGTCCACATCGGGGCTCTGGGACAACGGATTGCCACAGTTCGCGCCCGCGCCGGTGATCAGGTTGGCCACGCCCGCTGGCAGACCCAGCTCATCCAGAACCGCCATGAGGAGCATGGCGGTGTGTGGGGTGAGCTCTGCCTGCTTGAGCACGAAGGAGTTACCTGCCGCCAGGGCCGGGGTGACCTTCCAGGACACCTGCAACAGCGGGTAGTTCCAGGGGGTGATCAGACCACAGACGCCGATTGGTTCCGCATCAACGCGGGAGCGGACGTTGGGGTCACCCGGATCCACTACCCTGCCGGCGTCATGCTGCGCCAAGGTGCCGAAGTAGTCGAAGGCGTTGGCGATGTCATCCATGTCTACCTTGGACTCTTCCAGGCGCTTACCGGTGTCCGCCGACTCGGCTGCGGCAAAGAGGTCCTTGTGCTCGCGGATCTTTGCAGCCACGCCGAGCAGCAGCTTGCCGCGGTCTACGGCTGGAACGCTGGACCACACCTCTTCGTCAAAGGAACGCCTTGCGGCGGCGATGGCCTTTTCCGTGTCTTCATCGGAGGCCTCCGAAACAAGACCCACCGTAGTGTTGTCTGCCGGATTGATGATCGTGCGGGTCTCACCCTTGGCTGCTGGCACCCACTTGCCGTCAATGAAGAGGCTAGCCGGGGTGCCTTCGTTGGCGTGCACACCCGCCAACAGGTCGCACTCAGCGGGGTTGAAAAGCTTGGACTGTGTGGAGTTCATCGTGTGTTGAACCTACTCCTCAAATTGAACTGTTTATTCTTCCCAGGTTCGGACTGGGTCAGCGTTGTCTGACAGGTCGGACGTTCCGGGGAGATCCCGCTGCATGTGCAGGAACTCAAGGTGGCGCTCGTAAAGATCCAGTACGTTATCAATGAGCTGCTCGGTGGTGTAACCGTAGACGTCATAGCCCAAAGAGCCGGTGCGGTCGAATACCTCTAGTCGATAGTACTTCTCCCCATCGTTGGTAGCCCGCGTGAAGCTCGGCACCGGGTGCTCCATGGGGTACACCTGATAGCGGAAGTCCTGCTCGTCACCCAGAGGCATGTAGAGGTCAAGCTGGCTGACCGGGCTGCCCGGCACCTCGGAGGCAACCAAAGTGGCCTTGATGCCCTTGTCATTAAGCTCCTTGCAGACGGATTCCAGCGCTGGCTGAGCGACCTCTTCCAGGTACTGGTTCGCCTTAGCGTGGCTGGGCCAGGTGGAGGCGCGGGACAAGCGACGGCGCCACGACTGCTTGTCTCCACTGGAGCCGGAGCGGCCGGACATTGCCGCATGGATGGAGATGGCGCGTGCATCTGCATTGATGCTCTCCAAGCGCAGCGAGCGCCAGAGTCCCAACATGATCAGATACATCACGATGGAGAACGGCAGGCCCATGACGATCGTTGCGGACTGCACGGTCACCACACCGTCGATCTGCAGCATCACCAGAGTGAGCACACCCACAAGGGCTGACCAGAAGATCCGGGACCAGCGGGGGCCATCCTGCCGCGCATCTTCAATCTTGGAGGTGAAGTTCGCGGTCACCAGCGCACCCGAGTCGGCAGACGTGATGTACAGCAACAGACCGATAAGGGTGGCCAAAACAATGAGAATCATGCCGCCTGGGGCGTCAGAGAGCAGATCATAGAAGCCGCGCTCTGGGGTTGCCACAGTTTCTTCAGCAAAGCTGGTATCCCCACCGATTACGCGGTCGAGCGCGGTATTGCCGAAGAAGCTCATCCAGGCCAGGATGAACAGGAATGGAATCGTGAGGACACCAACAACGAACTGGCGGAGGGTGCGGCCGCGGGAAATGCGGGCGAGGAACAACCCCACGAAGGGTGCCCAGGCCACCCACCATGCCCAGAAGAACAGGGTCCAAGCGCCCATCCACTCCTGAACTGCAGCCTTGTCCTCTGCAAATGCCATAGTGTCCATGGTCATTCCCGGGAAGTAGGACACGTAGTCGCCAATGTTCATAATGAGAGCGTCCATGAGGAACGCGGTCTTACCAGTGATGACGATGTAGGCAACCAGGCCGATTGCCAGCAACACGTTGAACTCAGACAGGCGCTTAATGCCCTTGTCCACACCCGAGATTGCGGACAGAGTAGCCACACCCACGCCCACGATCACCAGGGCGGCCTGAATGCTTGGTGTTTGCTCCCAACCGAAGATGAGACTCAGACCGTAATTGAGCTGCACCACGCCGATACCCAAGGAAGCGGCAATACCGAATACGGTGCCGAGCACCGCGGCGATATCAACAGCATCTCCGATGGGGCCGTGAATGCGCTTGCCGATCAGCGGGTAAAGAGCGGAGCGGATCGCCAGCGGCATGTTGAGGCGGTAGGCGTAGTAGCCAAATGCCATACCCATCAGCGCGTACATTGCCCAACCGGTGACACCGTAGTGGAACAGGGCCCACACCACTGCTTGTTCTGCAGCTTCACGTGTTTCTGGGGCGAGCTCCGGAGGCATCATGTACTGCGTTACTGGCTCAGCCACGGAGAAGAACATCAGGTCCACGCCGATGCCAGCGGCGAAGAGCATGGCAGACCAAGAAAATAGCCGGAACTGTGGCCGGGAATGGTCCGGCCCCAGGCGCAAGTTACCAGACTTCGAGAATGCGACGACCAACACAAAAATCACGGCGACGGTGGCCGTGAGGATGTAGAACCATCCGAGGTTGCTGGAAATCCAGCCTGTGATGTTACCGAGCGTTTCGTCCGCGGATTCCTTGCCCAGCCATGCCCACAGCGCCACAGCGACGATCCCAACCGCGGAAATGATGAACACTGGCCAGTTTGCGCGGGGTGGCGTGACCTCGCCAGTGATGTAGGAATCATGCTCGTTGACATTGTATGACCCCACAATGACCCTGGGCTTTATGCCTTGGGAATTGTGGGGGTCAGTGTGTGAGGGGGTGTTATCAGACCCACTCATAGGTACCTCCCTAGTGAAACGTCCAAATGCATGGCTCCCCAGCGCCCACGGTGTTGGACTGAGGGTGCTGGGCATGCCTAGTGCCCCGTGGGGGCTCTCAAACCTCTATCGACCATACACAATAACCCTAAAATTGGCTGAAAATTCCCCAAGTCTCAACCTAAACTTGAACCTTTTCCAGCCTCCGCAAATGTCAAGAAAGCTCACTAGTGAACTCAGACTTTATAGCCTCCCACCAGCAACCTAGCGAAAGGAATGACAATTTGGCATACTGGGAGGCGTTCATGAAGAAACAACGGTGGTTCCGCAATTTTATTGCAGCCATCGAATTATTTTCAGGGAAACTGCTGTAGCACCTACGTGCGAAGTGTCGCCACAATCTACAGCACACATCACAGCCTAGGGAGGCTCACACTCATGAGTTTTATTGACAAGCTGCTGCCCGGAAAAGCCAAGAACGATACCGCCGGCGAAGTGGTAGAGGACCGTCGCCGTGACGTGGTCATCGTTGGTGGCGGTTCCGCTGGTTCAGTCTTGGCAAACCGTCTGACAGAGGACTCCAGCCAGGAAGTTATGGTGCTGGAGGCCGGCCGCATGGATTCCATCTGGGATCTGTATATCCACATGCCCTCCGGGTTCTCCTTCCCCATCGGCAACAAGCACTACGACTGGATGTACGAGACCGAGCCGGAGCCGGAGATGAACGGCCGCCGCGTTCCACACGCCCGCGGAAAGGTCCTGGGTGGCTCCGGCTCCATCAACGGCATGATCTTCCAGCGGGGAAACCCCATGGACTACGAGAAGTGGGGCAACCTCCCCGGCATGGAAAAGTGGGATTACTCCCACTGCCTGCCCTACTTCAACAAGATGGAAACCGCGAAGGCAGCTGACCCTGAGGATCCACGCCGCGGCCACGATGGCCCCCTGTACCTCTCCCGCGGCCCAGCCACCACTCCCCTGTTCCAGGCGCTGTTTAAGTCTGTGCAGGAAGCCGGCTACCACCTGACCAACGATGTCAACGGTTACCGCCAGGAGGGCTTCGCTCCCTTCGACAGGAACATCAAGCACGGTTCCCGCGCATCCTCCGCACGCTCCTACATTCACCCCATCTTGCACCGGAAGAACTTGGATCTGCGGACCCGTGCCTTCACCACTCGCGTGCTGTTCGAAGGCACCAAGGCTGTGGGCGTCGAATACGAATGGAAGGGCAAGACCCACCGCGTATACGCAGACAAGGTCATCCTGTCCGGCGGCGCCATCAACACCCCCCAGTTGCTCCAGCTGTCCGGTGTTGGCCCCCGCAAACTGCTGGAGGACTTGGACATCGAGGTCGTCAAGGATCTCCCAGGTGTGGGCGAGAACCTGCAAGATCACCTCGAGGTCTACATCCAGTACGAGGTGGACACGGAGTACTCCTCCCAGCCATACCTCCACAAGTGGCGCTGGCCCCTCATGGGCCTGAAGTGGCTGCTCACCAAGAAGGGACCAGTAGCAACCTCCCACTTTGAGGCCGGTGGATTCGTCCGCTCCAATGACGATGAGGACTACCCCAACCTCATGTTCCACTTCCTGCCCATGGCCGTGCGCTACGATGGCACTCCCGCCAAGGTCAAGCACGGTTTCCAGTGGCACGTGGGCCCGATGTTCTCCGATACCAAGGGCTGGGTGCGCATTCAGTCCAAGGATCCGCACGTCAAGCCGAAGATGCTCTTCAACTACCTGCGCACGGAGCAGGACCGGCGCGAGTGGGTTGAGGCTGTACACAAGGCGCGTGAGCTGATGAACACCGATGCCATGGCTGAGCACGGTACCCGCGAGTTCTCCCCTGGCCCGGATGTCCAGACCGATGAGGAGATCCTGGAGTGGGTCCGCAATGACGGCGAAACCGCCCTGCACCCCTCCTGCACCGCCAAGATGGGCGCTGCAGACGATGAGATGGCCGTGGTGAACCCAGACACCATGGAGGTGTACGGCACCGAGGGCCTCTACGTTGTGGATGCCTCCGTCATGCCCATCATCACCAACGGCAACATCTACGCGCCAGTCATGATGCTTGCCGAGAAGGCTGCGGACCTGATCAAGGGTGTTAAGCCCCTCGATCCGATCAACGTGCCTTTCTACCAGGCGAAGAAGGACATGCCTCTCTACGCCGAGGGTGAAAAGGTTCGCGATCACGTGAAGGCCATCCCCGGCGCTGACCACTAAACGGTCACGTGCTTACCCGGGCTTAGGCCCCCAGGCCACGCAGAAATGCGCGGTCTTGTTTCGTCAACAGACCCCGCTGCTCTGCCGCGTCGATGAGATCCGGCCGGCGCTGTAAGGTTCGTTCCAGCGACTGTTCCCTGCGCCACTGCGCCACCTTGCCGTGATTGCCACTAAATAGCACCTCGGGAACCTCAAGGTCGCGCCACACTCGCGGCTTCGTATAGCTCGGCCCTTCCAGCAGCCCGTCTTGGAAACTGTCTTCTTGGTGGCTGGCTTGATTGCCCAGCACACCTGGAATCAGCCTCACTATCGCTTCCGCCATGACCAGCACTGCGACTTCCCCACCGATGAGCACGTAGTCCCCGATGCTCACCTCTTCCACACGGTAACGCTGCTGTGCGTCTTCCAAGACTCTCTGGTCGATGCCTTCGTACCGCCCGCAGGCGAAGACGATGTGCTGCTCATCTGACCACCGTCGCGCCATGTCCTGGGTGAAAGGCGCGCCCGAAGGGGTCGGCACGATCAGCAATGGTTTTTCAGGGGCGACGCCACCTCCCTCCCCAGAAGCTTCCGTTTCCGCGGGGCGTTCCAGCTTGAGTTTGTGGGGCTGGGAGGAGGTGAGATCTTCTGTATCGAGAGCTGCCCCGGTCCTCCCCGCCACGTCGTCGAGTGCTGGGCCCCAGACTTCTGGCTTCATGACCATGCCTGGCCCGCCGCCGTAGGGGGAGTCATCCACCGCTTGGTGGACATCGTGGGTCCAGGCGCGCAGGTTGTGCACTCCTACCTGTAGGATTCCTTTTTCAATCGCCTTGCCCAGCAGCGCGTGGCGCAGTGGCTCCAAATATTCGGGGAAAATCGTTATTACATCGAGCCGCATGACAACTCTCCTACATCAATTCCAGTAGACCGTCTGGGGGCGTGATGACGATGGCCTCGTTATCAAGGTCCACGATCGGGACGATGGCGTGCCGGAATGGGATCAGCACCGTGGCCCCAGCCGTGGGCAGATCCACATCCTTGTCCACGGCAACTTCCAAAAGCTGACCCGCGGGGGTGCGCTGCACGCCGACGATCTCACCGATATCAACCGGCTCAGGCTGGGCCCCTTCATAGGCTCGGGCGTGGGCAGTGTCTTCATCCACCGCACCACACGTCAGAACTCGAAGGCCTTCAAGTTCGTGGTCGTAGTATGCGTCCTCATCGTCAACGATGGGTTCGGCGTGGAAGCGCATTCCACGCAAGGATTCTGCCTCGGTGCGCCCCGGTATTTCCTCGAATCGCACCAATAAGCGCCCCTGATGCGGACGCGCTGCCGCGATCGTCAAGGTTCGTTCCTCGCCTGCTTGGTGCCCGGTCAGCTTTTCACCGAGGGCAAAGCGCTCCTCTGGGGTATCTGTCGTGGGTTCAACAACTACTTCTCCCCTCACCCCGTGCGGCTTGATAACCCGTCCGATCTGTACTTGGTTCATAACCTCTTAGTCTAAATCACCCCTCCTGCCCCTCTCCTTCCCGTTCCGATTTTCGGAACAAGATTCTGGCCTCCGCGTCCAACCCTGCCGGCTAACGCGTACGCCGGGGGGCCTTCGATGCCGCAAATGACCGGTTCAGTTCAACCCCATCCGGGCTCATCCAGGCTGATTCGCGCCCTCCGCTCTCCGCGCCACCCCGCTGCCCGGAAGGCACCACTCCCATCCTGCCGGTGGTGGGGTCCACATCCACATGACCGAGCCCACCAGCCCCATCTCGCTGATCACGGTTCATCCGGTGGTGCGCCCGGCACAGCAACGTGAGGTTGTCCACGTCGGTGCATCCCCCATGCTTCCACGCGACCACATGATGCACGTCGCACTGCACAGCTGGCGCTGAACAGCCGGGGTGTGCGCAGATCAGTTGCTCTGCGATCAGCATAAGCTTGTGCTCCACCGTGGCACTGCGGCGCACCCGCCCACCCGTTATCGCACGCCCGGTGTCTGGCTCCAGCACTACCCCATAGTCATATTCCGCCAATCCCAGCGACAAGATATCCCCGGCACTTAAGTCCGCGCCCGTGTTCGTGGGGAATCGCATGCTCGATGCCGGCACGCCCCCGCCTTCCCCGTCAGCAGCCCGCTGAGCAACCCCATCCAGGTCTTTGGCAGACACAGCCACCACCAATGAGGCCACCCCCTTGCTGGTCGCCACGGGGTCTATCGCCGCCATGTTCTTCAGCATCCCCATGAACATGTCCGCACGGCGCTGGGTAAAGCTCCGATTATCCTTCTCCCGGTCCACCCCCATGGACCTTTCAAAAGCGTTCATCCGCCCCGGCGCCATGAGGATTTCCAGCAGCGCATGCCCGGAGCGCGGGAGGGTGGCGGTCACCCGGACGTTGCCGTGTTCATCGGGTTCGGAAAAGGAAAAGCTGCGCCGCTTCAAGTCCTCAAACGGCCCCACCACCAACGCATTTGCTTGCCTCACGCGAAAGCGTAACCATTTCCGCAGGTCTTCCACGTTCCGGCGCATCGCTTCTTTCGTTGCCGCGTCAAGGAGCTCTGGGCGGACACGAGCCACAATGGTCTCGTCCAACTTTTCCAATTCACGTTGGATAAGCTGCATCTTTTCGTTGGAAATGTTGCGCTCGCTGGCCCGCCTGGCAGCATCCTGCTGGTGCTTTCTCTTCTTTTCCTCATGTTCCGCCTTCCGGCGCGCCAGCTCCTCCTCCCATTCCCGCCGCAGTTGTTCGGCGTCCTTCTCCTCCCCGTCCGCATCGAGGTCCGGCTGTTCGTCAGCGCCCACACGGCCGGGATCCTCCTCGCTGTCCTCCTCCGGCTCGGCGAACAGACAGTTACCTAGGTTCAGCAACTTCCGCGCCTGGTACAGGGAAATCCCCAGCACTTCCCTCAAGTAGTCCACCGTTCGGGTACTGCCCGCACGCCGGTGGGCCTTGGCCTCTTGAGCGGCATAGGCAAAGGCTGCGTGCATCATCTCCGTGCTATTAGTCACCCGGAACAGTTCCACCAGATCCGCAGAATGCTCGTGGAACAACTCTGCCGTGGGATGCTGCAGCGCAGCCTTGATGTTGTCCATGGCCTGCACAATCTGCCGCACGCTCACGTCGATTGTCT
>DXFZ01000010.1 GCA_019114175.1 Candidatus Corynebacterium gallistercoris
GGATCCACATCCTCGATCATCTGGCGCGTCACCCGAAGCACAGGGAAATCCGCCGTATGCAGAGCAGAGGAAATGCGCGAGTCCAGATCCCGCTGCTCCCTATCCAGGTGATGCCGGCCGTCGTACATCAAACCCACCGCGCGGGGAGCAACCCCAGACTCAGAAGACGTAAGCACGAGCGCGCTCCGCACCGCACCTCCAACTCTTGTCCGCGTAGCACGGAGAAGTTGAACATCCTCCTGCGCAATGATGACCGCATCGGCCGTGGTCACGAAAGTACTGTCCACCCACAACTCCACCTGAGTGACGTACACACAGCCCCACCGCGCGACATCCTTCAGCAAGCTCAAGCGCATGAGACTTTCCCACGGGGACTCGCAACCCCTATCCGCCCAGCGCCACAACGTCATGAACACCTCCAGTTCACACACACCCTTGACCAGGCTGAGCACGCGCTCATCGCCCACCGGCACCGGCGGGAGAAGGCGCAGCACTGCATCACACACCTGCACTTGCCGGATGAAGGTCGCGGCGTGGCGCAGGTGTGGCGGCACGTGAATCGACTGAGCATCCACGATGGGCTGCCCACGCTCCAAGGCCCTCACAACGTGCGCCAGGGCAACCCACGGGTGCATCGCCTCAATGTGCGCACAATAGGGATCCGGGGTGACGGTCGTGCCGGGCTTCATGGGCGCGCGTTCCCGGAGGTAGATGAGCTTGGTGGATGGTAGCGCATGAAGCGCCGGGACATCAGGCAGAAAGCGCAGGGTGCTGGCGGCACCGGAGCCGCGGAGCACGGTGGGTTGTTGATCGGCGAAATAGCGCAGGCCGGCCAGCGCCAAGGCTGAAAACCCGCAGGCTACACCACTTTTTCTCCTTGCGACTGCCGCGCGAGTCCTCTCTACTGCATCGATTTCTCGGTAATGCTGCGATCGTGTGACCAACTGATTAATAGCCTCGTTCGGCGCATACACGCCTGCAAGCATCCTCCCAAGGTGAGCGGCAATGTACCTCCTGGTCCTGCCTTCTTTTTTGAGCTCGCGGGAGCTTTTGACTATTGGTTGCTGCAGCGTGCGCCGGATGTGCGCGTCAGAACCCTTGCGTTGCGGTGTCCCCCTGTTGTTCATGGCGCGGATTGTATACCGGAGTGCGGCGGGCGGCAGTGGTGAAGGCTCCGGCTAGTGGCGCGTCTGTGGAAAACTCCGTGGTTGTGGATAACTGTTGCAGATTCATTTCCGCACGTGACAGGTTCATGGTCGATTTTCGGGCGTTTTTCGACATTCAACCTGCTACATCTGGCCACGGTCCTGTCATAGTTCCGGTGTGGGGCGGGCGCGAGGGGTTCTGACCCCTTCCGGGTAGCCTTGTGCTCCTTCTTTGGGGGCGACGCCACCCCGCGCACACAAAAACCCCGGCCTCAACCGGGGTCTTTCACAGGTGCGTGATCACGCCACTAGTTCAGGGTGACGGTCTCGGTGAACTCTCCGTTGTCACCTGCGGACCACTCCATGGTGCCGTTCTGGAACTGCTGGGTCCAGCCGTTCACGGCGTCGCCCTCCTCAGGTGCGGTGGGGAGGCCCAGCTCGTGGCCCAGTGCGCCGCCTTCAACCCACTTTTCAGCGATCTTGCCCTTCAGCGGCACAGCGCCGGTCTCTGGGGAGTGCGCGAACAGGCCGTCTTCGAAGGTCACCAGGGTGCCGTTGTCTGCAACGTCGACCTCGGTCACCTTGCCCAGGTGACCCTTGTCAGCACCCATGCGCTCCCACTCGGCTGCAATGTCTGCGGGGATTGCCACGGTCTCACCGTTGACGTCCTCAACATCCACGGTCTCGCCCTGAACGTCAGAGTCAGAGCCCTCGGACTCAGAAGCCTCTGCGCTCTCGGAGCCCTCCACAGCGGAAGAGGCGGTCTCCTTGGCCTCGTTCGCAGCGGAGGAGGCGGAGGAAGCGGTGTTGTTATCGCTATCGTCGGAGCACGCTGCGGCACCCAGCACCAGGCCTGCGCCTGCAGCAACAGCCAGTGCGGAGCGGCGGATCTTCATGGAACGGTTCATTGCGATCTCCTTCTTTTCGTCGTCGCTTTACCCTTCCACTCTTAGCGAAAAATCAGACTCCCATGGGAAAATTTATAAAATTGCAATCAAATTGAGACCTTTTCGCAACCTCCCCAAGCCCCTACCCCAGCCGCTTATCCCGCCGGGTCCGCCGCGGTTTCCTCCCGCCTGAACCAGCACCCCTACGCTTCACACCAGCCTTTCGCGTCACCTGCCGGCTGCTGCCCTCGCCGCGCCCCTTGCAGATGCCCACGAAGTCCTGAATAACCTCGTCATCGCGCTCCTTGAGCCACATCAGCGCCACCCGCGTACCACCCACAGGCCGCCCCAGCTTCTGCTCCAACTCCCCCAGCCCCACCAGGTCCCGGTGCACCACGCCGCGTTGGTTGATCCCGCGCAGCAGGGGCCTCGGTGCCACGGCCACGCCCACGTTCGCCGCCACGACCTGCAAGGCCTCGCGCACGTCGCCCACCACTACCTCGCCATCCGTAGGCGTGGCGTACATGATCTTCTCCTCGCCCAGCTCCGCGGCACGCACCTGCTTCTCCACGGCGATCGGGTGATCCTTCGGAGCCGCGATCCCCACCTGCTCGTCATATAAGCGCACGTGGTGGTATTTGTCATTTATTGCGACGCCACCCCGCGCCTCCTCTGCCTCCACACTCAGACGGACTATGGCGAGGTCCGCGGTGGTGGCGTCGAGATATAAAAGAGGATTTTCAGCCTGCGCAGCGGCGACCGACCACCCTGCCACGCGCTCATCGAAGCGAGTGAACCACTTATCGGGGGCCACGCCGGGACTAAAAACCACGCGCAGGAATTCTTGAGGCATGGCTTTATCTTAGGGATATGATGGCGGACGTGAATAATACTGAGAATTCCGGACCACCCATGAAGCCAATGACGGCCGCGAAGAAGCTGGGCATCTACCTGCCCTCCGCGCCGCAATCCTTCCAGGAGACGCCGCTGAGCCACCAGGAGTTCGTGGAGCTGCAGAAGAACCCGCCGGAATGGCTGGAGCAGCTGCGCCGGGAAGGCCCGCACCCGCGCCCGGAGGTTGCGCGGAAGCTGGGGATCACGATCACGGCGCTGAAGAAGCACGAGCTGGATAAGCCGCTGACCACGGCAGAGATCAAGGCGATGCTGGAGAATCAGCCGGACTGGTTGCGTGAGGCGCGGCGTCAGCTGGCCGAGGAGCGGGAGAACCAGAAGTAGGCCATAAGGAAAGCGGGGCGGTAAGCCGGATGTGAGTCCGACCAACCGCCCCGCTTGTGTTGGGCTGTTGAGGGAGGTGACGAGCCTTTCTTACAAACCCAAGGGGGTGGAAGGGGCTGTAACCGGTACGGCAGTTGACGAGTCTGCCGCACCCAGCGCCCTTCCGGCATGTCTGCCGCAAAGGAGAAACCTAACGCTTGCGGGGCGTGAAGCTACGGGTTCGGCTGGGGAGAAGAGAAAACCCAACCGCCGGAGGAACCTCACAAGCGAATCTTCAGTTGTCCCTGCAGCGGACTATCCACAACTGCAGTGCATCTCAGGTGACTAGCCTGCGATACGCCTTTCAGGTTAGCCACACCTCAAAGAAGTGTCAAGCCTTTTCGCAACATATTTGTTTCTTTATTTGTTTGCGCAGGTCAGGCGCGTTCTAAGGGGACCCGGCGGAGGTTTTGCGGCATAGCTAGAGCCACACCACCGCAACTCTCCGGTCCCCAATCACCCCCGTCACCCCACACGTTCCCACCCGCAGATGCGGCAATTTCTTGCGAACGGGGGTGAGAGAGTTACTATGTTCATAAGTAATCCAAGAGACGCGCATCACAATGCGCGCTTCCCGTGACAGAGCTCGGGAAGCCGAAAGGGAGATATGAAGAACTTCTTGCCACGTACCATCTTCGAAGAAGAGCACAACATGTTCCGCGAGGCCGCTCGCGACTTCGTCAACGCTGAGGTCAAGCCACACGTTGAGCGCTGGCACGAGCAGGGCTACTGCGATCGCGAGCTGTTCAAGAAGGCCGGCCAGCAGGGCCTGCTGGGCATGATGGCCCCTGAGGAGTTCGGTGGCGGTGGCATGGCCAACGACTACCGCTTCAACGCGATCCTCTCCGAGGAGCTGGCTGAGGCTGACTCCGGCTCCGTGATCGTGGGCATCCAGACCATCAATGACCTGGTCATCCCCTACCTGGACCGCTTCGGCAACGATGAGCAGAAGGAGCGCTTCCTCAAGCCACTGTGCGCCGGTGACAAGATCGCCGCGCTGGCCATGACGGAGCCAGGCGCAGGCGCTGACCTGGCCGGCATCCGCACCATCGCCCGCAAGGATGACAATGGCGACTTCATCATGAACGGCGCCAAGACCTTCATCTCCAACGGTGTGCAGGCAGACTTCACCCTCGTTGTCGCCATCACCAACCCAGAGGCTGGCCGCGCTGGCGTGTCCATGCTCATCGTGGAAGACGGCATGGAGGGCTACACCAAGACCGGCCCACTGAAGAAGGTTGGCCTGAAGTCCCAGGACACCGCTGAGCTCTCCTTCGAGGATGTCCGCATCCCGAAGGAGAACCTGCTGGGTGAAGAGGGCGCCGCCTTCGGCTACCTGCGCACCAACCTGGCTCAGGAGCGCCTGTCCATCGCCGTGGGCTCCATTGCCACCTCCCGCCGCGCGTTTGACCTGGTGTTCCAGCACGGCCAGGACCGCAAGACCTTCGGCAAGCGTCTGGTCGATCACCAGGCTTACGGCTGGGAGCTGGCCAAGATGGCCACCGAGATCCAGTCCGCTCAGTCCTTCGTGGATGCCTGCATCATGGAGAAGGTTGAGGGCAAGCTGGACGAGATCACCGGCGCGATGGCCAAGTACCAGACCACCGAGCTGCAGATCAAGGTTGTGAACCAGGCTCTGCAGATGCACGGTGGTTACGGCTTCATGATGGAGTACCCCATCGCCACGCACTACCTGGATTCCCGCGTGCAGCCGATCTACGGTGGCCCGAACGAGATCATGATCGAGATCATCGCTCGCCGCCTCGCCAAGGGCACCAAGTAACCCTCTAGCCGGGTTCCCCCTCGCCGCTGTATCTACAGCGCGGGGGGTTCTTTTTGTTTTTTTGGGGCGACGCCACCCCGCCGCATCCTCCCCCACCGCCTGCTATTGGGGCAGCAGGCGCCCTCAGCGCCTAGCAGCTAGTCAAGCTCGTCTACTTGGTTAAAGATCGGCGCCAGCAGCGGCAGGATGATCTCGAGAGTGTCTTTGACTCCACCCTGGGAGCCCGGCGCGTTGACGATGAGATGCCCGCCTTCCGTGACCCCCACTGCGCCACGGCACAACCCGGCGCGTTCCGTGGACTGCAGCCCCTTCAGCAGGATCTGCGTGGCGATGCCGGGTACTTCTTGGCTAATGAGCTCCTGGGTCACTTCTGGGGTCACGGATCCGGGGCGCAACCCGGTCCCGCCGATGGTGAGGATGAACCTGGCGTGCTTCATGGCCTCGGTGATGGCATGGAAGACGTGGGGGTAGGACTCGCGGCAGAGGCTGCGGTATGTGATGGCGATGCCACCCTGCCCTTCTAGTGCCGTGACAGCGCGTGGCCCCGATGTGTCCGGCCTTTCCCCCTCCTTGATCCGGTCATCGATAACGATGACCGCTGCGGAAAGCTCTTCTGACCTGCCGTACATTTACGCAACCTCCGTGTAGCTAAAATATAGCTCTCTACCTGCACTTTTACATGATAAGGTTGGGGCAATAGCTCGAGATGTGAAACTTCTCACCGCACCCCTGATTCGAGTTGCAGAACCCCTCGAAGTCCAGTTACCTTTAAATCATGCATCTAGAATACATCTTTTAGTGTTCTGGCTGATGTTCACATCAACACCCAACCGAATAGAGGTGTGAGTACATGTCCACTTCCCCCTCCCGCGCGGCAACAGCCCCCGAACCCGAGGCTGCATTAGAGCCGCTGGACACCTCCCAGCGAGTCATTCAAGGCTGGGATCCAGAGCAAGCAGATCACTGGGATTCCCGCATTGCCTGGCGCACACTGTGGATTTCCACATTCGCGCTGACCATCGGCTTCGCCACGTGGTACTTGGTCTCCGCGATTGCGCCGATGCTCAATCAGATCGGCTTCGATCTCAGCAAGGCCCAGCTCTACTGGCTGACCTCCATCGCGGGCCTCTCCTGCGGCCTATTCCGCCTGCTCTTCATGTTCCTGCCGCCCATCATCGGCACGCGCAAGCTCGTGACGATGAGCGCCTTCCTCTTCATCATCCCGATGCTGGGCTGGTTCTTCGCCGTACAAAATACCTCCACCCCGTTCTGGTGGCTGATGACCCTGAGCTTCCTCTCCGGCTTCGGCGGCGGCGTATTCTCCGGCTTCATGCCCTCCACGGGCTACTTCTTCCCGAAGCGGATGTCTGGCACCGCCCTGGGCCTGCAGGCCGGAATCGGCAACTTCGGCATCTCATTCATCCAGCTCGTCGCCCCCTGGCTCATGGGCTTCACCCTGCTGGGCATTGGCTTCGTTGCTCCCCAGCGCCATGCCGAAACCGAGGAGCAGATCTTCGTCCATAACCCCGCCATCTTCCTGGTGCCGTGGGCCATCGTGGCGGGCATCGTCGCCTGGCTCTATCTCAAGGACGTCCCTGTTCAGGCAAACTTCCGCCAGCAGATTGACATCTTCGGCAACAAGAACACGTGGCTGCTCACCCTCACCTACATGATGACCTTCGGCGCGTTCTCCGGTTTTGCCGCCCAGTTCGCCCTCCTCATCAACAACGTCTACGGCCAATCCAGCCCCTTTGCAGAAACGTACGCGCTGGAGGATCTGCCGAAGGGCGCAGCCTTCGCCTTCCTAGGCCCACTCATCGGCGCCGGTGTCCGCGCGCTCTGGGGTCCGCTGTGTGACAAGTTCGGCGGTGCCATCTGGACCTTCATCGGCTGCCTGGGCATGACGATCTCCACCATCGCGGCCATCTTCTTCCTCAGGCCTTCCAGCCCGGACACCTTCTGGTACTACCTGGGCGCCATGCTGTTCCTGTTCTTCTTCACCGGCCTTGGCAATGCAGGCACGTTCAAGCAGATGCCGATGATCCTGCCCAAGCGCCAAGCAGGCGGAGTGATCGGGTGGACTGGTGCCATCGCGGCCTTCGGCCCATTCGTGGTCGGTGTCCTGCTCTCCATGATGAGCCCCACCACCTTCTACATCGGCTGCGCGGTGTACTTCTCCATCGTCACCGTCATCGTGTGGGTGTACTACGCCCGCCCGAACGCACCTTTCCCCGGCTAACCGGCTCCATCGTGGACCGGGCTGACTACCCGCTCCACGAACCACCCCCCCACAACCCCTTAACCCACCAAACTGCACAGACTCCAACAAAGAAGAGAGTAGGCACACCCCATGGCCTCAGACTCCAAGCAAATTCAAAAGACCAACCCCCTCTTCGCACTCGGCGGGTATGTCCGTAAGGGCGAGGTATCCGCCTCCGGCCAGCAGGTATTCCTGCAGGGTGGACGTGAAGCGGACGAGTTTTACCGCAACCGCTGGTCTTTCGACAAGATGGTTCGTTCCACCCACGGCGTGAACTGCACCGGGTCCTGCTCCTGGAAGGTGTACGTCAAAGACGGCGTGATCACCTGGGAATCCCAAGCCGTGGACTACCCCACCACCGGCCCGGACATGCCAGAGTATGAACCACGCGGTTGCCCCCGCGGCGCGTCCTTCTCCTGGTACACCTACTCCCCCACCCGCGTGCGCTACCCCTACGCCCGCAGCGTGCTCGTGGATATGTACCGGGAGGCCAAGAAGGAGCACAAGGATCCCGTCCTGGCGTGGAAGGCCATCCAGGAGGACCCGGCCAAGCGCCATGCCTACGTGTCCCAACGCGGCAAGGGCGGCCTGATCCGCATCTCCTACAAGGAAGCCATCGAGATCGCGGCGGCGGCCCACGTCTACACCATTCGCCAATACGGCCCAGACCGCATCGCCGGATTCACCGTGATTCCCGCGATGTCACAGGTTTCTTACGGCGCGGGCACCCGCTTCCTGCAGCTCATCGGCGGTATGGCGCTGTCCTTCTACGACTGGTACGCAGACCTTCCCCCGGCCTCCCCTCAGACCTTCGGCGATCAAACGGACGTGCCGGAATCCGGAGACTGGTTCAACAGCTCCTACCTGATGATGTGGGGCTCCAACATCCCCGTGACCCGCACCCCGGACTCCCACTTCATGGTGGAGACCCGCTACAAGGGCACCAAGGTCGTCGTCGTCAGCCCAGACTTCGCGGACAACACGAAGTTCGCCGATGAATGGCTACGCATCAGCCCCGGCACGGACGCAGCCCTGGCCTTCGCGATGGGACACGTCATCCTCAAAGAATTCCATGTGGACAAGAAGGAACCCTACTTCCTCAACTACATGCGCAAGTTCACGGACTCCGCCTTCCTGGTGGAGCTCGATGACCGCGGCGATGGCACCTACACCCCGGGCAAGTTCCTCACCGCCAGCAACGTCAGTGACACCCAGCTGAACTCCACGGAAAATGCCACCCACCGCCTGCTCATGATGGAAGCTGACGGCAAAGTCGTTGATCCCGGCGGCACCGTGGCGGACCACTGGGGCGAAGCCGGTGAGGGCAAGTGGAACCTGTCCCTCGAAGGCGTTGATCCAGTCTTGAGCATGGCCGACGTGAACGACCACGGCACGGCGGAGGTACTGTTCCCACGTTTTGACGTCGCCCCCGATCCCCAAGATGTCACCGGAACCGGCCCCATCGGCGCCGGAGTGGTCCACCGCGGCGTGCCCACCTACAACGTCGACGGCAAGATCGTGACCACCGTGTTTGACGTGATGCTGGCCCACTACGGCGTCAACCGCGAGGAACTCAACCTCCCCGGCAGCTGGCCGATGGACTTCCATGACGCCTCCGAAGTCGGCACCCCAGCCTGGCAAGAAGAACTGACCGGCGTGCCCGCCAACGCCGCTATCCGCATCGGCCGCGAGTTCGCGCAGAACGCGGCAGACTCCCAGGGCCGCTCCCAGATCATCATGGGCGCCGGCGTGAACCACTTCTTCCACGCCGATAGCATCTACCGCACCTTCCTGGCCCTGACCAGCATGTGTGGCACCCAAGGCGTCAACGGCGGCGGCTGGGCTCACTACGTGGGCCAAGAAAAGCTGCGCCCCATGAACGGCTGGCAGCAGTACGCCATGGCGACAGACTGGTCCCGGCCGCCACGCCAGATGGTCTCCACCGGCTTCTACTACTTCACCACCGAGCAGTGGCGCTATGACAACTCCAAGGCCTCCCGCCTGGGGTCACCACTGGCCAACCGGGGAGCCATCGGCAGCAAGATGATCTCCGACACGATGGTGGAATCCATGAAGCGCGGATGGATGCCCTCCTACCCGCAGTTCAACCGCAACCCGCTGCTGCTGGCGGACCAAGCAGCAGAACAGGGCATGGATGTAAAGGACTACATCGTTCAGGAGCTCTCCAGCGGGAACATGAAGTTCGCCTGCGAGGACCCTTCCGCGCCGGAGAACTGGCCGCGCATCCTGCTTAACTGGCGCACCAACCTGCTGGGCTCCTCCGCGAAGGGCACCGAGTTCTTCCTGCGGCACATGCTGGGCATCGATTCCGATGCCACGGCAGACGAGCTTGAAGAAGGCCAGCGGCCGGAGTCCATCACCTGGCGCGAGGCACCCCACGGCAAGCTGGACCTGATGATGACCACGGACTTCCGCAACACGTCCACCACGTTGTCCTCAGACCTGATCCTGCCTGCTGCCACCTGGTATGAGAAGAACGATATGTCCTCCACGGACATGCACCCCTACCTGCACTCCTTCAACGCGGCCATCAACCCGCCGTGGGAGGCGCGCAGCGACTTTGAGGTCTTCCGGGATCTCTCCTTCACGTTCTCCGCGCTGGCGGAAAAGTGGCTGGGAACCCAGACTGACATCGTCACCGCCCCCAGCCACCACGATTCCCCCGATGAACTCGGCATGCCCAACGGTGTGGTTCCCAATGTGGAGGAAGTGGGCTACGTACCCGGTGCCACGATGCCCAAGCTCATCCCCGTGGAGCGGGACTATGCCAAGGTCTTCGAGAAGTGGACCCACCTCGGCCCGCTCCCGGAGAAGGCCGGCACGGCGGTGCACGGAACCAAGTTTGACGTGACCAAGCAGGTTGAAGAACTGGCGCTCATCAACGGCGTGTCCGATACCGCCGTGGGCAAGCGCCCGGAGCTCACCACCGCCATCAAGGCGATGGAGACAATCCTGCACCTGTCCGGTGTATCCAACGGTGAGGTCGCCGCCCAAGGATTTGAGTTCCTCTCCAAGCGCACCGGCAAGGACTTGACCGTCCTGGGTGCAGACCACAAGACTATCCGGATTGACTGGGACAAGATCAAGGAACGCCCCACGGAGATCATCACCTCCCCAGAATGGACCGCGGATAAGCGCAATGGTCGCCGCTACACGGCGTTCTCCATCAACGTGGAGCACGATAAGCCGTGGCACACCCTGTCCGGGCGCATGCACTACTACATCGACCATGACTGGTTCATGGACTATGGCGAGCAGCTGCCGATCTTCCGCCCGCCGCTGGATCACTTGCACTTGAACGGTGAGGTCAACCCTGGCGAGCTGCTGACTGGCGAGGATGGCAACCCGGAGGTGACGGTCCGCTACCTCACGCCGCACAACAAGTGGTCCATCCACTCCCAGTACTTCGACAACCTGCACATGCTCTCCATCTCCCGCGGCGGCCAGGTCATCTGGATGTCTGACAAGGACGCAGAAAAGATCGGGGTGAAGGACAACGAGTGGGTGGAGGCCTACAACCGCAATGGCATCGTCTCCGCCCGCGCGATCGTCACCCACCGACTGCCGGAGGGCACGGTCATCATGAACCACGCCCAGGAGCGCACCGCGGGCACCCCGCTCAACGAGCGCACGGGCAGGCGCGGCGGCACCCACAACTCCCTGACCCGCATCATGATCAAGCCGGTGCACATCGCCGGTGGCTACGGGCAGCTGACTTACCACTTCAACTACATCGGCCCCACGGGCAACAACAGAGATGAGGTGACGCGCATTCGTCGCCGTTCTCAGGAGGTTCAGTACTAATGCGAGTCATGGCTCAGATCGCGATGATCATGAACCTGGACAAGTGCATCGGATGCCACACCTGCTCCGTCACTTGTAAGCAGGCATGGACCAACCGCGAAGGAACGGAATACATCTGGTTCAACAACGTGGAGACCCGACCGGGCGTGGGCTACCCGCGCGGCTGGGAGAACCAGGAGAAGTGGGAAGGCGGCTGGACGCTCACCAAGTCTGGCAAGCTCAAGCCCAAGGCTGGCGGCCGCATCAAGAAGCTCGCCACCATCTTCCACAACCCCAAGCTGCCGGAGATCTCTGACTACTACGAGCCCTGGAGCTACGAGTATGACAAGCTGCTCTCCGCCCCGGCCGGCCAGAAAACCCAGCCCACCGCTCCCCCGGTGTCCCAGCTGGATGGCCGCCCCATCAACAAGGTGGAGTGGTCCTCCAACTGGGATGACAACCTGGGCGGGTCCATGGAAACCATGGATGAGGACCCGGTGCTGCACGCGATGAACACGAAGGTGCAGAAGAACATCGAAGACTCCTTCATGTTCTACCTGCCCCGCATCTGTGAGCACTGCCTGAACCCCACGTGCGTGTCCTCCTGCCCCTCCGGCGCCATGTACAAGCGCAGCGAAGATGGCATTGTGCTGGTGGACCAAGACCAGTGCCGCGGCTGGCGCATGTGCGTCTCCGGCTGCCCCTACAAGAAGGTCTACTTCAACCACAAGACCGGCAAGGCGGAGAAGTGCACCCTGTGCTACCCGCGCCTGGAGGTGGGCCAACCCACCGTGTGCTCGGAGACCTGCGTGGGTCGCCTGCGCTACCTGGGTGTGCTGTTCTATGACGCGGACCGCGTGGCAGAGGCCGCGTCCACGGAGAATGTCCAGGACCTCTACCAGGCGCAGCGGGAGATCCTGCTGGACCCGCACGATGAGCGGGTTGTTAACGCCGCGATGGAGGAGGGCATCCCGCAGTCGTGGATCGAGGCGGCCCAGAACTCCCCCATCTATGACCTGATCTTCAAGTATGACCTGGCCCTTCCGCTGCACCCGGAGTACCGGACCCTCCCCATGGTCTGGTACATCCCGCCGCTGTCCCCCATCGTGGACACGGTGACGGAATCCGGTGCGGACGGAGAGGATCACAAGATCCTGCTCACCGCCTTGTCCCGCATGCGCATCCCGCTGGAGTACCTCGCGGGCCTGTTCACGGCTGGCGATACCAAGCCGGTGGAAAAGTCCCTGCGGCGCCTCGCTGCCATGCGCAGCTACATGCGGGATATCAACCTTGGCCGGGAGCCGCAGGAGCAGATCGCGGAGGCCGTGGGCATGACGGGCGAGGATCTGTACAACATGTATCACCTGCTGGCCATCGCCAAATACGATGACCGTTACGTCATTCCCACCACCTCCCCGGAGTCTCCGCGTGGCATCGCGTCCCTGGATCCATTCGGTGACCAGGATCCTGCGGCGGTGACCCAGGAGCTGAACGAACTCGGCCTGGGCGAGGGCGCACCTGAGGCGTGTGGCTCCGGCTGCGGCGATCCTTCGGCGCCATCCGGCAAGGTGTCCCTCCTGTCCTGGACGGGCGACCGGCCTGATGGGATGTTCCCCGATAGGAACGGTGGCTAGACCATGTTTACCCCTGGTTCCAGGAATTTCGTGGGCACCATTCCCACTGACATGGTCTCCCCGGTGGACATGGCCGAGCAGCAGCGCCGGATCCTGTTCATGATGGCGAGTTTGCTGCTGGATTACCCGGCCGATGATGCGCCAGCCATGTGGGATCATGTGGCTGATCAGTGTTCTTTTTTACCGGGCGACGCCGCCGCCGAGATGCAGGGCTTCCTGTCTCACGCGCGCAGCTGCGGTGTGCGCACCCTCCAGCAGGAGTATGTGGAGACTTTTGATCAGCGCCGCCGCTGCTCCATGTACCTCAGTTATTACTCGGTGGGTGATACCCGCCAGCGCGGAACCGCCATCTTGGCCTTTAGCCAGCAGCTAGAGGCGCTCGGCTTCACCGTGGAGCGGGAGGAGTTGCCGGATCACCTGTGCGTCGTGCTGGAGGCAGCCGCCCGGGCGGAAGGCGAGGAGCATGAGAAGCTCACCGAGATTCTGGCCGCGCACCGCGATGGCATTGAGGTGCTGCGCAAGGCCCTTGAGCAGTTCCACCCCGGCTACGCCCACGTGGTACGTGCGGTGTGCATGGCGCTGCCGGCCATTGACCAAGAGACCGTGGATAACTACATCAACTTGATCCGCAGCGGGCCGCCCGCTGAATTGGTGGGATTGGGCACGCCCCTTCCCTTTGGAGATATGGAGCGATCATGAGCAATTATCAAACCTTCCTGTGGGTGGCGTTCCCGTGGCTGTGCATCGCGGCCTTCGCCATTGGCATTGTGTGGCGGTGGCGCACGGATCAGTTCGGCTGGACCTCCCACTCCACCCAGATCTACGAATCCAAACTGTTGCGCTTGTCCTCCCCGCTGTTCCACTGGGGCATGGTCTTCGTTGTCATCGGCCACCTGATGGGCCTGGCCATTCCGAAGTCCTGGACCCAGGCGGTGGGGATCTCGGATGCTGTCTACCACTTGATCGCCACCATCCCCGGGACGATCGCCGCCGCGGCCGTGGTGCTTGGCCTGGCGGGGCTGATTTACCGCCGCGTGGTAAACCGCACGGTGTTCCTATCTACCTCCACCAGCGACAAGGTCATGTACGTGATCTTGGGGGCGGCCATCTTGTCCGGCACCATCGCCACGGTCTCCACCCAGGTCTTCGGCGGCCCGCACGGCTATGACTACCGTGAGACGATCAGCCCGTGGCTACGCCAACTTCTGATCTTCAACGCTCAGCCGGAGCTCATGGCGGACGTGCCGTGGGAGTTCAAGGTGCACGTCATCTGTGGTTTCACCATCATCGCGGTGTGGCCGTTCACCCGCCTTGTGCACGCCTTCTCCGCTCCCATGGGTTACGTCAGCAGGCCGTACGTGGTCTACCGGTCCCGTGATGAGCGCACCGTGGCTGCGCGCCGGAACACGGAATGGACCCCGAAGCGCAACCCCAAGGCCCAGCTCAATGACGAAGGCCGCTGGTCTGGTCACTAGAGTGCCACTGAATCACCACGAAAACACCACCCCGCCGTGGAGGCCATTGTGGACCGTGGGAACCTCAGCTACTTCCCGGTGAACTCCGGCGGCCGCTTCTCCAGAAACGCCTGGATCGCCTCTAGGTGATCCTGGCTGTACCCCAGCTTGTCCTGGCTCAGCCCCTCCTCGGTGGCGGCGGCCGTGACTTCTGCGATGCGCTTGACCAGTTGCTTCGTCTCCACGTAGGAGGCGGTGGGGCCGCTGGCCATCTTCGTGGCCAGCGCCGCCACTGCCTCCTCAAATTCTTCCGGGATCACCAAGGACGTTACAAAGCCCAGGTCATAGGCCTGCTCCGCACTGATCTTCTCGTCCAGCAGCAGGATCTCCAAGGCCTTCGCCCGCCCCACCGCGTTGACGAGCGTGGCGGACAGGCCCGTATCTGCAGTCAGCCCCACGGTGGAGAACGCGCCCTTGAAACTTGCCGCGGTGGAGACCACCCGGAAGTCACATGCCATCGCCAGGCCCCAACCAGCCCCCGCCGCCGGGCCATTCACCGCCGCGATGACCGGCACCGGGATGTTCAGCAGTGCGGCGAGCATGGGGTTGTAGTCTTTCACCACCTTGCCCGCCACGGCCTTGTTCTTCATGTCCTGCAGCTGCTCTTTGAGGTCTTGGCCGGAGCAGAAGGCCTTGCCGGAAGCACCCAACACCACGGCCCGAACCTTGCCCTCCATCGCGAGGCGCCCGGCCTCTACGAAAGCATCGATGAGTTCGCCCCGCAGCTCACGGTTCAAGGAGTTGTACGCATCCGGACGGTTGATGGTGATGTACCGGGTGGCGCCGTCATCGCGCACCAACAGCACCCCAGCGTTCGACCCAGCACTGTCGCCAGCATTCGCCCCAGCGTTAGTCTCAGCATTCGTCTCAATCGTCATACCTACTGAGCCTAAGCCAGCGGCCTCACCCCATGTTTGCTTTTGCGGAACTTTGCAGGACTGCCAGGAACGCAGTAGCCGCGGTTCCCAACTGCTCGCCGCCCCGCCACAGCGCCGTGATCGTCCTGCGCAGATCCACCCCCTCCGTGGGCACGGCGCGGTAGAAACCGGTCTCCACCTGCGCCTCCACCGCTCGGGCGGACATGATGGCAGGCGCACCCATCGTGCCGATCGCCGCCCGCTGCGCGGACAAGGAACCGAACTCCCCCGCCGGTGGCGCCAAGGTACCCAGCTGCAGCTCCACCACGTCCCTAGTGCCGGATCCCGGCTCCCGCAGCAGCAAAGGCGTGGTCTGCAGATCCTCCCGGCTCACCACGGGGTGGCCCTCCAACCCCCACGGGTGCTCTGCCGGCACCACCACCGCCAGCGGGTCCTCAGCCACCACGACACGTTGCAGTTCACCACGCACATGCGGAGTCTCCACGATCGCCACATGCGCCCGCCCCGCCGCCAGCTCCGCCTGCGCGTCTTCGCTGTTGAATTGCCGCATCTTCACCGCGCCCGTCGGGTGCTGGAAGTGGAAGTCCGCCAGCCACCGTGGGTAATCCAGCTCCGCCACCGTGTTGGAACACGCCACGGTCACCTCCGCCGCGCCGATGCCTTCGATGGCCTCCGTCGTCCCCCTCGCCGCCTGCAGCTGCGCCCGCACCAGCGGCTCCAGCTGCTCCACGTACTTCTCCCCCACTGGCGTCAGCGTGCTACCCACCGGGGTCCTGGTGAACAGCGTTGCGCCCAGCCTCTTTTCCATCTTCTTAATCCGCGCGCTCACGGACTGCTGGGACATCCCCAGCGCATGGGAGACTTGGTTCATCCCGCCCAGATGCGCCACGGACACGATCACCAAGCACGTCAGCGGGTCCGGGAGGGAGTCCACGAGGCGCGCATGCGAGGCCTCGTAGCGGGGCGAGGAATCTTCTCCAGAGGCGGGGTACATGAGTTGAGTGTAACCCCCTTGCGGGTTCGTGGTATACCCGTCTTTCCCTGCAACTTCTACCGTTAAAGCCATGCACACGATCCACCCCACAACACAACAGGTCCGGAGCCGCCACGGTGGCGTCGCCCACAATACAAAGATGCAGGTACCACCGCTGGGGCCGGGGTGGGCGGGCGCGCTCATGGGCGTGTCCATCACCACGTCGCTGGTGAACATTCGCATCCCGGGGCACGTGGACTGGGCGCTGCTCGCGGTCGCCACGGCGTTGGCTGTGGTGCTGGCGGCGGGCTGGGCGCGGCACCGGAATCCGGGGTTCGCGGCGCGCGATATGCCCGCGTGGGGGATGGTCGCGATGGGCCTGATGGCGCTGGGTTCGGCCTGGTCATCAGTGGCTCAGGTTTGGAGTGTACACGCTGCGTTGTGGGCTGTGGGCAGCGCGCTGGGCGTGGTCACGTGCGTGCGTTTCGGGGTGTTTGTGCTGCGGGATGCGCAGCGTCCGGCGCCTGCATTTACCTGGGGTTTGCCGCTTGTTGCTCCGATGGTGACGGCAACAGCCTCCGCCCAATTAGCCCTCCACCTGGGTACCTCAGGGGGTGCCGCGGAGGCGCTTGCGGGGTGGATTCACGCCTGGGGCGTGGCGAACTTCGCGCTGGCGTGGCTGACCGCCGCCCCGGCGTTTGTTGTGGTGTACGCGCGCACGTTCCCGCACGTGCCAGCGAGCTTCGCCGCCACCAGCTGGATCCCGTTGGGGATGATGGGCCAGTCCACCGCCGCGGCTCAGCTGCTCGCCGCTGGTGACGGGGCCGCGTGGCGGCACGCGGCGGTGGTGTACGGGTGGGTCATGCTCGCCCTGGGCGTGGCGCTGGGAGCGTACGCGCTGGTCACGCACTGGAAGGCCGTGCTGGGCGGGGCCATGGCCTATAACCCCACGTGGTGGGCGAGCACCTTCCCCGTGGGCACGTTGTGCTTCGGCACGCACACGCTGGCCCTGCACGGGCCCGCCTCCTGCGCGTGGATGGACACGGTCAGCGCGTGCCTGCTGGCGCTGCTGCTGGTGCACGTGGTATGGGCCGCAGCTGGCGCGCGGCACCTGCGCGGCTAGACCGGCTGGGAGGTGTGCACGATCGTCGCCCCCGCCTCTTCCATCTCGCGCAGGGCCTCCTTGCCCGTGTCCTCCTTCACGGCGGAGCAAAGCCGCTCAATCACCGTGACCTCGAACCCTGCCTCCAGGGCATCCAGCACCGTGGCCTTCACGCAGTAATCAGTGGCGATGCCGACGACCGTCAGCTCCTCCACCTCGCGGGCGCGCAGCCACTGCTCCAGAGTCTCCTCGCCACCATCGAGGTGGCCCTCAAACCCCGAGTACGCCGCGGTGTATTCACCCTTCTTGAACCACGCGTGGACCAGGTCCTCGCCCAGCTCAGAGCACACCCTGGCCCCGTGCGTGTCCGCCACGCAATGCACGGGCCACGTGTTCACATAATCGGGGTCTTTGGAGAAATGACCTTGCGGGTCGATATGCCAATCGAGGGTGCCAATCACATGAGTATCGGCTTCTGACTCCGCGATGGCGTCGCCCAAAAAAGAATGAATACCGCGGGCAACGTCCACGCCGCGGGGCGTGCCTAAAGAGCCATCGACGAAATCGTTTTGAACATCAACAACGACGATCGCCTGCTTAGACAAGCTTCCACTCCTCCAGGCCGTCATAGAGCGGGAAGTCCTGGGTGACCTTCTCCACCCGCGCCCGCAGCGCAGCAACGTCCGCGTTACCAGCCAGAGCCGTGGCAATCACGTCTGCAACCTCGGTGAACGCCGCGGCATCCAGCCCGCGGGAAGCCAGCGCAGACGTGCCGATGCGCAGGCCGGAGGTGACCATCGGCGGGCGAGGATCAAAAGGCACCGCGTTGCGGTTGACGGTGATGCCGACCTCATGCAGCAGGTCCTCACCCTGCTGGCCATCCAGCTGGGAGTTGCGCAGATCCACCAGCACCAGGTGAACGTCCGTGCCGCCGGTGAGGACCTGCACGCCAGCGTCCTTCGTGTCTTGGGCGTTGAGGCGCTCCGCCAGGATCTTCGCGCCCTCCAGGGTACGGGCCTGGCGGTCGCGGAACTCATCGGTCTGAGCGACCTTCATGGCCACGGCCTTGGCAGCCACTGCGTGCATCAGCGGGCCACCCTGCTGGCCGGGGAACACGGCAGAGTTCAGCTTCTTGGCGTACTCCTGCTTCGCCAGGATCATGCCGGAACGCGGGCCACCCAGGGTCTTGTGCACGGTGGTGGAGACAACATCAGCGTGCGGCACCGGGGACGGGTGCAGATCCGCGGCGACCAGGCCGGCGAAGTGGGCCATGTCCACCCACAGCTTCGCGCCCACCTCATCGGCGATGTCCTTGAACGCGGCGAAGTCCTGGTGGCGGGGGTACGCAGACCAGCCGGCGATGAGGACCTGCGGCTTCTCCTGCTTGGCCTGCTCGCGGATCTTGTCCATGTCCAGGCGCATCGTGTCCGGATCCACCTCATAGGCCGCGACCTCGTAGAGCTTGCCGGAGAAGTTGAGGTGCATGCCGTGGGTGAGGTGGCCGCCGTGAGCCAGGGACAGACCCATGATCTTGTCGCCCGGGTTGGCCAGCGCCATCAGCACCGCGGCGTTGGCCTGGGCACCGGCGTGGGGCTGCACGTTAGCGAACTCCGCGCCGAACACGGCCTTGGCGCGGTCACGGGCCAAGTCCTCAATGACATCCACGTGCTCGCAGCCACCGTAGTAGCGGCGGCCCGGGTAGCCCTCCGCGTACTTGTTGGTCAGCACAGAACCCTGGGCCTGCAGCACGGCGCGGGGGACGAAGTTCTCGCTGGCGATCATCTCCAGCGTATCCCGCTGGCGCCCCAGCTCCCCGGCGATCGCCTGGGCTACTTCCGGATCCAGCTGATCGAGCGGGATATTGTGCTGCAGTTGAGAGTTAGACACTGTTGCTTTGGCCTTCCAATGCGCTTGGGAAATCTTGCGAAATCTTTGGGGTTGGACGAAACGGTGCGTGTACAAGACCGTTACCCGATTCATTGTAGCTACCATCACAGCGTGGCTGCCGAGCAATTTCTTAAAAACCACCCCCGGAAGGCACAATAGGCTCCATGAGTTCACCCAGCCCCTACATTGAGCTGGACCGTGCCCAGTGGAGGAAGCTGCGCAAGTCCATGCCACAGGTCCTCACAGAGGACGAGCTGGAGCAACTCCGGGGCATCGGTGAAGAAATTGACCTAGAGGAAGTCTCCGAGGTCTATCTCCCCCTCTCCCGCCTCATCCACCTCCGCGTGGAAGCACACCGCCTGCTTAACGAGGCCACGGAAACCTTCCTCGGCGAACCCATGCCGCAGATCCCCTACATCATTGGTGTGTGCGGTTCCGTGGCCGTGGGCAAGTCCACCACCGCCCGCGTGCTGCAGGTGCTGCTGCAGCGCTGGACCTCCAACCCCCGGGTGGACCTCGTCACCACCGATGGCTTCCTGCTACCCACCGCGGAGCTGGAGGCGCGCAAGCTCATGCACCGCAAGGGCTTCCCGGAATCCTATGACCAGGCGGAGCTGCTGCGGTTCATCACGCGGGTGAAGTCCGGCAGCCGCAATGTGCAGGCCCCGATCTACTCCCATGAGGCCTATGACCGCGTCCCCGATGAGTTCATCACCGTGGATCAGCCGGACATCCTCATCGTGGAGGGGCTCAACGTGCTGCAGACCGGCCCCACGCTCATGATCTCTGACCTCTTCGATTTCTCCGTGTACGTGGACGCCCGGCGCGAGGACATCGAAGACTGGTACATTGACCGCTTCCTCAAGCTGAAGAACACCGCCTTCCAGGACCCCAGCGCCCACTTCCACCACTTCGCCTCCCTCACCGATGAGGAAGCGGAAGTGGTAGCGCGGGAAATCTGGCAGACAGTGAACCTGCCGAACCTCATGGAAAACATTTTGCCCACCCGCGTGCGCGCGTCCCTGGTGCTGCGCAAGGACCGGGATCACCTGGTGCAGAAGGTGCGGATGCGCAAGATCTAGCTGGCGTGCCGCGGTGGCCGCGCCCCCGCTACAGCCCGAACCGCCGGTGCCGCTGCGAGTAATCCCGCAGCGCCCGCAGGAAATCCACGCGCCGAAACGCCGGCCAGTACGTATCCGTAAACCAGATCTCCGAGTATGCGGACTGCCACAGCAGAAAACCGCTCAAGCGCTGCTCCCCGGAGGTGCGGATCACCAGGTCCGGGTCCGGCTGCCCGCGCGTGTACATGTGATCCCCCAGCCCCTCGGCCGTGATCGCCGCGGCCATGTCCTCCGGCGCCACGCCCTGGGCCGCCAGGTCCGCCACCAACTTTTGCACCGCGTCCACGATCTCCTGGCGCCCGCCGTATCCCACGGCCACGTTGACGCGCACCCCAGTGTGCTCGGCCGTCTGCCGCGCCGTGGCCTCCAGCCGCTCGCGCAGCGTCGCCGGCAGCAGCTCCAGGTGCCCCACGGCATGCACACGGAAGCCTGCCTCATCGGCCGCGAGCTCCTCGGCCACGTCCCCGATGATCCCCACCAGCAGCTCTAGCTCCTCCGCCGTGCGCTTGAGGTTCTCGGTGGAAAGCAGGTACACCGTGACGGTCTCAATCCCCAGCTCATCGCACCAATTGCACATCTCCGCAATCTTCTTCGCCCCCACCCGGTGGCCGTGCGATACGTCCGCGAACCCGTTCTCCCGCGCCCACCTGCGGTTGCCATCGGCCATGATCGCCACGTGCTTCGGCATCGGCTGATCGCGCAGCTGGCGGGCCAGTTGCGCTTCGTAGGCGGGGTAGAGAAGGTGCGGCAGTTTACTCACTGTCGTCCTTGTGTGGTTGTTGTTGTGGTGCGACGCCGCCACGCTCCCGCTCCCTCTCCGCATCAATCGCGGCCGGGCCGGTCAGCGTGCCGGAGGATGGCAGGAAACGCGGGTCCGTCTGAGGCACCTCAGTGCGGGCAAACATGGACTTGCCCTTCGTTTCATCGAAGCCCTCTTCCTTCATGCGGCGCTCCAGGGTCTCCTTGTCGAAGAGGTCGATGCCGCGGGCCTCGGCGAACGCGCGGCGCCGCTCCAGGCGGCGGATGCGCTTGTTCATGCCGAAGCCGAGCAGGAGCACCACCAGCAGCAGCACCACGATGACGAACAACCCGATGGGCGCGGCCTTGCCGAAGTCCGCGCCCATCGGGCCGGTCCGCTCGGCTTGGGCGAGGATCAGGTTGGCGGAAGTGAACATGTCCATGGGCTGCACTGCTCCTTTAGTTATGCGTTGACACTTCTACAGTATTGTCTGCGCCCAGCCCAGCAAAAAGATCCGTCTCTGGCGTGGGCGAATCCACCCGTGTTAGCGCGAGCTCAAACTCCTCAGTAGGCCACACCTCACGTTGAAGCTCCGGGTCGCCAAGGAAGAAAGCACCCCTGGGATCTACTTGGGTTTGATGAGCCCGCAGGGCGTCGTCGCGCCTGGAAAACCACTCCCCAACCCGGACGCGCGTGGTGACCCGAGGGAAAATGTCTGGCATGGATGTCCACATGTGCAGGTGATCCTGGGCCTCCGGGGACAAAGCGACGCCATGGTGCTGCAAAGCTTCAGCGAGCAGCTCGAAGCGGCGGCGGATGAAACCGTGGGTGTAGTACATTTTCTTGATCTCCCACGGCTCTCCGAGCTCGGGGTGGAAGTCTGGGTCGGCCGCGGCCTCCCAGGCACGGACGGAGACGGCGTGGACCTTGATGTGATCCGGGTGCGGGTAGCCGCCGTTTTCGTCATAGGTGATGACGACGTGCGGGCGGAACTCGCGGATGACCTTCACAACCTCGGCCGTGACCTCCTCCGTGTCCTGCAGCGCGAAGCAGCCCTCCGGCAGCGGCGGCGTGGGGTCACCCTCCGGCAGACCGGAGTCCTCGTAGCCCAGCCACTGGTGCTCCACGCCCAGGATCTGCGCGGCGTTTTCCATCTCCTGCTGGCGGGTGGCGATGAGGTCCTCCGGCGGATCCATCGTGGGGTTGAGCAGGTCCCCGCGCTCCCCACCGGTGCAGGTCAGGACCTTCACGCGGTGGCCTTCATCCACGTAGCGGGCCATGGTGGCCGCGCCCTTGCTGGATTCATCGTCCGGGTGCGCGTGGATAGCCAGCAGGCGGTAGGGGCCAGGCTGGGACGGGTTGTCTGCGTGGTTCACGGGGAAACCAACACCACCTTTCAGATGTTATTGCGCTGACTAATCTACTCCCATCTCCCGCGGGATCCGGCATGGACTAGCATGGAGGGCATAATGAGCGCAGACAACCCTACTCCCCAGCAAGGCCGGCCGGCGTCCCCACAGGCTCAAACCACCCAGGAGCGTTACGGCAACACCCGCAACACGAAGTTCGGCGGGAAGATCTTGGTGCTGGCCTTGTCCGTGATCTTGGCTGCGGCAGCGGCGTACATGGTTGCGCAGCTGATGCGCGCGGGGAACGTGGACGTCTCCGCGCAGGAGACGGGCGGCGAAGTAGTATCTGCGGACACGCTGCGCATGAGCGTGGACGTGACCAGGGAGGATCCCTCCAAGTCGGCGTTCTGCATCGTCACCGCGCTGGATTATGACAAGAATGAGGTGGGGCGCCGCGAGTTCGTCATCCCCGCTGGTGGGGAGGATGTGACGCGCCACCACGTGGACATCACCACGCGGGAGGAAGCGTACGCGGGCACCGTCTATGGTTGCTCCACCGTACTGCCGGACTACCTGACCGGCGAGTAGGCCCATTCACGCCCCACACCGAGGTGTTAGACTTGGGCGACTAGAAATACCTTGTTAAACCCCTCTATAGATATTGGAGTGCAGGAGAAGATGGCTGACAACCAGACCCACTGGCTGACGCAGGAGTCCTACGACCGCCTGAACGCAGAGCTGGTGAGCCTCAAGGAGAACCGCCCCGTTCTGGCCGCGGAAATCAACGAGCGCCGTGAAGAGGGCGACCTCAAGGAGAACGGTGGCTACCACGCCGCCCGTGAGCAGCAGGGCCAGGAAGAGGCCCGCATCGCTTACCTGGAGGAGCTGCTGGATAACGCCACCATTGGTGAGGCTCCTCAGGAGTCCGGCGTCGCCCTGGTTGGTTCCGTGATTCACGTCTACTACGACGATGACGAGGACGATAAGGAAACCTTCCTCATCGGCACCCGTGGCCTGGAATCCTCCAACCCCGATCTGGAGACCTACTCCACTGACGCTCCTCTGGGCGCTGCCATTGTTGGCGCCAAGGAGGGCGAGACCCGCGAGTACCAGACCCCGAATGGTGAGACGGTGCGCGTGACCATCGTGACGGCTGAGCCGTACGACCCGGACCGGGACGTCCCCCGCGCCGAGCAGTAGCCCCTGCCTTACGGGGGGCTGGCGGTCCCATTCAGCCCACCGACTCTTAGTTGGCGGCCTTCGAAGTGGGAGGGGAACGGGAAAAGACTACAGACTTATTGCACAAAAATGGCCGAATCCGTGTAATAAGTCTGTAGTCTTTCGCCTGCCCCCTGGTTACAGGCGCTGGCCAGATTCCGCGCAGAAGTGGTGGGCCGTGGTTGGGCGGACGTGGATCACGTCCCCCTCACCGCGGTGATCACCCTTCGCCAAACGCACCGAGACCAGGCTTTCCGCAGTTACTCCAGCAGCGCCTGCTGCGTTGTCTCCGCTGCTAACTCCGCTGCCTTCTGCACTGCCTGCCGCACTGCTTTCTACGGCGCCCTCCACTGGCTGGCAGAATGCGAAGGACTCACTGCCCAGCTCCTCCACGTGAGAGATGCGCAGCGCCAGGGCGGTTTCTCCAGCGCCAGCACCAGCGCCCACGATCTCCCAATCCTCACACCGGACTCCCACCCGATACCCCGCGGGCCGCTCCCCCAGCTCGACCCACAAGGACTCTGGGAGCCAGATTGGCCGCGAGGTGCCGTCGCCGATAAAGAAGAAATTCATGGTCGGCGAGCCAATGAAACTCGCCACGAACGCGTTCACCGGCCGCTCGTACAGCTCGCGCGGGCTGGCAACCTGCTGCAGCACGCCGTCCTTCATCACGGCCACGCGATCACCCATCGTCATCGCCTCCACCTGGTCGTGGGTGACGTAGACCGTTGTCGTCCCCAACCGCTTCTGCAGCTTGGAGATCTGCGACCGCGTGGACACGCGCAGCTTCGCGTCCAGGTTACTCAGCGGCTCGTCCATGCAGAACACGGAGGGCTCGCGCACAATCGCCCGCCCCATCGCCACGCGCTGCCGCTGCCCGCCGGAGAGCTGCGCCGGCTTGCGGTCCAGCAGCTCCGTCAGCTCCAGCATCTGCGCGGCGACCTTCACCTTCTCCATCGCCTCCGCCTTGCCCATACCGCGGTTACGCAGGGCAAATGCCATATTCTGCGCGACGGTCATGTTGGGGTACAGCGCGTAGTTCTGGAACACCATCGCCACGTCCCTATCGCGCGGCGCCACGCCGGTCGCGTCCTGACCACCGATGAGGATGCGCCCCTCATTCGTGGGCTCCAGCCCGGCCAGCATCCGCAGCGTCGTGGACTTGCCGCAGCCGGACGGGCCCACGAGCACCAGGAACTCTCCATCGGCGATGTCCAGGTTAATCTGGTCCACCGCCTTCTTTGCCTGCGCTTTCTTGCTTCCCGCGTAGATGCGGCTCGCGCCATCGAAGGTTACTGATGCCACTGGTTTCTCTTTCTTTTTATGGGGGCGACGCCACCCCGCCAGCCAGCAGCCAGCAGGGTGTGTGTCAGGGACGTACAGGTGTGAGCGGGTGTTAGAGCTTCGGCTTGATCTGGCCCTCGTAGGCCTGCGTCAGCTCCTGCTCCACGCGGGACATGGTGGACTTGATGTCATCACCGTTGACCAGGATGGACTCGAAAGCGCCGCCGATCTTCTGGTCAGCGCCCGGGATGAACACGCGGGCGTTGTCCTGCACGCGGGTGTGGGGCAGCTGGTCGATAGCGGTCTGGTAGTTCGGGTTCTCCTCCAGGAACTTCTTCTGCTCCGGGTCCTCCACGGCTGCGGTGCGCACGGGCATGTAGCCGACCTCGCGGGACCAGTATGCGGTGTTGGTGGCGTTGGTGATGAAGTCGATGAACTTCGCGGCGTTGACCTTGCGCTCCTCGGATATGCCGGCGGGGATAGCCAGGCCGGCACCGCCGGTGGGGCAGCCGCCATCGCCCTTGGGGTTCGGCAGTGGGGCGGTGCCCACGTTGAAGCTGGCGTTTTCCAGGATGCCGCCCAGGTCACCAGTGGAGCAGATGGCGGAGGAGTACAGGCCTGCGGAGAAGTCATTGGCGATGGCCTGGCTGATGGAGGCGTAGCCATCATCGGCCACGGTGGACTTCAGCCATTCGATGGCCTTGATGGTGCCTTCAGAGGTGAACTTCATGTCCCAGTCATCGGAGTACGCGCCGCCGAGGGTCCACATGGGGCCTTCGAAGGTCCAGGACAGGTAGTCCACGGCGCTGCCCCAGCCGTGTGCCTTGGCATTGGATGGGATGGCACCCTTGAGCTTGTCTGCCCACTCGTCCATTTCCTGCCAGGACTCCGGGCCGCGGTCCGGCAGACCGGCTGCCTCCCACATGTCCTTGTTGTAGTAGAACAGCGGAGTGGAGCGGGAGAATGGCATGGCGTAGTGCTTGCCGTTGAGGTTGTAGTCCTCGTAGAGGGACTCTACGAAGGTGGAGGTGTCCACGCCAGCCTTGTCCGCCACGTCCTCGATGGGGGTGATCTGCTCATTGAGCGCGAAGTTGAACCACCACACGTCGGACAGGAGCACCACGTCTGGCAGGTCGTTGCCGGAGAGGGCGGCGTTGAACTTCTGGGCGCACTCTTCGTAGTTCTTGCCCGCGTCGATGAGATTGACCTTGATGTCCGGGTTCTCGGCCTCGAAGCGCTTGATCAGCTCCTGCTCCACGGCCTTGGACTGGCCGGGGTGGGAGGACCACCAGGTGACGGTGTTGGCGTCGCCACCCTGATCCCCGCCGCCACCGGTGCCGGCGCAGGCGGTCAGGGCCATGGAACCGGCGGCCAGGCCGGTGAAGGCGAGGAAGCCGCGGCGGGAAACAGGGCGGTTGATGGCCCGGGAGATAGCGTTGTTGGACATGAGTCTGAGTACTCCTTTATGTGTAGAAAAGCTGTGTTGCGTAGCTGATTGCTGGTTGCTCGTAGCTGATTGCTGTAATTGTTGAACGCGTGTGCTGTTACATGACCGTTCCAATCACCCCTTTACCGCGCCCGTGGTCAGGCCCTTGATCATGTACTTCTGCAGGAAGATGAACAGGATCACGATGGGCAGCATGGTCAGCAGGGTGGCCGCCATGACGGGACCCCAGTTCGTCACGCCGTCGCTGTTCTGCAGCAAGGTCAGACCCACCGGCAGCGGGGCCACCCTATCCGTGTCCGCCATGAGGTAGGGCCACAGGTACTGGTTCCACTCGTTGACCACGGTGATCACAGAGAACGCCACCAAGGTGGGCCCGGAGATCGGCAGCAGCACCTTGAACAGCAGCTGGAGCGGGCCAGCACCATCCATGCGGGCGGCCTCCACGAGCTCCCGCGGGAGGCTCAGGAAGTGGTTGCGCATGAGGAAGGTGCCGAAAGCCACGCCGGCCAGCGGCACGATGATGCCCTGGAACGTGTTGCGCCAACCCAAGGAGGAGACCAGCGCGTAGTTGGAGATCTGCGTGATCTCGCTCGGCACCATCAGCGCGCTGATGACCACGATGAACACCAGGTTGCGCCCCGGGAAGCGCAGGATCGCCAGCGCGTAGGCGCTCAACACACCCAGAGAGATCTTGATGGCGCACAGGGCAATCGTGATGATCAGGGAGTTGCGCAGGTAGTTGAAGAACGGCACACGGGTGGTGGCTTCTTCATAGTTCTCCCAGTGCACGTCATGCGGGTACCACGTGACTGGGTTGGTGTAGATCTCAGAGTGCGGCTTCAGCGAACCGATGATCGTCCAGTACAGCGGAAGGCCGATCAGCACCAGGATGAACAGGATGCCCAGGTATCCAACGACCTTCTTGCCGGCCTGCGCCTTCGCGGACGTCTTAATAGCGTTAGTTTCCATTTGAGCGTCTGCCCCCCCTACTTCGCCTTGTGTTCTTTGTCCATGTAGCGAACCTGGATGAGCGTCATGATCAGCAGGATGAGGAACAGGATCGTGGCGATCGTCGCTCCATACCCGGCGCGGAAGTTGACGAATGTCTCCTGGTAGATCTGGTACACCAGCGTGGTGGTGCCGTTCGTCTGTGGGCCGCCGCGAGTCATCACGGAGATGATGTCAAACACCTGGACCGAGTTCAGGGTCACCGTGATGGAGAGGAAGAAGGTAGAGGGGCGCAGCTGCGGGAGGATGACCTTGGTGAAGCGGGTCCACCAGCCAGCACCATCGATCTCCGCGGCCTCATCCAGTTCCCTGTTCAGCCCCTGCAGGGCAGCAAGGTAGATGACGAAGGTGTAGCCTAGGTTCTTCCAGATGAAGGTGAAGGTCACCATGAACATGGCCCACTTGGGTTCCCCGTAGAAGTTGGGCGCGTTGACCTCCAGCCAGCCCAGCATTTCCTGGACGAGGCCGAAGTTGGGGTCAAAGACGAACTGAAACGCCACACCGATGGCCGCACCGGAGATGGCGAACGGCGCAAAGGCAATGGAGCGGGTGAAGTTCCGCAGCCGCAGCTTCTGGTCCAGGATCAGCGCCAGCGCCAGGCCCAGCACCATGGATCCCACCACGGCGGCGCCTGTGAAGATGATGGTGTTGAAGACGATCGTCTTCGTGTCATCCCGGCCCAGCCACTCCGCGTAGTTATCCCAGCCGATGAAGGTGGCCTTGGGGCTGGAGATGTTCCAGTCAAAGAAGGACAAGCGGATGTTGTCCAGCAGCGGGCGGTAGGTAAAGATAGCCAGCAGGATCAGGTTGGGGGCCAGCAGCGCCACTGCCAGCAGCGCTTCCCTGCGGCGGGCGAAGGTGGCACGCTTGCGCAGCGCCGTGGCGCCGCCAGCGCCGCCGCTGACCGTAGCACCGCCAGCGGCGCCACCGCCCTCCCGAGGCTTCTCGTTCGTCGTTGTTGTGAGCACCAGGTCAGCCTAAGAAGCTGCCGTGAACCCACCATGGACTTAGGAAAAATAGTGCGCAACGCTCAGGTGAATTTCAGGTTAAGCGGGCCCCCACCGGCGCGCAGAAACAAGACCGGACGGATCAGCTTGGGAAGCTGACCGCGTCCGGCCGTCGCAATAATAAAGAGCTAGTCGCCCTGGAAGTAGCTCAACAGGCGCAGGATCTCCGTGTACAGCCACACCAAGGTGACCGCCAGACCCAGGGCCACGCCCCAGGCCATCTTGGAAGGAGCACCGGCGCGCACCAGCTTGTCCGCCTGGTCGAAGTCCAGCAGGAAGCTCATCGCCGCCAGGCCGATGCAGACCAGGGAGAACAGGATGGCGATCGGGCCGCCATCGCGCAGCGGGCCAGCACCATCGGTGAACAGGCCGATCACCAGGCTGCCCAGGGAGAGCACCAGCACGCCGATCAGCGCGGCGATCATCGCGCGGGTGAACTTCGGCGTCACGCGGATCGCGCCGGACTTGTACACGAACAGCATGCCGGCGAACACGCCGATTGTGGCCAGCACAGCCTGCGCAATCATCGCGCCAGCGTTAGCTCCGCCCACGGTCATGTTCGTCAGCAGGAAGCTGAAGCCACCCACGAACAGGCCCTCAAACGCGGCGTAGGTCAAGGTGATCGGCGCGGAGCCGTACTTCTTGCCGAACGCGGAGATCAGCACCGTCACCAGGCCGCCGATCATGCCCACGAACGTCAGCATCATGCCCAGGCCCGGGTTGGACACGGACACGAAGTAGTTCACCGCAGCCAAAGCCACGATCACGGCCAACGTGATGCCGGTCTTAGTGACCACATCATCCACCGTCATCGGACGGTCGGCCTCACCGGCCGGACCGTAGTTGGCAGCGTCCTGCATGCCGTGGTGAGCAGCAGCCGTGGCCACACCACCGCGAGCAGACGTAGCGTACGGGTTCTGCCCGTAGCCCTGCTGGCCACCGGCGTAACCCTGGTTGCCCTGCGCAAATGGGTGCTGGCCTTCATTCTTGGCCAGCGACCCCATGAAGGGATTGGAACTTTGCACTGTTAATTCACTCCAATATTGTGTGCTGGTCTTCGTTAGACACAAAGGCCTAGCCATGACTGTTCATTACTGTTCATGCAGCCCTATGTGTTCCACGTACATAGTAGCAACGGGCATGCTTCACAATTTGTTCCCGCACGCACGCTACCACTTCCCCACCGAGGTGGCCGGGGCGGTGAGGCGGCGGGGTGGCGTCGCTACCAAAAATTCAAACCCGCCCCCGGCGCACCAGACCTTGGTAGTCTCCGAAACTATGAGAATTTCTACAATCAATTACCCGAAGCGCCTCCAGGTCGCCGCCCTACCAGAGGACCTGGAAACCGCGCTGCGCACCCTCACCACCAACGCGCGCATTAACAACCTGGATGGCGACCGGCTAGAGATCGAGGCCCCATTCACCGGCGAGACGATCGGCTGGGTCGCCTCCGGCACCGAGGAGGACGTAGAGGAAGCCTTCCGCTTCGCCCGCCGCGCCCAAGCCAGCTGGCGCCACGTACCATTTAGCCAACGCCGGCAGATCTTCCGCCGCTTCCACGACCTGGTGCTTAGGCACAAGGAGCTGCTCAGTGACATGGTGCAGCTGGAGACCGGCAAGAATCGCGCCTCCGCCTTCGACGAGGTGCTGGACGTGGCGAACAACGCGCGCTACTACAGCAACAATGTTGAGAAGTTCATGAGCCCGGAGTCCCGCCGCTCCGCCCTGGCCGTGCTGGCGAAGTCCAAGGAGTACCGCCACCCGCTGGGCGTGGTCGGGCAGATTAGCCCGTGGAATTACCCGCTGGCGCTCGGTGTGGGTGACGCGATCCCCGCGCTGCTCGCCGGCAACGGGCTGGTGGCGAAGCCGGATTCCGCCACGCCGTTTACCTCCCTGCTTGTTTTTTCTTTATTGTTCGACGCCGGCCTCCCGCGAGATCTCGTGCAGCTTGTGACAGGGTCTGGGCGTGTTGTTGGGTCCGCCATTGCTGATCGATGCGACTTCTTGATGTTCACCGGATCCACCAAGACCGGCAAGGTGCTGGGTGAGCAGGTGGGCAAGCGCCTGGTTGGCTACTCCGCGGAGCTCGGTGGCAAGAACCCGATGATCGTGGCGAACGACGCCGACCTGGAGTACACCGCGCGCGGCGCCGTGGACGGATGCTTCTCCAACTCCGGCCAGCTGTGCGTGTCCGTGGAGCGGATCTACGTGGAGCGGGCCAGCTACGCAGAGTTTGAGCGGCTGTTTACCCAGCGGGTGAAGGCGATGTCCCTGGGCGGTGGGTTCAACTACGAGGTACAGATGGGGTCCCTGGCTTCCCAGGATCAGTTGGACACCGTGACCTCCTATGTGGATGACGCGGTATCCAAGGGGGCCCGGGTGCTGGCCGGCGGCAAGGCGCGGCCGGATCTTGGGCCATACTTCTACGAGCCAACCGTGCTGACGGACGTGCCCGAGGACGCGAAGCTGCGCACCGAGGAAGTGTTCGGGCCCGTGGTGTTCCTGGAGGCCGTGGGGTCCCTGGAAGAGGCAGTGGAGAAGGCGAATGACACGTCTTATGGTCTGAACGCCTCCATTTTCGCTGCTCCGAAGACGGCATGGAGGATCGCGCCGAAGGTGGAGTCCGGCGCGCTGGCGATCAATGACGGCTACACCGCGGCGTGGGCAGCCATCGGCAACCCGATGGGTGGGCGCAAGGAATCCGGCGTGTCCCACCGCCACGGCGAAGAGGGGCTGACCAAGTACACGGCCAGCCAGAACATCACGGAGCAGCGGTTCATGAGCATCCGCGGGCCGGAGTCCCTGAGCCGCAAGGCGTACGCGAACGTGATGGCGGGCGCGCTGAGGGCCGGGAAGGTGTTCAAGGTTCTGCCGTAGGGCGGGGCGGCTTGGAGGCGTGGGGGCGCTGACCTGGTGCGGGGGCTGGGGAACCCATCTAAATCTTCTATTCTGTGCGGCCACCCACTCTAAAACCCCAGGTGGTCAGATCTGCTACTTCGCAGAATAGAAGATTTAGATGGACCCTCCCAAAAATTTGTTAATCTGTGCCGCGGCCGTTCCCAAAACCCCAGGTGGTCAGATCTGCTACTTCGCAAACTAACATATTTTTGGGGCATCCGACCCGCGGAGCTGCTCATATGCGTCTCACGAGGACGCGTAGGCTGGGGCCAGTACAAAGCAGTGCAATGCCAGAGAGTGGCACCACGCGAAATCGCAGAATTAAACGGCACAATTCAGCACCACATCGTCAAGCCCAGAGAAGCCCACATCGTCAAGCCCAGAGGAGCACACAATGTCCAGCACCAACCGCACAAAGATCGCCCTAATCACCGGAGGCACCCGCGGGATCGGCCGCGCCATCGCGGATAAACTGGCGCCGGATCACCACCTCATCATCGTTGGCTCCTCCGATTCCACCCATGACACCGCCGCCGAGCTCAACGCGCAAGGCCACAGCGCACAGGGCTTGGCGCTGGACCTCGCGGACACGGGGGCCATCGCCGCCGTCGTCCAGGAGTTGCGTGTAGAGCGCTCCGCAGTGCAAACCCCACACCAGCAAGACCAGCACACTCCCAGCCAGCCACAGCAGGACCACCACCCCCTCACCCACCTGGACGCGCTGGTGCACTCCGCGGGCGTCATCGCCCACGACCCCGTCACGGAAACCACCCCTGACCAGTGGCAACATGCCTTCGACGTGAACCTGTTCGCCGTCGCCGAGCTCACCCGACAGCTCCTCCCCCAGCTCCGCGCGGCTCACGGCACCGTCGTCGCCATCAATTCCGGCGCGGGCCAGTTCTCCGGCGCCGGCTTCGGCCCCTACGCGGCCACGAAGTTCGCCCTCCGCGCCTACGCTGATGCGCTCCGCGAGGAGCACCGCAACGAGTTCCGCGTCACCTCCATCCACCCCGGCAAAGTGGACTCTGACATGCAGGTTTCGATCCAGTCCGCCCGTGGCAACACCTACGATGAGTCCCAGTTCCTGCGCGCGGATTCCGTCGCGAAGGCCGTGCGCTTCGCCATTGATGCCACGGACGATGCGATGGTCGAGTCCCTCACCATTCGTCCCGCGAACGGAAACTAGTCAACATCGCGATCGCCGGTCGCACGGCTTCTTCTATTTTTGTTGCGTGCGACGGCGCCGCGCCCCATCCCGTCTCCGCGCTCATTCGTGCGGCGAGAGCATGAATGACCGCAGCTAAAGAGGCGGTATCCAGGGCTGACGTTGCGTCCCGTGCAAGGAGTGCACCGAGGATGCCGGAGAGGACGTCGCCGCTACCTGCCGTGGCTGCCCACGAGCTGGCATAGTCCACGACCACCGTGCCACCTGCGGCGGCGATGACCGTGAAGCGGCCCTTCAGCAGGACGGTTGCGCCGAGGGCCTCCGCCATCGCCTCCACCGCCTCGAAGCGATGTTCCTGCAGGTCAGGGATCGTGTGGCCCGCGTGGGCAAGCGCTTCGGCGAGGCGCGAGAATTCGCCGGCGTGCGGGGTGAGCACGGTCGGTGCCTCCCGTTGACGGAGAGACTCCAGGAGGTTGGTGTGTTTAGCGCAGAGGGTGAGGGCGTCGGCGTCCACCACGAGGGGCTGCACGGTATCCAGCAGGTCAGCGAGCTCTTCCCGCGCGGCGCGGTCCGTCCCGCGGCCGGGGCCGACAACCCGGGCCTGTACGCGCCCGGCCTGGAACCGGTCCGGGTGGATCACCACTTCGGGGAAGGCGTGGGTGATCGGGGCGGCGTTCGTGCCGACGTACCGCACCATGGAGCTGGTGGTGCGCACGGCACCAGCGCAGCTGAGCACGCCAGCGCCGGGATAGTCGCCGCTGCCGGCGTGGATGCCGACCACGCCGCCGGAGTATTTGTCATCAGTGGGGGTGGGTTCGCCGGGTAGCGTGCGGAGCAGTTCCTGCAGGTCAGCGGCGGTGAGCGGCGCGGTGGTTGCCCAGGCAGCCGCAGGCGCGTCGGCCGGGTGTGCGGCTCCTGCGCACTGCCACTCCACCCATTCCACCGGCGCGCGGAGCAGGCGAGGTAGCGGGCGGCCCTGCTGCGCCGCTGCCTTTGCCACGGCCGCCACCTGCTCGGAGAGCGTTTGGCCACCATCGAGGGCGATGTCTTCCACCACGACCTGCCCGCATGCCGCCGAGAGCCCGTGTACCCGGCGCAGGCCCCCAAATGTCACTGTGACGTCTGCCTGGACATGCTCCCCCTCCGCGAGGCCCGAATCTCCTGATAGTCCACTGGGAAGGTCGATGGCGAGGATGGGGGTGGTGGCGTCGCTATATAAAGGAGTAAGAAAATTCGCGGCCGCCTCCGGCAGCTCGCCGCGACCACCGAGGCCGAACATGCCGTCCACGACCAGGCCGTATGCGCCTTCCGGTTGGTCCACGAACCGGCCGCCCGCGTTGGCAAAGGCCTCCGCGGCGCGGGCATGCAGGTTGTCACGCCCCAGGATGGGCCAGGCCTCTACGCGCGCGCCGCGCATCGCCGCGATGGCGCCCGCGTAGAGCGCATCCCCGCCGTTACCGCCGGGGCCCGCGAGCAGCAGGTAGCGGTCCGAGGTGGCCAGCCGCGCGCTATGGTCCGCCACGGCAACGGCGGCGGACTGCATCAGCTCATCCTCGCGCGTTTGCGCGTCCAGCAGCGGCTGCTCGGCGGCGCGGACTTGGTCGATTGTCAGCAGGTGATTCATGGGCTCCACTATAGGTTCGGCGGCTAGCGCGCGGTTAGTGTTCTGTGGCTAGGGCGCGGTGGCCTTCATCAGCTCGTATGCCTCGAGCGCGGCAGCGCGGGACTGCTTCAGGTCCACGATCGGCGCGGAGTTGCGCGCACCCTCCGGCACCCACCGCGCCACGTAGTGCCCGTCGGGATCGAAGCGTTTCTGCTGCGTGACGGGGTTGAAGATGCGGAAGTAGGGGCTGGCATCGTCCCCGCAACCGGCGACCCATTGCCAATTGAAGGGGTTGCTCGCATGGTCGGCGTCCACGAGTGTGTCCCAGAACCACTCCTCCCCCACGCGCCAATGCACGCCGAGGTTCTTGGTGAGCAGGCTGCCCACGATCATCCGCACGCGATTGTGCATTGTGCCGGTGGCCCAGAGCTCGCGCATCCCCGCATCCACGATGGCAATGCCGGTCTGACCACGCTGCCACGCGCGCACGTCCGCCGCGGCCTGAGGGTTGCTATCTGGCCAAGCCCAGGGGAAATTGTTGAACTGTTGGCGCACATTGTCGGTGGCGAGGTTGGGCAGATGGTAGAGCCGATGCCAGGCGAAGTCCCGCCACAGCAGTTGGCGCAGGAACGCATCCACCTCTTCGGCCTGCTCGGGGTGCTCCTCCGCGATGTCCGCCGCGCGCGCCCACACCTGCGCCGGGCTGACCTCGCCGAAGCGCAGGTGCGCCGAGAGGTTGCTGGTGGCCTCATAGGCCGGGAAGTCCCGCTGCTCGGTGTATCCGCGCAGGTCAAGCGCGTTGAGCCTTAGTTGCGCGCCTTGTTCGCCGGGTTCGTGATGGTTGAGCATGGCGGCGGCCCAGGTTGGTTCTTCTTTGTTGGCGACGCCACCACCGCCACCCCACTCCCCCATCTCAATGTGGTGGTTAACGCCCGGCCCGGGCAGGCGGAGTGCGGGCAGCGGATCGGCAAAGTGTTCCTGGACGTACTGGAAGGCGGCCTTGCCGAACGGGGTGAAGACCTTATACGGGGTGCCGGTTGTGGTGGTGACGGCCCATGGCTCGGTGAGGAGGTATCCGGGGAAGCTGTGCACTTCCGGGGGCGTGTGGTTGGCCTGGCTGATCTGGGTGTCCTGGGTGGCTTGGGTGTCCTGGCTGGCAAGCGCGTTTTTGACCTGCGCGTCAACAGCGATGGCTGGCTGGTGGTAGCGGCGGTTCCATGCCACGGCTTGGATGTTGTTCCGGGCCACGAGGTCCGGAATGATTACGGTGGGATCCCCGTGAGCCTCGATCAGCGGCACCCCGTGGTCCACGAGGGCCTCGCGGAGGGAAGCGAGGCTGCGCTGCTGCCAGAAGTGCGCGGCCTGACCTGGTGCGCGGATGCCTGTGGCGGCGGGATCCTCGTGGATGAACAGCGCGAGGAGGGTGGGCTTCTGTGGGGACTTTTCGCCGGGGCCTCTACCCTCTGGCTCACCTGCTTGCCCGCGGCACCAGTCACTCAGCCACGTGAGTGCCTGGTTGTCCTGGAGGCGCAGGTCGTCCCTGAACCACATCAGCGCATGTGGAGGGGTAGTTTCCCTGTTCATTGTGGTGGCGTTAGCCATGCTGTTCTCTGTATCGCGAGCCATGGCCACCACTGTAGTAACCGGTTGTGACATCGCAGCTGCCTCTCATTACCGGAGGCTTCCCCAACACCGAACGGAGCCACACCACGCGCCCTAATTCCCCCGGACGATGAGTGATGCGGCTCCGCTCGGCCTGTATATACAGTTATTGGTTGCTAACGGGGAAGTGCCCCAACTTGCATGGACTCTGGTGCAGCGTGGCCTGTATACGCCCCCCAGCGCGGTGAATACTGCTACACACCACAAGCCTCGTTGACCCTAGTCACTTTATTTATACTTAAGTTTCACACGATTTTCTCAGCAAGTCGGGAAATTTTTTAAACCTAACCGCGGGTGATGACCCGGCGGACGGTTCTCTTGCCTTCGGGGCGGACTATACCGCCAAGGAACAGTCGCTTGAAGTACTCCTTGTCCTCCTTCGAGTAGCTGAACAGGGCCGCCCTCCCAGCACCGCCGCCGCGGCCCTTGTGCCCGCCTGAAGCCATCCCACCCATTGCGCCTCCTCGGCCTGGAGCTCCGGCTGCGCCCATCATTCCGGCTTGGCTTCCGGTGCCGGCCTTGAATGCGGCTTCCTTAGCCAATGCGGCTTGCTGAGCTTGAAGCGGGAGTTGTGGCAATCGCTGGTTGCCGGAACCTGAGCCGATGTTCTGCGTGGGGTGCCCTCCGCGCCCCATCCCTGTGCCACTGAACCCTCGGCCAAAGAAGGAGCCCGGTGCTCCGCCCCCAGTCGGAGCACCGGCACTCAGGTGACCAACCTGCCCTGTTGCTGTACGACTGTGAGCAGGTTGGTTGTGGATGTTGGCCCCTACTCCAACCCCACGTCCATTATCTATAGCAGTGTTGACACCAGCCGGCTGGGTAACTAGGTTGCCTGTCACCCCCGTTCCAGTACCCCCATGGGAGGCGGTCAGGGCGGAAACCTGCTGTGGTGCTCCGGACGCAGGGTTCGCTTGCACCGCCGCAGGTTGAGCGCCAGCGGTTTGTACTGCTGCTTCCGTACCTCGTCCGGCTGCGTTCGCCGCAGCGTTTGATTCGGCACCCATGCCGCCATTGCCAATGCTTGCGGCTGGTCCGCCGGGGTTGCCCGCGATGGTGGAGACTTCCACCCTTTCGCGGCCTTGCCCCACACTCGCCGCTTCAAGTACCCCGCCGCCGGTGTGGCCCAATACCGGCACACCAAGGTTCGCGACGGGTGGTTTCAGCAGCTCCAGTGAAGGCTGCAGCTGGGTGGAGACAAAGGTAGCGACCGCTGCCTGCTCCGCTGCGAGCCGTGCCGCCGGTTCGGTAATACTCATCGTGGAGGCTTGGATGGCCTCCAATGCTGCCAAGTTCGATGCACGTACGACTGGGAACTGAGCCACCGAAGTGGACATGATCATCGCATTAGCAGCGACGACACGCCCCGCCCGCACCACATCATCAATGGTCTCTCGGGCCATATCGAAGGACCACCCTTCTGAATTAGCAGTTATTGTCCGCCCTGCTGATTCCAGCCGATCCAGCGCGCTCGTGAGGCGGTGAGAGGCCCTTTCCCAAGTCCTTGCCAATGCCAATGGGATTTCGTCGCTCGCTTGGAATGCAGCTAACAGTGCACTCAATGGCATAGCAGCCTCTGCAACCACCACGGGAGGTATGTAAGCGAGGTTTGCCGGCACCGTGATCTGACGCTTGAACATTGGGACTGTGCTAGATTCCTCAATCGCTCCGAGCTCGGCATAACTGCGCCGAAACGACTCAGAATTCAAATCTTCTTGAAGGGCGAAAATTTGAAGATGCTCGCTCAGATGTTTCCCAATCCACGTAGCATCATCCACGAATGCTTTCAACACCTCAAGAGCTGAACCCTGTTGCCCTTCCCAGAAACTATTATGCTCAGCAAATGCACTCGAGATTGACGGAGCTTCCGTATAGGCTGAAAATTTCGCTGGGCTCACATATGACGCAATACTGAAAGAGGTGACAACAGAAAGAATTTCCTTTGGCAGCCCCATCACAGCACCCAGATCTACACGTACGGAAGTCATGAATCCTCCTTTTCAATGTTTCCTATTATTAATGAGACTTGGTAGGCTTTCGAACAAAACTCATCGAAGGACCCTCCATTCAATACATCCCCAAAACCCACATACAAGTCTGAACTTTCATCCAGTCGCACATGGCAAACTGTCTCCCCTAAAGACTCGAGAAGATAACGACCTTCACCAAGATCTTTAACCCCATCCGCACCGAAAGCGTAACGGACGATGCTTATTGGACCAGCTGGATACTCCCCACCTGAAGATTCCTTCTCCTGGAATGTGCACACATGGACCAATTCTAAAAACTCCTCATCAGTCGCATGGAATCCAACCAAATCCAACCTTCGCTTAACCTCCGGCGAACAATAATTTCTCCTTCCTTGAAAAAATTGAGCTCCTTTAGCGCCCGCCTCGTAAGCCGGCACCTCAATCGGATCGTCGACGAACTGCTGGGATCGCCACACGTACTTCTCCCAGGGATCGGTCGGCTCGGTGTCGTACCAAACTTCCGACTTGCCACCGTCCCCAGGCCCCCGACCTCCAGAGCCAGAGCCAGAACCAGAGTCGGATCCGGAATCCGGATCCACACCCGAAGCCTCAACCACCCCCTCAGCCTTAACAGCCACTCCCCCACCTTCCGCTCCGGACGCCGCCTGCTCCACCCCGCAGCCAGCAACCCCAAGGCCCAGCCCGCACACAGCCAGCAGGCCCATCAGCTCTTTGACTTTCATCCTTTCACACTCCTTCCGTATATCGATTCGTCATTCCTTCTCCTGCCTCTCTCGGCTCCACACTCAAGAATTCCTAACACTCCCCAGCCGACCCCGCCTCACCCCAGGCCAAGTTATCCACACCCCCAACGTCCGCCGAGGCCCCCTGTGGAAAACCCCAACCGCGCAGCAGCAAAAGCCCGCCCTCTGTGGTCTAATGTCGCTTCACCCAAACCCCCTCTAGAGCCCTCAATATCCCTCCGTTGATCCCCACCAGCCTGCAGTAGGTACTACAGCCAGTGAAACTGATTTCAGATCATAGCCCGATCCCCGCACCCCTGCAGCGCAACTCTTAAACTTCTCTCACCAAGCAGTCATTTTTACTGCGACGCCACCACGTCGCCCCATAACCCCTCATCCCCATGGTCGTAACCTCGGCCCGCCACACCACCTCCAAGAAGGGAATGCTCCTGTCACTCCACGTGATCTCCCCCACCCCTGAGTCATCGATAATGACATTTTAAGTGGAAGCTGCGATAATGCTGAGCGACCTTAAAGTTTGAGCCCACACCACGGGCACTTTCACCGATTCCAAGGGATTTTCATGAAGCTCAATGTCAACGCAGCGCTGGCAACCGCCATGCTCGCTGCGGCTCTGGCCCCCGGTGTGGCTACCGCCCAGCCGGCCGTTGC
>DXFZ01000089.1 GCA_019114175.1 Candidatus Corynebacterium gallistercoris
GATAGGCGCAGGCCGCGCTCGCCGATGACGGTGTCATAGCCCTTGGCGAAGCCCATGATGAAGTCATGGGCGTACGCGCGCTTGGCCACGTCCACGATCTCTTCCTCGGTGGCGCCGGGCTTGGCGTACGCGATGTTCTCGCGGATCGTGCCGGAGAACAGTGCAGGCTCCTGGAAGACCACGCCCACGGAGCTGCGCAGCTCGGCGGCGGACATGGAGGCGACGTCCCTGCCGCAGACCTTCAGGCGGCCACTCGTGGGCTGATAGAGGCCCAGCAAGAGGTTGACCAGGGTGGACTTGCCGCCACCGGATTCCCCGACGAGGGCGACTTGCTGCCCCTTATCGGCCGAGAAGCTGACCTCATGGATCACGGGTTCGCCGTGTTCGTATTCAAACGTGACGGCGTCGAACTCAATAACCGGCCCCGAATCCGGGGCCGAAAGACCGGGAACCTCGGCGGCGGCGACCTCCTCACGGGACACCAACATCGGCCCACCCACGCGGGAAGCCTCCAGCAGCGGGCGGGTGGCGGAGGGCTCCTCTAGCTCCTCCATGGCCTCGAAGTACTCGCGGGAACCCGCCGCGGCGCGCTGGGCGGTATCCACCATCCAGCTCATCATGCCGGCGGGCTGGCGGGCCATGACCACGTATTGCAGCAGCAACACCATGTCACCGATGGTGAAATCTCCGTGCAAGGTGCGCCAGAACAGCATCAGGTAGATGGCGAAGAAAATGACGTTCATGCCGCCCATGCGCAGCACGTCCATGAAGTGCCACCAGCGGGACTGCTCCCTGGTCAACGAGATGGTGGAGGCAAAGTGGGACTGGAACAGCCGCAGCTCCCGCAGCTCCGTGACGAAGGACTTGACCACCTTCACCTGGCCGATGACCTCGGTGAAGCGGCCCTGGGCGGTATCGATGTGCTCGTTTTTATCCTTCTCCCACACCATCCACTTCTTGGAGGTCAGCATGGTGAGGTAGAGGTAGAGCGGGAAGATGACCGCCAGCAGCAGTGCGAGGGGCCAGTAGTAGATCGCCGTGATCACCAGGATCATGATGACCGTCAACAACATGGAAAAGAAGTTGTTGGCGAAGGACTTGATGAAGTCCGTCAGGCTCAGGATGGAGCGGTCCAGGCGGGAGATGATGGTGCCGGTGACCTGCTTGTCATAGTAGGACTGCGGCAGCGCTAGGAGCTTGGCGAAGTAGCGGTTGGAGAGGATCTGGCGCATCCGCATTGCCATCACGTCACCAAACCAGCCGCCGATGTTGCGGATGACCGTGTTCGCCAGTTCCACGGCTAAAAGCCCCACGGAGAGCCAGATGATCGTAGTCGTGGCAGCCTCGATGGTGGCAGAACTACCGGGGGAATCGGAGCTCACGGCCTCAACGATGGTGTCCGTGGCCACCTTCACCAGGTACGGCGTGGCCAGCGCCAGGCCGGCGGTGGCCACGCTGGTGATCATGATGATGAGGTAAAACGGCCACAGTTCCTTGGTGGAACGCAGGATGCGGCTAAACGCAGCGATCATGAAAAATCAGCCTGTTCCAAGCGGTCCAGCACCTCATTGAGGATGTCCGGGCTGGTGGCGAAGTTGATGCGGATATGCCCCTCGCCCTGGGAGCCGAAGATGGTGCCCTCGTTGAAGGCCACCTTGGCGCGTTCCAAGATCTTCTTGCCGGGCTGGGTGGCCAGGCCGGGTACCTCCCGGACATCCACCCACAGCAGGTAGCTGGCCTCCGGGCGGATGAACCGCGCGCCGGGGAGGGCCTCCGGGAGGCGTCGCTCCAGCAGGTCAAGGTTGTTTTCCAGGTAGGCAACCTCATTGTCCAGCCATTCGCGGCCGTGGGTGTAGGCGGCCTCTGCGGCCACCTGGCCCAAGGTGGAGGCGGCACCGCTGCGCAGCGCGGGAACCTTGTCAAAGACCGCGCGGTCTTCCGGATTGGTGAGGATCAGCTGCGCGCAGTGCAGCCCGGCGGTGTTCCACCCCTTGGAGGTGGCGGTGACGGTGACGGAGATCCGGGCGGCCTTCTCACTGACGGCGGCCAGGGGAGTGTGGCGGGCAGGGGAGTAGACGATGGGTGCGTGGATTTCGTCAGAGATGAGGCGCACGTTGTAGCGGTCCGCCAGCTCCACGAGCTCTTCCAATTCCTCGGGTCGCCAGGCCCGGCCCAGGGGATTGTAGGGATTGCAGACGATCATGGCGCCCACACCGTTGGGGTTGTCCGTGGAGGCGAAGGCGCGCTCCAGGGCCTCTAAGTCAAAGGCCCATTCTTCTGCCTGCTCTCCCGTGGCGCGGGTGGTCATCTCCACCTCTATTTTCGGTCGGTTGATGGCGCTGGGCAGTTCGAAGAAGGGGAAGTAGCTGGGGACGGGCACGATCACATCGGATCCAGCCGGGGTGAGCTCATCGATGGCCACCGCCACGCCCTTGACCACGTCCGGGATGAGGCGCACCCACCCCTCCGGCACCTCCCAGCCAAAGCGGTCCGCCAGGAACCCGGTGAGGGCGCGCTGGGTGGCGCCATCGCGCTTTTCGTAGCCGTAGTACTGCCGGTCCGCGGCGGCGTGGATGGCGGCGTTGACCGCTGGGCAGGTTTCAAAGTCTGATTCCGCGACCCACAGCGGCAGCACGTCCTCCGGGTGGACGGTCCATTTCATCGTGCCGCGGGCGCGCAGGGTCTCTAGGTTTGGGACCGTGACCTGGGAACTGGCTGCGGCGGGGGTGTGCGTGGTGGAATCGTTGGACGTCGGTGTAGGCATGGTCTCCATTCTACGTTCAATCTAGACCGAGCTGTCTATGTGTGTCGTTGGGAAGCGATCCGCTGGTCAGGAACTCTGGTGAACCTGCTGCTGTGGCGCCGTGAGCTGTTCAATTACAGTGGGGCACCATGGATTACTTCCTCAACCCATCTGAACTACCTTACGGCCTACCGGACTTTGACGCAGTTCACCAGGTGCTCAATCAAGGCCAGATCATACCCGCGTTTAAAACCGCGCTGACAGATCATGCGGCTGAGCTTGAGGCTATTGCCACCAACCCAGAAGAACCCACCTGGGAAAACACCTTCGAGGCCCTCGAACGATCCGGCGCGATGCTCCACCGCGTGCTCGCGATCGTGTTCAACTACGCCGGGACCATGGCCACAGATCAGATCCGGGACATCGAGGCAGCCATCAGCGGCGAACTGGCCGCGCACACCACCGCGATGTACTTGAACACCCAGCTGTGGGAGCGCATCCAGGCGATCCCAGAGCAGGCGGAGGGGTCTGAGGAAGCCGCCCTGCAACAGCACTGGATCAAGCGATTCCGCCGCGGCGGCGCGGAGCTGGACGGGGAGCAGCGGGAACTGCTCACCCGTATTGATGAGGAGCTCGCCAAGAAAACCACCGCCTTCGGTGCCCTGCTGCAGGAGGAGACGGAGAAGTCTGCCGTTCACATCACGGATGAGGCGCTGCTGGATGGGTTGAGCCAGCAGGACAAGGACTTCTACGCCAAGGAGTCCACCGAGGCCGGCCACGATTCCGGCTGGCTGATCCGCCTCGGTCTGCCCACCGTGCAGCCCGTGCTGGAGCGGCTGCGCAACCCGGAGGCCCGCCGCCGGGTATACGAGGCCTCCCGCACCCGCACCGGTGGCACCACGGACTTGACCGCGATCCAGACCGCCCGCCTGCGCGCCCAGCGCGCCGAGCTGCTGGGGTATGCCTCCCATGCGGACTTCGTGGCCGAGGAGGAGACTGCGGGGTCCCTCGCCGCGGTCAAGGAGCTGCTGAACCAGGTCACGCCCGCCGCGGTGGCTAATGCCCGGGGCGAGTTTAAGCTCGCGCATGATGCCATGGTTGTAGGCGACGGCGCCGCCGACTCCCTCACCGCAGCAGACTGGCCGTACTGGGCCGCTCAGTTGCGGGCAGAGGAATTAAGCGTTGATGAAGCTGAGCTGAAGAAATACTTCCCGTTGGAACAGGTGCTGGTGGACGGAGCTTTCTTTGCCGCCAAGCGCCTGTATGGCATTGAGCTGACTGAGCGTAAGGACTTGAAGGGCTACCACCCCGATGTTCGCGTGTGGGAGGTTAGCGAGCCCACCGAAGATGGCCACGTGGGAATCGGACTGCTGTTAACGGACATGTACGCCCGCCCCACCAAGCGAGGAGGGGCCTGGATGAGCAGCTTCGTGGATCAAGCGAACCTCACCGGCGAGGCCCCCGTGGTGGCCAACGTCATGAACATCGCCAAGCCAGCCGAGGGCGACCAAGCCCTGCTGACGGTGGATGAGGTGCTCACTGTCTTCCACGAGTTCGGCCACGCCCTCCACGGGCTGCTTTCTGACGTGCGCTACCCGAGCCTGTCCGGCACAAACGTGCCCCGCGACTTCGTGGAGTTCCCCTCCCAGATCAACGAGAATTGGGCGATGGAACCGGAGGTTCTGGCCAATTACGCCATCCACGTGGAGACCGGCGAGCCGCTTTCCGATGAACTCGTTGAGGCCGTGCGCGCACAGTCCCGCTGGGGGCAGGGATTCGCCACCACGGAGTACCTGGCGGCCTGCTGGCTGGACCTGGCATGGCACTCCTTGACTCCCAAGGAGGCGGAAAAGATCACAGATGTGGATGAGTTTGAGGCTGAGACCTTGCGTGAGGCCGGTGTGGACCTTGATGGGGCCATTGCCCCGCGGTACCGCACCAGCTATTTCAGCCACATCTTCGCCGGCGGCTATTCCGCGGATTACTGGTCCTACCTCTGGGCTGAGGTCCTGGATGCGGACGGCTTCCAGGCCTTCGTCGACACCGGCGCGGCGCATGGCCAGGAAGATGCTGGTCACCGAGCAGGTGTGGGGGCGCTGGAGGACGATGACGTCCGCTTCGCTGGCGAGCGATTCCGCCGCATGATCCTCTCCCGCGGCGCCACCATCGATTATGACGATGCCTTCTGGATGTTCCGCGGCCAGCAGAAATCCGTGGAGCCGCTATTGCGGCGCCGCGGCCTCAGCTAATCAGGGTTGCTGGGGTGATAAGTTGGATCCTCCGAGAGTGTGACTCATGCTGCCGAAAACTTTTGCTCACCTTGCTTCCGCGTAATGCCCCAACTACAATAGGTATTGTGGTAAACCTAACGTAGGTTAAAGAAGATTATGAAACAGCTTTTGACAAGGGGAATTGCGAGTGTAAGTGCGCTCATTTTCGTGACCGCAGGTGTGCCGGTCGCTTCTGCAGATGTGCGCGGGCAGGCTCTTGGGTGGGGCGATGTGAGTGTTCAAGGAACGACTGGGGCTCAGCGCCAAGATAAAATGGTTGATGATCTGGCTAATGGCTTTGAGGTGGTCTTCACTGAAGTAGTGATGGAGGTATCTCCCGGTGAATGGCAGACTAATTATGAATCTGCCCGTAGATATGGTATCTCAGATCGGGAAGCTGATGAACTTATCCGCATCATGGAGGCCGACGGTACAACTGCTGGGCTAGACAAGGTATATGATCAGCGGACGTGGCCTCCTATGCCCGCTGTGTGATTTTCGACGTGGTTGGTATTCCGTTGTCCTGTGATGATGCAGTGGCCATTGGCAGGTTGCTTAAAGAGAGGCGCTGGGGCGATGCTGCGAAGAAAGTGGTCGCCGTCGCTTCTCTTGCTGGAGCATCTGAGCTCCTTAAATTTGGCTATGGGGCGATAGGTGGTTGGCCGGCTGTCGCTGCCAAGCTCGCAATTTCCGCCGGTTCGTGTGCGCTAAGTGAAAGACTGCCGTGAAAACCTCTTTCCATTCAATCTACTCACTGCTCTGACATTAAAGGATGGCTCCGGTAACCCGTGGGTCCACTCAAGCCGAGCGTCATATGTGTATGTTCCTTGTGGGGCGTTAATCCTAGGAATATTGGTGGAGTTAGCGCGAGTATTTCTGGGCTCTGAACAGGGGGGTTGGAGTTTCGAATGGGGGCGAGTTGTTGGGCCGATGCTTTATGCACTTGGTTGCTATTACTTAATCGTTCTCCCAAGTCTGTACTGGAATAGACGTATGAGTATCAAGCAATCCAAGGAGGATCCATCTTAAAAATATTTCTGGGTTAACGCTTTCTTATTTGCGGTACCCTCAACGGGTATGGGGCACAACGCTCCTCTAGGCTTAGGTTCGTCTTGGTGGGCGTAGTAGAGTGGCAGCATGGTTGAAAGCGTGATCAATGCACCGGTGTGGATCCAGACCCCGCTGGTGCTATTCGTCATGCTGGCTGTATGCATCCCGATTGCCGTGGGGCTGCGCCTCCTCGTATTCAGGATCGTTCCCCTCACCGCGGAAGAGCGGCGACTGCTCGGATACGCGGATGCTGTAGACGGGGCCACCGGAGGTCTCGCCACAGAAGAAGATGCGGAAGAAGAAAAGGAAAGGGTAAGGAAGCCATGAAGCACCACTCTAAGGTGCGCCAAGCACTGATTCTGTTGCTGGTGCTCGTGCTCGTCGCGTGGCTTGCGACCAGCGTATTCTAGGCGCTCATCACTCGCCGCGGGCGGCCGCCAGCACCTCGCGGGCAAGGTCATAGGTGGCGACGCCCTCCGCGCTCACCGGCTTTCCCCGCCAATCGCAGAGCGGAACGCGCCAGTTGGGATAAAGATCCTGGGTAGTGCCTGGCTGGTTCTGAGCCCGCACATCCCCCACCATGTCCACCAACGACACACACCGCAACGCACTGGGCGTGAGGCTCAAGAACTGATGGAGCTGCTGCAGCACTCCGGACTCCACAACGTCCTCCGGTGAATCTTCCCGGCCGGCCGCAAGACCCACGAGATCCACGGAGGTCTTCGGGCAAACCGTGGCGTTCACCACCTTCTGCACCTTGGCCTGCCAGGCCGCGTCTGCCTCGTATTCCTCCGCTGCGTCTTTGGTGAGTACTCCCAACTCCTCCCGCAGCTTGATGTGCCCGCCGCGCAAGTAGCTCATGCTCGGCGGCAGATCATGGGTGTTCACAGAGGACAGGCACAGCGTGCGGTACTCCCCGTGCTGCTTCGGGCCTTCGGCGTCGCCCTCGAACCACAGGATGGAGGTGCCCATGATCCCGCGGGAGGCGAGATATTCCTGCACCCACGGTTCAAAAGTACCCAGATCCTCGCCCACGACCACGGCCCCTGCGCGCTCGGCCTCGATGAGCAACACGGCAACGAGTGCCTCATAGTCATAGGACACGTAAGTGCCCTCGGTGGGGGCGTGGCCTCGGGGGATCCACCACAAGCGGAATAGCCCCAAGATGTGGTCAATGCGGATCCCGCCGGTGGAACGCAAAATGGTGCGCAGCATGTCCCGCCACGGCGTGAAGCCGGCCTCTGCTAACTTCCACGGGTGCCAAGGGGGCTGGGACCAGTCCTGGCCCTGCTGGTTGTAGCCATCCGGTGGTGCGCCCACACTGGCATCGGTGGCGAGGACATCCCGCAGTGATGTCGCATCCGAACCAGCAGGATGAACACCCACGGCGAGATCCGCCATCAACCCAATGCGCATGGTGGTTTCCAGCTCGGCTTGCGTGGTGGCCTCCTGCTGCTGGCAGGCCAGCTGCACCCACGCGAGGAAGCGCTGCACGTCGGTCACCCCTGCGGCACGAGCGTGATCTAGGAAGTCCTGCGGCAGCTGCCCCTCGGCCCAGGACACGAAGCCCTGCAGCCCTTCGCCTTCCCGGGAGATGAACTCATCTAACTCGCGCTCCCGGTCGTTGGTGAGGCCGGCGCCGAACAGCCAGGCGCAGGCCTGCATCTTCGCCGCCAGCGTATCGCCGCGCTCCAGAAGGTCCGCGGTGGAATTGCGCTGCTGCAACGGAGCGGCGAGTTCCCGGATACGCGCCCGGAGCGTGTCATCGGCAGCCGCGAACTCCGGCAGCGCATCAATGCGCAGGTAGAGCGGGTTGGTGTAGCGCCGTGTGGTCGGCAGATACGGGGAGTCCTCCACGGGCGGGAAGGGCTCGGCGGCGTGCATGGGATTGACCAGGATGAAGTCCGCGCCGCCCAGCTCTTCCAAGGAGCGACCCAGCGTGGCGAGCGTGCCGTAATCCCCGATGCCCCACGCCCCTTCGTCCCGGACGGAGTACAGCTGCGCCATGACGCCCGTGGCGGGAGCCTCGGCAAAGCGCTTCGCCGTGCTCAACATGGCTGGGGCGACCAGCACCGTGGAGACCCGCTGCTTCTTCCGGCGGCTGATAGAGACCCACAACCCGTAGGTGCCCACCGGCAACTCCGGCAGCTCAAAGTACCGGGTGTGGAAGGCCGTGCCCTGGCTGGTGGTCACCTCATCGGGAATGGAGTCCACATGGCGGCAGGTGACCTTGCGCGCCGAAGTGCCGGTGACATCGTCTTCTGGCTCCACGGTGATCCGCAGATTCTTGCCACCTGGCACGTGGGCGGGGAAGGTCATCGCCTGGTTCTCCGTGGCAACCACTGTGGGGTCAACGACGCGCGACAGGCGTGAGTGGGTGTGAGACGCTGCGGCCGTCGCACACAAAGAAATATCCACCGCCGCCGGATCGGCAGGAAGATCAAGACCCAGCGCACGCAACGCAGCGGCGATCGCGGCGGGGGAGACCTGCACGGGCTGACCATCCTGGCCCGTGTAGGAGGTGGCCACGCCACACAGGTCCGCGAGATTGCGCAGAGCGGTGAGCGTATCGGGGTCCAAGGGGGTATGCGTGCCAGTCACATCTGCCATTGTGCGTGAAAAGATGCGGGTGTGGGCGGTAACCCGGGGAGTGCAGGTGGACATCGGGGGTGATGAGGTAGAAACTGGGGAACGTGATCTGGCACACTCATATATGTTTATAGAAGTGCCTTGAAGCAAGAGATGTGGCATACCCCACAAGGAGAATGATGACCACCGAATACACCTGCGAAGCCCTGTACACCATTGGTGAGAACGAAACCTGCCTGACCGCGCTGCGGGACCTGGGGGCGGAAAGCCCGAAGAACGTCATCTTCAACCGACCCGTGCAGTTCGAGTGGGTCGATGTCACCGTAGAGGACTTCCTGCAGCAGGTCTACGACGTGGCCAAGGGGCTCGTGGCCAACGGCGTGGAACAGGGCGACCGCGTGGTCATCATGGCCAACACCCGCTACGAATGGACGCTGCTGGATTATGCCATCTGGGCGGCTGGCGGCATCACCGTGCCGATCTACCCATCCTCTTCCACGAGCCAGTGCGAGTGGATCGTCCAGGACTCCGGTGCCGTGCTGGCCGTGGGGGAGACTGAGGAGCACTGCACGAAGCTGCAGACCTTCGTCAAGGAAGGCGAGCGCACCGAGGGGGAGGCGCACCTGACCCGCGTGCTGGGCTTCAACAGCGGTGCTATCGACATCCTTGTTAACGATGGCAAGGAAGCGGGCATCGGCCAAGACGTGCTGGAGGAGCGGATTGCGGCGACGAAGTCCGCGGACGTGGGGTCCATTGTGTACACCTCCGGCACCACGGGCCGGCCCAAGGGATGCCGGTTGACGCACTTCAACTGGCTCTCCGAAGTCCGGGCCATCCTTACCCACCCGGTGGGGCAGGCGGCGAAAATGAACTACAAGAAGCTCACCTTCCTGCCGCTGGCTCACGTGTTTTCCCGCGCCATGTCCCACGCCGCCGTGGTGGGCGGGGCCACCCAGACGCACTGGGGAGACATGGGCACCCTCGTGGCCGAGTTCCAGCGCACCAAGCCGAACCTCATCATCACCGTGCCGCGCATCTTCGAAAAGGTGTACGCGGGGGTGAAGTCCAAGGCTACCGATGGCGGTGGGGCCAAGGCGAAGATCTTCCTGGCTGCGGAGAAGGCGGCAGTGGAATACTCCCACGCGCTGGACACCCCGGAAGGGCCGGGCGTGGGCCTGAAGATCCGCCGCGCGCTGGGTGACAAGCTGGTGTACAAGAAGGTGCGCGAGGCCCTGGGCGGGGAGCTGCAGTACGCGGTCTCCGGCGGGTCCGCCCTCAACCCGGATGTGGCGCACTTCTTCCGCGGCATCGGCGTGCGCGTCTACGAAGGCTACGGCCTGACCGAGACCACCGCCGCGGTGTGCACAAACTTCGCCCCGGACAACATCATCGGCACCGTGGGGCGCCCCATGGGCGGCACCACCATCCGCATCGCCGAGGACGGCGAGATCCTGGCCAAGGGCAACGTGGTCTTCGATGGCTACTGGAACAACGAGGAAGCAACGAAGGAATCCTTCACCGAGGACGGCTTCTACCGCACCGGTGACCTGGGCCGGTTGCTGCCCACCGGGCACCTGAAGATCACCGGCCGGAAGAAGGAAATCATCGTCACCGCCGGTGGCAAGAACGTCTCCCCAGGCCCCATGGAGGACATCCTGCGCTCCGCCCCGCTGATCTCCCAGGCGATGGTGGTGGGCGACGACCAGAAGTTCGTGGGTGCCCTGATCTCCCTGGATGAGGAGGCCGTGAAGAAGTGGAAGGCCCAGCACAACGTTGCGGAAAACGCCCCCATCCGCGAACTGGCGAAGAACCCCGTGCTGCGCTCCGAGATCCAGGACGCGGTCAATGAGGCCAATTCCAGCGTCTCCCACGCCGAAGGCATCAAGAAGTTCCGCATCGTCAGGCGTGACTTCACTGAGGAAAACGGGGAGGTGACGCCATCGTTGAAGCTCAAGCGGTTCGTCATCAACAAGAACTTCGCCGATGACATCGCCTGGATCTACAGCGGCAAGTAAGAGCGTGGGTGACACTGCGTAAAACTGCGCAAAACTTGGCCTCCCTTCCGGCCTGTCTCACCTCCAACGCCGCCTGTGTGACCTAAAGTTGTGCGAGTGAGCCAGCCGGTGAACCATCACCGCCTGGCAAGGACTGACGATCACGAGCCGTGCTGGAAGAAGAGGAGAGTTCACGTGCACTACGATGCTGCTTTGCGTGTACGTGAGCTCACCCAAAACATCTACGATATCGGCGATGAGATCGCCCAATACATCGACCACATCTCCCAGGCCATGGCGGACTGGGACACCGATCTTGTCACCGACTGCCTGGAGGAACTCCACGCGGTCGTGCAAGAAGGGCGCGGGGAAGTCCGCCCCGGCCTGGCCGAGCTCAACGGCCTGCGGCAAGCCTTCATCTCCGGCGTGCGTGCCGGGAGCATGAACGGCCGGGCGGGTGCCGGTGCGCGCGGGGGAGCAGCGGGGCGGCCTGCCGATCTGCCGCAGGCGCCGGATTTCCCACACCCGGGCCGGACGCTGGCGTTTCTTCACCACAGCACGAACTCCCAGGTAACCCGGGAGGGCAGCCGCGGCGTGCGAGGGTTGGCCTTTGCCGACCAGGATCCCGCGGACGCCGCCGCTGGGGTGACCGAGTGTGGCGAGGGGGCTAAGCCCGCGCACATGGCGAGCACCGCCAGCTGGAGGATGTGGCTGCGGGCAGAGTCCGAGCAGCTCACCCAGCGGTTGCAGCAGCTGCAGGAGTGGGTGGTGGCCCAGACTCAGGATGCGCTGGAGGCCCAATCCGTCCTCCTGCCGCAGGTGTACATGCGCGCCTATCAAGCCAGCAACGAGGTCGTGCAGGCCTGGCGGGAGATCGTGGAGCAGCAGCCGGCCCTGGCGGCAGCCATGCGCGGTGAGGCCCCGCCGGCGTTCCTGGAGGAACGCGCGCGGGTGGAGGCCGTGGTGGCCAAGATCCAGCGCCGCCGGCGCGGCGCGGCAGTCTAAGCAGCAACGCCCAGCCCCTAGCCCTGGCGCAGGCCCTGGCGCGGCTGAGGGGCATCAGCCGCTAGAGTGGCACGCATGGCACACGGCCTTTATATCCACGTTCCCTTCTGCAGCACCCGGTGCGGGTACTGCGACTTCAACACCTATACCCCGCAGGAGCTCGCGGCGGCCGGGGGTGCTGCCAGGGGAAACACCATCGAAGGCTACCTGGAGGCCCTGGACAAGGAGCTGGAGCTGGCGGCTGCGGCCTGGGACCGGGGTCACGCAGTGGGAGGCCTGGATACCGTCTTCTTCGGCGGTGGGACACCATCCCTGCTGGGCCACGAGGGGTTGAACCGCGCGCTGCGGGCGGTGAAGAAGAACTTCGGGCTGGCTGCCCACGCAGAAGTGACCACCGAATCCAACCCGGAGTCCACCTGCCCGGACTACTTCGAGAAGTTGAGGGAAGGCGGGTTCACCAGGATCTCCCTGGGCATGCAGTCCGCAGCCGGGCATGTGCTCAAGGTGTTGGAGCGCCAGCACACTCCCGGCCGCCCGGTGGAGGCCGTGCTCGAAGCCCACCAGGCGGGCTTCGAGCACGTCAACTTAGACCTCATCTATGGCACTCCCACGGAGACGGATGATGACCTCCGGCGCTCACTCGACGCGGTGCTCGGGGCCGGGGTGGACCACGTGTCTGCGTACTCGCTCATCGTGGAAGATGGCACCGCCATGGCGCGGAAGGTGCGCCGCGGTGAGCTTCCCGCCCCGGATGAGGACGTGTTGGCTGACCGCTACCAGATGATCGATGGCACGCTGCGCGAGGCCGGTTTTGCCTGGTACGAGGTCTCCAACTGGGCGAAGCCGGGTGGGGAGTGCGAACACAACCTGCTGTACTGGCGCTCCGGCCAGTGGTGGGGCGCGGGCCCGGGCGCGCACGGATGTGTGCAGCTCACCCCAGAGGCCAGCTCAGAAACGAGCTCACAAGCCAGTGCTCCACAAGCAAGCTCCGGGCTCACCCGCACCGTTAACGCGAAGCGCCCCGCCACTTACTATGAGTCCGTGATGAACACTGCCACCGGCCTGCCTGGAAGCGTCATCACCACAGAAAACCTCTCCCGCCAGGACGTGGCCACGGAGAGGATCATGCTGGGCATGCGCCTGGCAGAAGGGCTTGAACTACACGAAGTCATGACGCCCTCCATGGAGCAGGTGCTAGAGAAGTACCAATCCATGGGCCTCCTCCGGGCCGATGCTGACCCGCAGCACACTGACCCGCACCACCCGGCGGGCACCCGGGTCACCCTCACGGATCAAGGCCGTTACCTGGCGGACGGGATCATCACGGATATGATTCTTGCAATGGATGAAGGCCGATGAAGGGAAGTGAGCGTACAAGCCGTGTCTGCTGGAACCGATAGCCGCCGCGCAGAAGTGTTGCGCGCCATTGTGTCTGACTTCATTGAGCTCCACGAGCCCGTCGGTTCGAAGATGCTCCTGGACCGCCACAACCTAGGAGTATCCAGCGCCACCATCCGAAACGACATGGCCGCGCTGGAAGCAGAGGGCTACATCACCCAGCAGCACGCCTCCAGCGGGCGCATCCCCACCGCCAAGGGCTACCGGTGCTTCGTGGACGCCATCCACCAAGTCAAGCCGCTCAGCACCCCAGAGCGCCGCGCCATCGTGGACTTCCTAGAAAACGGCGTGGACCTCGAGGACGTACTGCGCCGCAGTGTCCAACTGCTGGCCCAGCTCACCCAGCAAGTCGCCATCGTGCAGATGCCGGACCTGCGCCAAGGCCACGTCAAACACTGCGAGCTGGTCAAGCTCACCGAGCACCGCCTCCTGCTGGTGCTCATCACGGACACCGGCCGCGTGGAGCAGCGCAACGTGGACCTGGCAGAACCCATCGCGGACGATGCCGTGCCGCGTCTGCGGGACCTCATCAACCACGCCATGGTGGGCAAGGCCCTGGATGAAGCCTGCGGGGAAATCGCCGCCATCGCCCAGGACGCCCAGGACAAGCTGGTGCCGGAAGACCTCCGCAGCTCCGCCGTGGCCGTGTCCGCCGTGCTCGTGGAAACGCTCATCGAACGCCCCAATGACAAGCTCATCCTGGCCGGCACGTCCAACATCATCCACGCCGCGGAGCTCACCCCCGTCATCGAAGCGCTGGAGCAGCAAGTCGTTGTCCTCAAACTCCTCTCCGGCGTGCGCAGGCCGGACGTGCACGTCAGCATCGGCGAGGAAAACGAGGATGACCAGCTGCGCCAGGCCTCCGTGGTCTCCGCGGGCTATGGCACCAACGAACAGATCCTGGGCGGCCTCGGCGTGGTGGGGCCGACACATTTGGACTATCCCGGCACCATCTCCCGCGTCACAGGTGTGGCGTACTATATCTCCAAGATCCTCGCGGGCGAATAGAAAACCAAGAATGTCGGTTGAACCGGTAGGCTGGGGCAGTTGATCCTTGCAAGCACTCACTGACTGTGGGTGCGATGGGGCGTGAAGTGGCGTCGCCCCCCCCCAAAAAAAGAGAAAATGCACACCAGAAATAAGAAGAGGAAGCGCTAGAGAAACGTGGCTAGGGACTATTACGGGATCCTGGGAGTGGATCGCGATGCAACAGACGCGGAGATTAAGAAGGCATACCGCAAGCTCGCGCGGAAATACCACCCGGATGTGAACCCCTCAGAGGAGGCGGCGGAGAAGTTCCGCGAGGCCTCCCTGGCGCAGGAAGTGCTGACCGACCCGCAGAAGCGGCAGATCGTGGACGCCGGCGGAGACCCGGAAGAGCAGGGCTTCGGCGGGGCAAGCGCAGGCGCCGGGGGATTCGGCTTCTCCGGATCCGGCCTGGGCGATATCTTCGATGCCTTCTTCGGCGGCGGAGGCGGCGGTGGGGGACGCGGACCGCGCGCCTCCCGCGTGCGGCGCGGCAACGATGCCCTCGTGCGCCTGGAGACCACCCTGGAGGAAATCTTCGCCGGCGTGGAGCGCGAAATCACCGTGGACACGGCCGTGCTGTGCAACGTGTGCGAGGGCACAGGGTCCAAGACCAAGGCCGCCGCGCAACAGTGCCCCACCTGCCACGGCCAGGGCGAGGTGCTCGAAGTGCAGAACTCCATCTTGGGTCGGGTGCAGGTGGCGCGCCCCTGCTCCCGCTGTGGTGGCACCGGCGAGATCATCCCGGACCCCTGCGATAACTGCGCTGGTGACGGCCGCGTGCGTGACCGCCGCGACCTGAAAATCAACATCCCGGCGGGCATCGCCGATGGCATGCGCATCCGCATGAGCGGCGAAGGCGAAGTTGGCCCAGGTGGCGGGCCGGCCGGTGACCTCTACATTGAGATCAAGACCGCCGAGCACCCGTACTTCATCCGCGAAGGCGATGACTTGCACGTCAACGTGAAGGTGCCTGCCGTGGAGGCGATGCTCGGCACGGACGTGGAAGTCACCCTGCTCGATGGCTCCACCGCCACCGTCACCGTGGACGCGGGAACCCAGCCGGATTCCATGGTGCGCCTGCGGGACAAGGGCTTGCCGCACATGCGCCGCGAGGGCTTCGGCGCGCTCATCGCGCACGTGGATGTGACGATTCCGCAGGACCTGAGCAAGTCCCAGCGCGAGCTGGCGGAGAAGCTGCGGGGCATGTCCAAGGAGCACGCGCACGTGTCCACCCAGCACGAGTCTGAAGGTGGCTTCTTCACCCGTCTGCGCAACAAGTTCGGCCGCGGGTAGGGCTGGGGTGCGCCGATGACGGATCCGGTGTTTGTGCAGCCGCTGGGCGGGGTTGGTGATGGTGGCGCCGGTGGTGCCGGTGGCGCTGCTGAGGTTGCGGTGGGGCAGGTGGTTGAGCTGGCACCCGCCGAGGCCAAGCACGCCGAGGTCAAGCGCCTCGAGCTGGGCGAACACCTGGTCATCACCGATGGCGCGCGCCAGGCGGTGCGGTGCACGTGGGCCGGTCAGGGCCGCGCCGAGGTGGTCGAGGTCCTGCAGATGCCGCAGCGGCGCCCGTGGGTCACTGTGGTGCAGGCGCTGCCGAAGGCGGAGCGCAGCGAGCTCGCCGTGGACCTCATGGTCCAGGTCGGCGCCGATGCGATTGTGCCCTGGGAGTCCGCCCGCACCATCGCACGCTGGGGAAACAAGGAGTCCAAGGCGGTCGCGAAGTGGCAGAACGCGGCGGTCGCTGCGGCCAAGCAGGCGCGCCGGTTGCAGGTGCCGCAGGTGACGGGGGTGTTGCGGAATCTAGGCGAACTTCCCGGTTTCTTGGATGATTTTTTATGGGGCGACGCCACCCCACCCTCAGCCAGAACCATCGTGGCATTGCATGAAACGGCGAGCGTGCCTTTAGCTTCTGCGCAGCTGGATTGTGACGAGCTGGTGCTTCTGGTGGGGCCGGAGGGTGGCATCGCGCCGGAGGAGCTGGAAGCGTTGTCAGCCATGGGTGGTACGCCCATTCGCTTGGGGCCGGAGGTGCTGCGCACTGCTTCTGCTGCGGCGGTGGCGCTGGGCGCTATCGGCGTGCTGACGGGGCGATGGGCGACCGGCTAGACTGAAGCTCATTATGTCTTTTTCTCAATCCCACCCACGCATTGTGAGCTCTACGGTGGAGCTTTCCCCCGATGCGGTGCTGGACGTGGCCGGCCCGGCCGATGAAAATCTGCGGGTATTAGAGGATGCCAGCGATGTGGACATCCTCACCCGCGGCACGCGCGTCACCCTGCGTGGCGAGGCGCACTTGGTCGCCCAGGCGCGGCGAGTGCTGCACGAGCTGGTGAGCATGGTGGAGCGGGGCCACGCGGTGGACGTGGAAACCACCCGGCGTGTCATCGCGATGGTGGAGCAGGCCGATGCGTCTCTCTCTTCGGCCGTGTCCACGGCACCGATTGTGACCTACCGGGGCAAGTCCGTCCGCCCCAAGACTCCTGGGCAGCGGGAGTATGCCGATGCGATCGATGACCACGCCGTGGTCTTCGGTGTGGGGCCGGCCGGTACTGGTAAGACGTACCTGGCCATGGCCAAGGCGGTGCAGGCGCTGCAGAACAAGGAAGTCAGCAGGATCATTCTGACCCGCCCGGCGGTGGAGGCCGGTGAGAAGCTGGGGTTCCTTCCCGGAACGTTGGGGGAGAAGATTGACCCCTACCTGCGGCCTTTGCACGATGCTTTGCGGGAAATGGTGGATCCGGAGACGATCCCGCGGCTGATGCAGACCGGGGTGATTGAGGTGGCCCCGTTGGCGTATATGCGCGGGCGTACGCTCAATGACTCCTTTGTGGTCCTGGATGAGGCACAAAACACCACTCCGGCGCAGATGAAGATGTTCCTCACCCGCTTGGGCTTCGGCTCGACGATGGTGGTCACCGGTGACATGTCCCAGGTGGATCTGCCGCACAAGCAGGAATCCGGGCTGAAGGTGGCGCAGATGATCCTGAGGGACGTGCCGGGCGTGTACGTGGCGCAGTTCGATTCTGAGGACGTGGTGCGTCACCGCTTGGTCAGCCGCATCGTGGATGCCTACGACGCGTTCGAGGCCGAGGAAGAATTGGAAGAGGGAAGGTAGATTCCGCGTGAGTATTGAGGTTTTCAACGAATCCGGCCACGGGGAGATCAATGAGGAAGAACTCATCGATGTAGCCCGCTTTGCACTGTGGACGCTGGACGTGCACCCGTCCGCCGAGCTGTCCATCCACATCGTGGATGAGGACACAATGGCAGACCTGCACGTGCGCTGGATGGACCTGCCTGGCCCCACAGACGTGATGAGTTTCCCGATGGATGAGCTGACCCCGGGCTGGGGCCGCAAGGACGGTCCACCGGTCTCTCCAGCCACGCTGGGGGACATCATGCTGTGCCCGGACTTCGCCCAGGGCCAGGCAGATCGCGCCGGACATTCCCTGGCACATGAGCTGGACCTGCTGACGGTCCACGGCGTGCTGCACCTGCTGGGCTTCGATCACGTCACGCCGGAGGACGAGCAGCGGATGTTCTCCCTGCAGAATGAGATTCTGGCGAATTGGTATGACTCCCAGGCAGAACGCGGCGTGGAGTTTGGGCCGAAGCCCACGGGGGCCGCGGCATTCCCCTCTGCAGCGGATAGGGATGACACGGGCGTGCCTGGGTTGCCAAAGGCAGGCCGTGATTCAGCAGCTGGCGAGCAGGCGTAGGTGGCAATGCTGGGTGGTGTAGATTCCTCCGTGATCATGGGGGTGGCCGGTGCCATCGTGGCCCTGCTGCTGGGCGGCGTGCTTTCCCTCGTGGAGACCGCCGTATCGTCTATTTCCTTGGCGCGGGCCGAAGTGCTGGTCAAGGACGAGCGGCCGGGTGCGGCGCGGCTGTTGAAGCTCATTGATAAACGTGCGCAGCACATCAATCTGCTGGTGCTGCTCCGCACGATTTGTGAGGTCACGGGCGCGGTCGTGGTCTCCGCGGTGTTCGTGGAGCTGTGGGGTGCTAGGGCCTGGGCTTTCGTGGGTGCCGTGGCGGTGGTGACGCTGTTCACCTTCGTGGTGGTCGGCGTGCTCTCCCGCACCTTGGGTAGGCAGAACCCCTATTCCATCTCTTTGGCCTCCGCGCCGGTGCTGCTGGGGCTGACGAAGCTTTTGGGCCCGATCGCCGGGCTGCTTGTCTCTGCGGGTAACTTCATCACCCCTGGTAGGGGCTTCCGCGAGGGGCCGTTTGCCACGGAAATTGAGCTGCGGGAGATGGTGGACATCGCCTCCGAACGCGGCATCGTGGAGCACGACGAGCGCCGCATGATCCAGTCCGTGTTTGACCTGGCCTCCACGTCCGCCCGCACGGTGATGGTGCCGCGCCCGGAGATGGTGTGGATTGAGGCCGATAAGACCGCTGCCCAGGCGACGAGCCTGTGCGTGCGCTCCGGACTGTCCCGCCTGCCCGTGGTCGGCGAGGATGTTGATGACATTGTGGGCGTGGTTTACCTCAAGGATTTGGTGGCCAAGACCTACCACTCGGATAACGCCGCGCGCCTTGCCCGTGTGCGCGATGTGATGCGTGACCCGGTGTTCGTGCCGGATTCCAAGAAGCTGGATGACTTGCTGGAGGACATGCAGGGCCAGCAGGTTCACATCGCCGTGCTCATCGATGAGTATGGTGCCGTGGCTGGGCTGATCTCCATCGAGGACATCTTGGAGGAGATCGTGGGCGAGATTGCGGACGAATATGACGCAACTGAGATCGCCCCCGTGGAGGATCTTGGCGACGGCACCTACCGCCTGGTGGCCCGGCTCTCCTTGGCCGAGGTGGAAGAGCTGTTCAATGACGCGCAGCGGTATGAGGAGGGGGACGGCGTGGCTGAGCCCTTTGCGTTCTCCGACGAACAGCATGAAGAAGTAGACACCGTTGCTGGCCTGGGGGCCTACGAGCTTGGCCGCGTTCCCCTGCCAGGAGCGGAGATCACCACCGCTGGATTGCACTTCCGCTATGAGGGCGGGCGTGACCGCCGCGGTAGGCTCAAAATCCGCTCTGCCATCGTGCAGCGGGTGGACGAGCACAATGATGAAACACAGAAAGTAGAAGACAATGACTAATGGCGATGCAGACTTCCCAGATCTGACCGACCTTCCGGTGGACGCCCATGCTGGGGCGGAAGTGCCAGCTGAATACGCCACTGAGCCTGGCTTCCGCTCTGGTTTCGTGAGCTTCGTGGGCCGGCCAAACACGGGCAAATCCACGCTGACGAACGCGCTGGTGGGGGAGAAGATCGCCATCACCGCGGATCAGCCGGAGACTACCCGCCACCCGATCCGCGGCATTGTTCACCGCCCGGATGCCCAGATCATCGTGGTGGATACCCCCGGCTTGCACCGCCCGCGCACGCTGCTGGGTGAGCGCCTTAACGAGGTGGTTAAGGATACGTACGCGGATGTGGACTGCATCGCCATGTGCGTGCCCGCCGACGAGAAGATCGGGCCGGGTGACCGGTGGATTGTGGACGCGGTGCGCACCATTGCGCCGAAGACCCCCTTGATTGGCGTGGTGACCAAGATTGACAAGGTGGGCAAGGATGCCGTGGGCGAGCAGCTCATGGCGCTCCATGACCTCTTGGACGGCGCGGACGTGGTCCCCGTGTCCTCCACGAAGCAGGTGCAGCTGGACGTGTTGCTTGACGTGCTGACCCAGCAACTGCCGGAGGGGCCGAAGTTCTACCCTGATGACCACATCACGGATGAGGACCGGGATACCCGCATGGCTGAGCTCATCCGCGAAGCCGCTCTCTCCGGCCTGCACGACGAGCTGCCGCACTCCGTGGCCGTGGACATTGATGAAGTCTACGAGGACCCGGAGCGCGAAGGACGGCTGAAAATCCACGCAGTGATCTACGTGGAGCGGGAGGGCCAGAAGGCGATCCTGCGTGGTAAGGATGGCCGCCGCCTGTCCCGCACGGTTCACAACGCCCGCAAGGAGATCATCGAGCTGCTGGGGCAGAACGTCTACTTGGACGTGCGCCTCAAGGTTGCCAAGAACTGGCAGTCTGACCCCAAGCAGCTGGGCCGCATGGGCTTCTAGCCGCTGCAATCTGGAGCGTGGTGCTCTAGATTGAGGAAGAACAAGCAACACTGCAACGAAAGGCACGTGAGGATAATGACCACCCCACAGGACCCGTCCAACGGGAACAACAATGAAAATCCCTACCTGAGCCAGGGGCAGAATTCTGGTGAGTCCTTCCAGGATGCCCAGGAGACCTCCAAGATTCCTCCAGTGAACGAGTCTTCGGTCAATGATTCCCCGGTCAATGAGGCCAAGGCCGATAGCAACGATAACGCGACGAAGCAGTACGGCCAGCAGCCTTTCGGCCAGCAGTTCGATCAATCCCCGTACTCCCAGGGTTCTCAGCAGCAGTACGGCCAGCAGCCCTTCGGCCAGCAACAGTACAACCAGCAATACGGGCAGCAGTACGGCCAGCAGCAGTACGGCCAGCCCAACTTCGGCGCGTACCCGGGTTCCAACGAGCCAGTGCACGGCACCAACCAGGATTCCTTCTTCAAGGCCCTGTTTGACTTCAGCTTCACCCGCTACGTCACCCCGTCCGTGGTCAAGCTGCTGTACATCCTGCTGATGGTGCTCGTCGGCCTGGTGGTCTTGGCTGGCCTGATGATCCTGCTGCTGGCCCTGACCCAGGACGGCGGCTTCATCGGTTTCCTCGTCGGCCTGCCTGTCCTCGTCGTCGGTGCAGTGGTGACGTTGGCCTTCTACCGCGTCGGCCTAGAGGTGGCCGTGGCGTTGATCCGCACCTCCCAGGCCGTGCAGTCCATCGACGAGCGCCAGTCCAAGCAGGAAAGCGGTAACTCCAGCTCTCAGTTTGGAGCGTAACCCATGGCTGACACTAACGTGAATCAACCTGCCGGGGGTGTCCCTGCCGCGGACTCCTCCTTCGGCAAGTTCCTCACCGCCTTGGGCAATGTCGGCTTCACCAAGTACATCACCACCACATTCATGCGCGTGATGTTCATCGTGGGCGTGGTCTTCATTGGCTTCAGTTCCTTGTATGCGATCCTGAACGGTTTCCTCGGCTTCAGCGCCTCCTGGATCACCTTCGAGATCGACGGCGAAGTCTTCAGCGCCGCCAGCGAACCCACCTTCGCCGCGGGCCTGGTCAACATGATCGTCGTCCTCGTGGGCGCTCTGCTGCAAATCTGCATGTGGCGCGTGATGCTGGAGGTCGCCCACGCTGTGGTGCGCACCGCGGAGTCCTGGGCTCGCATCCAGCAGCGCGCATCGTCCGGAGCGGTGACCCTCTAACTTCATGGCTCGCTCCCGGTCCGCCTCGCGGCCGAACTTCCGCGACGAGGCTTTCGTTCTTCGCTCCCACAAGCTAGGGGAAGCTGACCTGATCTTGGTCCTTCTGACGCGGGAGCATGGGCTTGTTAGGGGCGTCGCCAAAGGAATTAGAAAAACCAGATCTCGCTTCGGCGCGCGGCTGGACCGCTTTTCGCGCGTCAACGTGCAGCTGTACCCCGGGCGCTCGCTGCACTCCATCGCGGACGCCGCGACCGTCGCTACCTACGCACCCGCTCTCGTGGCGGACGTGGACCTCTACATGGCCGGCTCGGCCGCGCTGGAGGTGGCGCAGGTCTTCGCCACGGAGCCGGGACTGGCAGAGGATATTTTTCTATTTCTCGACGCCACCCTGCGTCTCCTCGCCGACCCCCATCACGGCGGGGTACCGCCGGTGAATGTGGTGGACCGTTTTGTTCTGCAGGGGTTGGAGCTCTCCGGCTGGGCGCCCAGCTTGGTCGATTGCGCGCAGTGCGGTAAGAAGGGGCCGCACCGGGCTTTCCACCCGAAAGCGGGCGGGGCGGTGTGCGTGACGTGCCGGCCGCCGGGGGCGTTTATCCCTCCGCCGCAGGCTGTGCGGGCGTTATGGCTGCTGGAACGGGGGCGGATGGAGGCAGCGGCGGAGGCGCTGGGAGACCGCGAGGTTTCGGCCGTGGCCCATGAGTTGTTGGTGGCGCATGTGCGCCAGCAGGTGGAGGTCGCGTGCCAGGCGTATGCCGCGCTGTAAAGTAGGCGAGGTGAGTAGTTTTGAGGTTCCCCAACAGTTTGTGCCAAAGCACATTGCTTTGGTGATGGATGGCAATGGCCGCTGGGCGGAGGAACGGGGAATGCCCCGGACTGAAGGGCACCGCCGGGGCGAGGCCGTGCTGCTGAGCCTGGTGGAGGAATCCATTTCCATGGGGGTGGACTACCTGTCGGCGTACGCCTTCTCCACGGAGAATTGGCGGCGTTCCACGGAGGAAGTGCGCTTCCTCATGGGCTTTAACCGGGACGTGCTGCGCCGGCAGCGGGATTACCTGGACAGCCTGGGGGTGCGCATCCGGTGGGTGGGGCGGCGCCCCAGGCTGTGGCGGTCCGTGATTGCCGAGCTGGAGAAAGCCGAGGAGCAGACCAAGGACAACACTGTGATGACTTTGGGGATGTGCGTGAACTACGGCGGCCGGGCGGAGATTGTGGATGCCGCCAGGGGAGTGGCCGAAGAGGTTCAGACTGGGAGGTTGAAGCCGCGGAATATCAACGAAAAGGTCTTCGCCCAGTACTTGGATGAGCCGGACATGCCGGACGTGGATCTGTTTCTGCGGCCTTCTGGCGAGATGCGCACGTCCAACTTCCTGCCCTGGCAGTCCACGTATGCGGAGATGGTCTACCAGGACGTGCTCTTTCCGGACTATACGCCGGAGCACCTGCGGGCGGCGGTGCTGGAGTATGCGAAGCGCGATCGGCGCTTCGGTGGGGTGAAGAGCTAGCTTCGATTCCGGCCGAGAGCCTGGCAGTCAGCGCACAGGCCGAAGATCTCGGCGGTGTGGCCGGACTTGGTGAAACCGTGAGCGGAGGCGGTGTCCTCGGCCCAGTTCTCCACGGGGCCGCCATCGATCTCCACGGTGGTGCGGCAGTCGGTGCACACTAGGTGGTGGTGATGATCGTCCGTGGCGCAAGAGCGGTAGAGCGTTTCTCCGCTGTCATCGTGGAGGGTGTCAATAGCTCCCATGTCCGCAAGCTGCTGCAGGGTGCGGTACACGGTGGTGAGGCCAACTTTTTGGTTGTTGGCTGTCAGGGCGTGGTGGATGTCCTGAGCGCTGCTAAAGGCCGTGATGTTTTCGAGGATCTCAATGACCGCGCGGCGTTGTCTCGTGCTGCGTTGCCCGATCTTCGGCCGGCGGGGTAGCTGGGCTGAGCTGCTAACGGTCATGGAGTGCTCCTCGGGGACGTGTCGATGAACCAAATCGATGGCCAAAAACCTGAATCGTGATTTTATTCACTTTAAGGCATATCTTAAACGTTTTCAATAGGATACCAATTTTCGGGGCCCATGGATTCTTTCTGGCGGCCCGCTGGGTCTCCGCTGGGGTGGACGCGGGTAGGTGAAGACGCGTGAGGGGTGCTGGTTGCGCAACAGTGGCTCGAGGCAACGCGAGTGATAACTGTGCGCACCATGGAGGATAACAGCGCATGGCTGGGGCGCTGACGAATAAACTCAGTTCAGGGCGCTGCTTGACAAGGGTCTGTGGGTGAGTTAAGTTAGTGGCAGTTCCCTTGGGGACGCGGCGTAATCCCCCCCCTTCGCCGCCCCCAGCTAACGGGGAACAGGCCCCATCCTCTTTATGAGGAAAGCGTGGCCGGGACCTGCGGTAACCCCCCCTATCCGCAGGTCCTTTTTTATATTCTCTGGCGGATTGCATTGCGGGGCCTGATTCTCGGGGTCTGATCCTCCATGGCTCCATATTCTCAACGTGTAGACCATGGCCGCCCGGGGGAACTTAAGGGAGGGTCTCAGGGGGAGACCCAAAAATATGTTAATCTTCCGCTTTCCCTCACCTAAAACTCCAGATGGTCAAATCTGCTACTTTGCAAATTAACATATTTTTGGGACCGGAGGCGTGAGCCAGAGGTGCGCCATCTAAATCTTCTATTCTATGGCTGGGGTCTTTCTAAAAGCCCAGGTGGTCAAATGTGCTACTTCACAGAATAGAAGATTTAGATGGCGGGGTGCGGGGAAGGGGACGTCAAGCGTCGTGAAGGCGAGAAGTCAGCGGCAAAAAGCAAGAGTTCAGAGCTAGCGGCAAGGTCAGCGCCGAAGCCCCCGCCAAAGCCAGCACCAAAGCCAGCGCCAGCAATCCCGCCCCCAGCATCCACCCGCCGAAGGCGTAAACGCTAGGATGGGGGATTGTAGATTTCACCGTAGAATCAGCGTCAATTCGCGACCGCTCGTGACCATTGACGCAAACCCCAGACACAAGGAGAACCGCTAGAGCATGGCTAGCACTATCGATGCCGTCGTCAACCTCGCCAAGCGCCGAGGCTTGGTCTACCCCTGTGGAGAGATCTACGGTGGCACCCGCTCTGCCTGGGACTACGGACCGCTGGGCGTGGAGCTGAAGGAAAACATCAAGCGCCAGTGGTGGCGCCACATGGTGACCTCCCGCCGTGACGTGGTCGGCCTGGATAGCTCTGTGATCCTTCCGAAGCGCGTGTGGGAGGTCTCCGGGCACGTGGAAGTGTTCACCGACCCGCTGGTGGAATCCCTCCACACGCACAAGCGATACCGCGCTGACCACCTGCTCGAGGCCTACGAGGAGAAGCACGGCCACCCGCCGGAGAACGGCCTGGCAGACATCAACGATCCAGAGACCGGCCAGCCCGGCGCCTGGACCGAGCCGCGCGCATTCTCCGGCCTGCTCAAGACCTTCCTCGGCCCCGTGGATGACCAGGAGGGTTTGCACTACCTGCGCCCGGAAACCGCCCAGGGCATCTTCACCAACTTCAAGAACGTGATGACCACCTCTCGCCAGAAGCCCCCGTTCGGCATCGCGCAGGTCGGCAAGTCCTTCCGTAACGAGATCACGCCGGGCAACTTCATCTTCCGCACCCGCGAGTTTGAGCAGATGGAGATGGAGTTCTTCGTCAAGCCGGGCGAGGACGAGCAGTGGCACCAGTACTGGATCGACGACCGCTACAACTGGTACATCAACCTGGGCATCAAGGAAGAGAACCTGCGCCTCTACGAGCACCCGCAGGAGAAGCTCTCCCACTACTCCAAGCGCACCGTGGACGTGGAGTACGCCTTCCACTTCAACGGCTCCAAGTGGGGCGAGCTGGAGGGCGTGGCCAACCGTACGGATTACGATCTGCGCGTCCACTCCGAAGGCTCCGGCGAGGACTTGAGCTTCTTCGACCAGACCACCGACGAGCGCTGGATCCCTTACACCATCGAGCCCGCCGCAGGCCTCGGCCGCGCGATGATGGCGTTCCTCTGCGATGCCTACACCGAGGAAGAGGTGCCGAACGCCAAGGGCGGCACCGATACCCGCACCGTGCTGAAGCTGGACCGCCGCCTGGCCCCAGTGAAGGTCGCCGTGCTTCCGCTGTCCAAGAAGGACACCCTGACCCCGACCGCGGAGAAGGTGGCCGAGCAGCTGCGCGGCTTCTGGAACGTGGACTATGACACCTCTGGTGCCATCGGCCGCCGTTACCGCCGCCAGGACGAGATCGGCACGCCGTTCTGCGTCACCGTGGACTTCGACACACTGGAGGACAACGCGGTCACCGTCCGTGAGCGGGACTCCATGGAGCAGGAGCGCGTGAACCTCGAGGACCTGCAGACGTACCTCGCTGAGCGGCTGGCGGGCTGCTAGGCCATGAATAAGGACATCCGGTGGGGCCTGCCCAGCGATGGGCACACGTTCCCCATTTACGCAGGTCCGGCCGATGACCTAGACCGGGTCGCTGAGTTCGCCGACGAGCGCGGCGTACGCCACCTTCGCTTCGGCGGGGATTCGTGGCGGCTGGATGCTGATAATTCTTCTTCGGCGACGGCACATACCCCAACCGGCGACTGGGTCGTTCGCGGTGATGGATCCACTTTCGCCCGGTCCAAGCGTTATGTAGCAAACGCGGACCGCCACGAGGTAGCGATCATCGCCGAGACGAAAAACAACTTCGTCCTGGACATCGATGGCGTGAAGGCCGGCCAGTTCAGCGGCGAAAACCGCGGGCTGCGCAACCTCCACGTGGAGTTCGAAGGCCCCGGCGAGAAGCTGCCACTGGATGTGCAGATCTTCCTGTCCTGGGTTGCGCGTCGCTGCCTGGAAACCCGCGTGGTGACCAACACCGCGATGTGGATGTGGCTCCTGCTCGCCGCGATCCCGCTGATCATCCTGGTATGGATCGGCTTCTTCTGACCTACCCGCAGCAGCTGCGGGGTACCAGCCTGCTGCTCGCGGAAGGCGAGCTCCCACCCGAGCTCGGCGAGGAGTGGAAAATCGCCCGCGCAAGCCGGGATCTCGGCTACGGGCAGGAGGCCTTCCGCGCCGCCAGTGACGCCTTGTGGACCTGGCAAGTACACGCCAACGCCGGGGTGCGCCCGCGGCTGGGCAACGGGGAGGTGCCGTTGGGCTGGCGGGAAGGCCAGCAGGTGGGTCTGCGCATCGGGCCGATCCGGTCAGCGTGTGAGGTTGTGCACGCCGAGCGGGCCGTGGAGGGCACCCAGGGGTGGCGCACGGCCGTGGCGTACGGGACGCTTCAAGGCCACGTGGAGAAAGGGGAGGAGTGCTTCATCGTGGAGACAGTCCCCGGTATCACCAACGCGCAGGGTGACGCCCTTGTGCGCGGCACATGCGTGGCCTTCTCCCAGCCGGCCTGGCGCGTCGCGCGGCTAGCCAAGCCACTGGCTTCTTTCGGCCAAGACATGATTACGCAAAGATACCTCGCTGCGATGGCGAAGGCGGCTGGGCGTGGGGTGGCGTCGCCGTAAAAATAAAACAAAAACAACAGTTCACCGAAGGTTCACGTGGGGTGATTTATAAACGGGGGTAAGGGGAGTAAAGTTCGGGGGGAGTGGTTAGAAGAGCGGCCGGATACATGAAACAATTTGGCCGTCTTATGCCCTACGTTTTTTGACGTACGTGAAAGGTGCCCCAACGTTCATGCCGAACCAACAGTCCTCCACACCGGCGCACACACCGCCACTACCGCAGGGAATCAACCCACTGCCGGAAGAGGGCAGCAACCGCTGGTGGCACCTCTTCTTCGGCGCGTTGCTCTCCATCACCTTGGTGGTCTTCACCCTGTGGGCACATGACTTCGTGGGCGACGGGGCAAACAAGATCATCCTCATCACCTCCGTGATCTTCGCCGTGTTCATGGCGTTCAACATCGGCGGCAATGACGTGGCCAACTCCTTCGGCACGTCCGTGGGCGCGGGAACGCTGACGATGAAGCAGGCGCTAGTGGTGGCCGCGATCTTCGAGGTCTCCGGCGCCGTGCTAGCCGGCGGTGAGGTGACAGACACGGTTCGGTCCGGGATCGTGGACCTGAACGCGATCGACGGGCTGGATCCCAACGAATTCATCTACATAATGATGGCGGCCCTGCTAGGCGCGGCGATCTGGCTGCTGCTGGCCACGCGCATGGGCTGGCCGGTGTCCACCACGCACTCCATCATCGGCGGCATCGTGGGCGCGGCCCTGACCGTGGGATTCGTCACCGGTAAGGGCAGCTGGAACATGGTGCAGTGGGAGGAAATCGGCAAGATCGTCATGAGCTGGGTGCTTTCGCCCGTGCTCGGTGGCGTGGCGGCGTATGTGCTGTACCGCATCATTAAGAACGCGATCCTCGTGTACAACGATGAGGCGGAGCGGCGCCTGCGGGAAATCAAGGTGGAGAAGAAAGAGCTGAAGCTCCGCCACAAGCTGGCCTTCGACCAACTCAGCGAGACCGAGCAGATCGCCTACACCAACGCGATGGTGCGGGACTCCACGCTCATGAGGGAAAAGGACTGGGATCCGGCAGACCTGGAGAGCGACTACTTCAAGGAGCTCCACGAGATCAACGCCAAGGTGGAGCAAGTGGACGCGCACCGGGCGCTGGACACTTGGGTGCCGCTGCTGGCGGCGGGGGGCTCCATCATCATCTCCGCGATGATGCTCTTCAAGGGTCTGAAGAACCTGCACTTCGGCCTGACCTCTTTGGCGAACTTCATGATCATCGGCATGATCGCGGCCGTGGTGTGGATGGCGGTGTATATCTTCTCCCGCACCCTGAAGCGGCACAACCTGTCCCGCTCCACCTTCCTGCTGTTCAGCTGGATGCAGGTCTTCACTGCCTCCGCGTTTGCCTTCAGTCACGGCTCCAATGACATCGCTAACGCGCTGGGCCCCTTCGTGGCCATCTTGGACGTGTTGAAGACGAACTCCATCGCTGAGAAGTCTGCGGTGCCCCTGGCCGTGATGGTCATGATGGGCGTGGCCCTGATTTCTGGACTGTGGTTCATCGGCCGCTTCGTGATCCGCACCGTGGGCTCCAAGATCACGGAGATGCACCCGGCCAGCGGTTTCGCGGCCGAGCTGGCGGCGGCGGCCGTGGTGATGGGTGCATCCCTGCTGGGTCTGCCTGTGTCTTCCACGCACATTCTCATCGGCGCGGTGCTGGGCGTGGGCCTGGTGAACCGTGCGGCGAACTGGAAGCTGATGAAGCCGATCGGCATGGCGTGGGTGATTACTCTGCCGGCGGCGGCCTCCATCGCTGCGTTGACGGTCTCCGTGCTGCGTGTGGTGATGTAGCGGGGGCGGGCCGAGCCCTAGAAGCTCATGTCCCCGCTGCCGCCGAAGTCGCCCCCACCAAAGCCACCGCCCCCGAAGCCGCCGAAGCCACCATTGCCACTCAGCAGCGAACCCAGCACCATGCCGGTGACCAACCCGCCATTGCCACCGCCGTAACCGCCGCCCATGTGCCGGTCATTGAAGCGGTCAATGTCCTTGCGGGCCAGCCGAACCGCTTCATTCGCCAGCTGGTTCGCGTGCTGAGCCGCCAGCAGCGCCTCCTTGGGGTCGCGCAGGCGGTTGTCATGGGCGTACTGCAGCGCATCACGGGCGGCCTGCGCCGTGGTCCGCGTGTCCACCCCGATGATGCTGCGCCTATTGCGCACCGTGTCCTCCACGCCGACAAGGCGCTGCTCCGCGTCAGTGATGGTGCGGTCCACCATGTCCACAGTCCTGCGGAAGTCGTTTTCCACGCCTCGTGCCTCATCCAGCTGGATGTCCAGCGCGCCATCGGCCTGCAGCAGCTCGGAGTAGCACCCCAGCGGGTCCTGGTCTCCCTCCGCATGCGCCTTCTCCAGCGCTGCTCGCGCCTGCCCGGATGCGGCGTGCAGGCTGTCCCGGTCCACCTGGGCCGCGGAGTCCAGCAGCTGCGC